>CAZCSL010000001.1:0-177188 GCA_964501415.1 uncultured Candidatus Izemoplasmatales bacterium
ACGGTAATATTGAAAAAATATTCATCCAGCGGTTCTTTTTCCATGAGGGGCTTAATCGCTTCTTCACTAAAGACGGTGCCTCTTAGACGGTCTTCTAAGGTTGTGATATCTTTAGAGCCTAAGAAATCACCAAAAATTTTCACGTCCTTGATTTTGCCGGCTTTGATATCAAGATGGAAGGTAACTTTACCACCCGGATAACGGCCTGATTTTTCTAAGGTGAAATCGGGATTTTCTCCAAAGTTCCAATCCCATTTGTTATAGCGTTTGGCCATCAGTTCTTCAATTTTGGTCAAATCCGCTTGCGTCAGTTCATAAATATGGTTTTGAATATTGTCTGTACCTAAGAGATACGCAAGCAGTGTTTTTTTAAATTCAGGCATCGAGATGGTCTCTTTTAAATAGGGTTTGATATTGGTCACTCGTGCGCGGTTGGACTTAATGCCTTTGGATTTGATTTTATCGGGTTTGACGTTTAAGACTTCTGCGACAAACGCTAAGTTCGCATCAAACAAAATCGTTCCATGATGCAACATTTTTTGTTTGTGATAACTTTGGGCATTGCCACTGATTTTTTTGTCTTCAACTACAATATCGTTACGTCCGTGGAATTCCGCTGGCACACCTAAGGTGTTTAAGGCTTCAATTACGGGCGCGGTAAACTTTTTATAGTCGTTTAAGTTATCTTTCATCTTGGTCACAAAGGAAAAGTTCAAATTACCACCGTCATGATAAACCGCCCCACCCCCGGTAATCCGTCTGACGACATTGACGTTATACTTTTTAACGATACTGTCGTTAATCTCTTCAAAGGTATTTTGATTGCGCCCGACAATCACGCTATTGTCGTTTTGCCAAAGCAAGACAAAATCTTCATCGCTATCTAAGTACTTAAGTACATACTCTTCTAAAGCTAAATTAAACCTAGGATTTTTTGAATCGTTAATAATTGTTTTCATCGCATCACCATTATTTTTAATTTGTCATTTTAAGGATAACCAATAATACTTTTAAATGCAAATAACTCACATCAATATGATACCACAAAAGTCAAAAAACGTGTTACAATAAAGCCGTAAAGATAAAGGGGGCTATCCTATGAACAAATGTTTGATTGTGGTAGATATGCAAAATGACTTTATCGATGGGGCCTTAGGCTTTGATGGGGCCAAAAAAGTCATAGAACCGATCAAGCAAAAAATCAAGACGTACCGCAGGGAAAACCAATGCATCGTCTTTACCCAAGATACGCACAGTAAAAACTATGACCAAACCGTTGAAGGTCAACACTTACCTGTGCCACACTGTATTGAGGGCACCAAAGGGCATCGCTTGCACGATGAGATTGAAGCGTTACGCAAAGACGATGATAAAACCTTCAGAAAAGAAACCTTTCCCGCTTTAAGCTTGGGTGCTTATTTAAAGAACCAAAACTTTTCACACGTTGAGCTGTGTGGCTTAGTTAGCGATATGTGCGTGCTTTCTAACGCCATCATCGCTAAGAGTGCCTTACCTAATGCACAGATTCATATCGATGCCTTAGCCACCACAACTTTTGATTTGGATAATCATGAAAAAGCCTTGGATATCTTAGAAAACTTGCACATCGAAATAAAAAACAGGAGCACATGATATGGACAAAAACAACGAAAGTATGTTGATTGACTTTTATGAATTCACCATGGCCAACGGCTATTTTGAAAGTGACTATAAAGACACAATCGTCTATTTTGATTTATTTTTTAGAAAAATCCCAAGCCGCGCAGGCTATGCGATCGCCGCAGGATTAAAAAGCGTTATTGACTATATCGAAAACCTATCTTTTTCAGAAGCGGATATTGCGTATTTAAAAAAACGCAATATTTTTCACGAAGACTTTTTAGCGTATTTAAGAAACTTTCGTTTTACCGGCGATATCTACGCCGTAGAAGAAGGAAGCGTCGTTTTCCCTAAAGAACCGATTATAACCGTTAGGGCTAACGTCGTTGAAGCGCAGTTAATCGAAACTTATTTACTGGTAGCCATCAACCATCAAAGCTTGATTGCTACTAAAGCCGCGCGCATTAAACACGCCGCTCAAGAAAGACTAGTCATTGAGATGGGCGCTAGGCGCGCACACGGTGTATCAAGCGCCAATTTGGGCGCAAGAGCCGCTTATATTGGCGGGGCCGATTCAACGTCCAACACCTTATCGGACCGTCTTTATAATATTCCTGCTGCGGGTACGATGGCGCATTCTTGGGTTCAGATGTTTGAAGATGAATATCAAGCCTTTTTAACCTACGCCAAAAAATATCCCAACGCTTCTACCTTCTTAGTCGATACCTATGATACGATCAAACAAGGCATTCCTAACGCCATTAGAGTCATCAATGACTACTTAAAGCCAAACGGGTATGATAAATACGCCATCCGCATCGACTCAGGAGATCTGACCTATCTTTCGCAAAAAGCGCGTCGAATGTTAGATGAGGCTGGGCTAAAAAACTGTAAAATCGTCGCATCAAACGCCTTAGATGAACACTTGATTCGTGCGTTGATTACCCAAGGGGCCCCAATTGATGTCTTTGGGGTGGGCGAACGCCTCATTACCGCCAAAGCCGACCCCGTATTCGGTGGGGTTTATAAACTGGTCGCCAAAGAAAACCCTGATGGCAGTATCGAACCTAAGATTAAAATCAGCGATAACCCTGAAAAAATTACCACCCCCCATTTTAAAAAGACCTTCCGCATTTATGATAAGGATACCGATAAAGCCTGCGCGGATTTAATTGCCCTTCACGATGAAAAGATCGATGAAGACGAACCCTTAACCTTATTTGACCCAACCCATACTTGGCAACAACAAACCTTCACCAATTATTACGTCAAGTCGATGCAAAAGCCAATCTTTAAAGACGGTAAATTAGTCTATGAATTGCCTGATATCAAGACGATAAAAGCTTACTGTGAAAAAGAAAAAGAAAGTTTATGGGAAGAAGTCAAACGCTTTGATTTTCCTCATCAGTATTACGTTGATTTAAGCGAAAAACTGTGGAATCTAAAGCATGACCTAATCAAAAGCTACAAACAAAAGAAACACTCTTAATAACCCATGACCATGGTTAAAACACTCTCTTTTACTTTTATGAGGGTGTTTTTTGATTTTAAACTTTTAAATTGTTATCAAGGCGTGCTAAAATTAAGTTAACTTACAAACACACTAGAAGGACCACTTAACATGGTGTCATGATTCAAAACAAGTTTACATGATAACGATTTAAGGGGTTTTATTATTCTTATCGTTACGATAACGAGTTTATATACCCAATAAAAAACGGTTTGAATTAATGAGGAGGTAGAGATGAAAGTCATAAAAACCATGCTTGTATTAGGATTGGTTTTCTTCTTATTTGCCTGTGGTGAGACCACAGAGGAAAATGGGGATGATCATCAAGAGGATATCAACGATATCGATGACAATGATGAATCAAACGATAGTGATGATGAGGATAATAAAGATGATTTAGACGATACAGATGATAGTGATAATGGGGATGAATTAGATGATGAGGATGACTTAGATGACGGTGATGATGATAATGATACCGATAATGGCGATGAGCAAGATGATGATACCGATGAGGCGCTCAATACCCTTGCGGCCTTTTATGAAGGCGAAGGAGCATTTCCAATCTATGGCACCATATTTGCCTTCCACGCCTATGGTTATTATCTTCATGATGGTAAGCATAATGCTATAATCATAGATATTGACCATGACTATGATTATGGTGATTATGTAAAGATTGATGGCCGTTTTAATTACTTTAGAAGCAGTGGTTATGATGGTATTATAGATACCTTTGTTGCCTCAAAAACTACGTTAATCGAAACAGGTAGGGAAGTTAATGTGCCCATCGAAAACATTTCTTTTGAGGATTTTTTAAATTTGGATTTTGAAAACCCCTACGTGCGCAACAAGGTTTATCAATTACTAGCGCGTAATTATAACCCTATCTTTGATGCGCGCTTAAAGGATGTAGAGTCATTTGAGTATATTGATTTTTCTCATTATCTAAGTGATGAGGCGACTGATTTTTTAAAAAACCAACACGGCATGCATGTTGAAATTGCTGTGATACCCCATGAAATACTTTATCCCGATAATAAAGTCCGAGTAGGATTTGATCCTTTATTTATGGAACCAACGCTTAGTGAACCACCAATTTATACAAGTACAGAGGACTTTTTACACCAAACCTATTTCTATGAAGAGGGTATTACCTTTGAAGGCATTGTCATTGGTGGGTTTGACAATAAGTTTTACGTTTTTGATGGTAAACAAGCGTTGATGATGGACCGTTCTTATTATTTTACTACCGATATAGAAATCGGGGATTTAGTTCAGTTTAGTGGCAAAAGGGCTTATTGGTTTTATGCACCCGTATTACAGTATTCGAGTTATGAGATTATAAAAAATGACCAAACCTTTGACCTTAGTTATCAAACAAGTAGCATTGAGACACTTTATGAAACCATAGACCCTGAAGATTATTTTGCCTTTAATCAGCTATACAGCTTAAAAGGCAGACTCGTTGAATCGATCTATTCTGGTCGTTATTACCTAAAATCATTAGACAGTGATGCCCATGTTGTATTGGATCGTTCTTATATGTCGAGTGAGGCTTTTGATCAACTAACGCCTTATCTAGATAAAACCATCGAAATTGACTTATTGTTAGCCACCTATACCTATGAACATGTGGCGGAGGTAGGGGATGAATTCGTTATGGCTTTTATTGGCGATAAAGACAATATCGGCTTACTTGCCTTAAGCGATCAAGAAACGGTTGAAAAAGACGTCTCAGAGATTATCCTTTCTCCCCGTGTGCTTTATAAAATGGACCTTAATTTACCCACCTCAGGTACGTTAGGCACCTCGTTTTTAAATTGGCAATCTTCACATCCAGACTTAATCGACCATGATGGTACTTATCTTTCGTTACCAAGCGAAGATACCATCGTTACATTTACGATGCAAGCGCAATACCAAAGCTACCAACATGCATATAGTTTTGAGGTGATGCTCAAAGCCTCACCAAGCAGTGTCAAAGAAGCGCTTGAGGCAGACCTCGATGAAGAACTTGTCGTTGAGGGGCTGATCTTTACCCTTGATTATTATGAATATGGCATCATGATTCAAGATGAGGCAGGCTATGGTATTTTTGTCGAAGTCAGTGCAGCCGAGTATAATTCGTTTGAAAATATAAAGAAAATCATCGTTCATGGCACGCGCCATATCAATGATGAAGGCCGCAACCAAGAACCACGCTTAACCGATGTTACCATCATTGAAAGGATTGATGTTACAGATGATACGATTTATACCGTCAAGGACCAATCCATCAACGACATTTTAGAAAAAGATCAACCGTATGCCAAACGCTACTTATTAACCGATGTTGAGATTGATGTACGTGATTTTAACCATAACGTTATTTTTATCCAAGCGGATGGTCATGCCCATTATACGCGCTTAGTCTTATGGGCCACCCAAATGGATGATTTTGATTATCAAACCGGTACTACCTTTAAGTGGGTTGAGCTGACCATCTCAAGATATTATAACGGATATTTATATGTTTCAGGCGTAACCTATGAACTAAGCGATGAAGAGTAACGTTTAAAAATTTCTAAGGCACTTAAGCCAAGCTTAAGTGTCTTTTTTGTTATAATTCAAGTAAGGAGGATGATAACATGAAAATTAATTTTGGTGGCCGCATGGTCAACTTAAAAGGAAAAGGGGTAGAAGTCGGTCAAAAAGCCCCGGATTTCAAGGTATTGGCCCAAGACTTAAGTGAAAAGAAACTTTCTGATTTTAAAGAGGATTTTATCGTATTAAGCCTCGCTCCCTCGATTGATACGAGCGTTTGTTCTCATCAAACCAAACAGTTTTATCAAAAATTAGCCGAGCATCGTAACACAAGACTGATTGCCTTAACCAACGACTTACCGTTTGCACAAAAGCGTTGGTGCGAAGGCGAAGGCGTCGACAGCGCAACGCTTTTAAGCGATTATCGCGATTTGGATTTTGCCTTAAACTATGGCGTCTTAATCGAAGAGTTGCGCCTCTTAGCCCGCGGGGTCTTCATCTTAGATCAAGCTAGAAATATCGTCTATAAAGAAATCTTAAAAGATGCGGGGAATCTACCAGATTTCGACGCTGCGTTAAACGCTTTAAAGGAATTAAGTTAAACCCCATATTCACGGGGTTTTTCTTTTGTGTAATGGACTTGACAAAAGCAAGATAAACCCCTAAAATCATAGATGGAAATGGAGTGATACTATGGCAAAAACGAAAGAATTTCAAACCGAATCAAAAAAATTACTCAATTTGATGATCAATTCGATCTACACCCACAAAGAGATCTTTTTAAGAGAGCTCATCAGCAACGCTTCTGATGCGATCGACAAAAGACATCACCTATCTTTAACCGATGATAAAGTCGAAGCCTCAGATGATTATGAAATCTTCATCGAACTCGATGAGGAAAACCGCACCCTAACGATTCACGATAACGGGATTGGCTTGAGTGAAGCCGAGTTGGAAAGTCAACTCGGGACGATTGCCGAAAGCGGCACAAAGAAATTTATCGAACAGATGGAAAAAAAGGATGCCCTAGAGACGATTGGACAATTCGGCGTCGGCTTTTACAGTGCCTTTATGGTCTCAAAACGCGTCTTTGTCAAAACCAAATCCCCTTATAGTGAAGAAGCTTACCTTTGGCAAAGCGAAGGCAGTTCTACTTATCAAATCGAAGCGACGAAAAAGGATGCTATCGGGACTTCAATTACGTTGGTCTTAAGAGACGACGATGAAGAAAATGAAGAAGACTACAGTAGCTATTTAAAAGAAGAAACGATCAAACGCTTAGTCAAAAAGTATAGCGATTATATCCGCTATCCCATCAAAATGGAGACGACCAAAGAAGTCCCTGATGAAAAGGATAAAGAAAAAACCATCACCAAAACCGAAGTTGAAACGCTCAACTCGATGGTGCCGATTTGGAAGCGCTCAAAACAAGACGTTAAAAAAGAGGAGTTAAATGATTTTTACAAACAAACGTTTAACGATTTTGAAGACCCTTTGCATACCATTCATACCGACGTGGAGGGTCTGATCACTTATACGGCTTTATTGTTTATCCCAAAAAAACCGCCTTATGATTTTTACACCGAAAAGTATGAAAAAGGCTTAGACCTTTATTCACGCGGGGTCTTTATCCAAGAAAAAAACAAAGACTTAATTCCCGAGTATTTTAGATTCGTCAAAGGGCTTGTGGATTCAGCCGACCTTAGTTTGAATATTTCCCGTGAGATGTTGCAACACAACCGTCAGTTGAAAAAGATCGCAGCCCACGTAGAAAAAAAGGTCAAAAACGAACTGGAAAAAATGTTAAAAAATGACCGCGAAACCTATATCGAATTTTATGAGGCTTATGGCACCAATTTAAAATACGGCATATATGATCAATTCGGCGCCAACAAAGAAAAACTGCAAGACTTGATTATGTTTAAAACCAACAAAAGCGATGACTATATTACCTTAGCTGAATACATTGAACGCAAAAGCGATGAACAAAAAAATATCTATTATGCCAGCGGTAAAAACAAAGCCCAAATCATGAACCTCCCCCAAATGGATTTAATCAAGGAAAAAGACTATGAAGTCTTACTCTTCACCGATGATGTCGATGAGTTTATGGTTCAAATCTTGCAAAGCTATCAAGAGGTTCCCTTCAAAAGCATCCAACAAGGCGAAAGCGATCTCTTAGATGACCAAGATAAAGAAGACTTAAAGAGCCAAGAAAAAGATCATGCCAAACTCTTAAAGGCGCTCAAAAAAAGCCTTAAAAATAACGTTAAAGACGTTAAACTCACCAAGAGGCTCAAAGAATCACCGGTATGCTTAGTAAGCGGTGAAGGCTTGTCTTTAGAGATGGAAAAAGTGCTTTCTAAAATGCCTAACCAAGAAGGGATGAAAGCCGAGCGCATCTTAGAGATCAACCCCAACCACGATTTATTTAAAGCTTTAAATACCGTCCATGAAAACGATCCGAAAAAAATCGGTGATTACGCGCAACTACTCTATCATCAAGCCTTGCTCATCGAAGGCTATCCGATTGAAGAGCCGAAAAAAATGAGCGATTTAATGGTGCAACTGATGGTTGATGCGACCAAAACAAACGCTTAATGATTAAAACGATGTTCGCTTGAACATCGTTTTTTATCACGCCACTTTAAAACCGTGTTATAATGCAAACAGGAGGCAAATCATATGAAAACAGCGTATATCAATTTAACCATCCCTTTCAAACGCGCCAACGCCTTTATCGTAGAAAACGGCTATTTTACGCATGTCGGGCAAAAACACCAAATTTTAAGACAAGACATCGATGAAATCATCGACATGCAAGATCAAACGATCATGCCCGCGTTTCACGACTCACACATGCATCTTTTAGGCCTTGGCTTTCAGCGTTCTATTTTCGATGCATCAATTCACAAAAGCATCAAATCCATCCTAAAGGCAATGAAAGACATAGACAAACCCTTTATCTTAGGCCGCGGCTTTCATGAAGCGACCATGGCAGAAAACCGCAGTTTGACAAAAGACGATTTAAATCACGTCTCTATGACTAAACCCGTCGTGGTTTACCGCGCCTGCGGACACGTCTTATTTGCCAATCAACGCGCGATCGATTTAGCTTTAGAAAAAAATCCATCCTTCAAAAGTGAACACATGCATGAAGGCATCTTTAAAGAAGAAGATATGGACTTTATCAAAGCGATTTTCCCAGTGCCTAGTAAAGAAGAATTAAGCCGCTATATTTTAAAGGCCCAAGCGCATTTGCACAAACACGGAATCACGAGTGTGGGGAGCGATGATTACCATATTTTTGAGACGCTTAATTATAAAACCGTGCGCGAGGTATTTAAGTCCTTAGTTGAAAAAGATGAACTCAAACTTAACGTCTTACAACAAGCCAACCTACCCAAACTAACGGACTTAGAAGACTACATCAAACGTGGCTATGCCCACGAGCGTTTTGGTAGTTTTGAAGAAGGGCCTTTAAAGTTACTGGCGGATGGGTCTTTAGGCGGGCACTCAGCTTATATGAAAGCCCCTTACGCCGATAAGAATACCCGCGGCATTGAAATCTTTGATTATGAGGCTTTAATGACGCGTATTGAGCTCGCGCGCAAAAAGAAAATGGATTTTGCCATCCATGCGATTGGCGATCAAACCGTAGAGACTTTAATCAACATCAAAGAAGCCCTCGGCGATGATCCACTGAAATACCGCGATTCTATCATCCATGCGCAACTCGCCGATTTTGATCAAATCAAACGCATGGCCAAGCTCAATCTTGGCGCCCAAACCCAACCTATCTTCTTAAACAGCGATATCCCAATCATCGAATCGAGATTACAAGACCGCGCAAAAGAGACGTATTTGTTTAAATCGATGATTAGTGAAAACATCCAAACCACCATTTCAACCGATGCGCCGATTGAAGGGGTAAATCCCTTTGAAAATATTTATGCGGCGGTTTCAAGAAAATCCATTAAACACCCTAACTACCGACCTTTCTTAGCCTCAGAAGCGATGACGATTAAAGAAGCCTTAAAAGCTTACACAGAAACGCCCGCTTATTTTGCCTATAAATCACAAAAAATAGGTCAAATCAAAACGGGGTTTGAAGCGGATTTCATCCAAGTGAAAGGCTTTGATTCAAGAAAACCTAATCACTTATTAAAGACATCCGTGTTAAAGACTTACCACAAAGGCAAGTGCGTTTATGACCGCGCGAAGGGAAAAGCGGCATGAAGTTAAACTTAACCAATTTAAGAAGTCACCTTTTTATCACGTTAAATCTCTTTATCATATGGCTTTTAATCAGTACGCTTTCTTTAGGCTTATTGTTTGGCCCTGCAAGTGTGGCCTTGTATCATATTTTGTTTCACCTCATCCGAAGCAACAAACGCCCTGAGAATCTTTTTTTACGCTTTAAAAAAAGCTTGGTGGCGAGTTTGCCCACAAGCTTTATCTATACGCTTTTGATGACGATTATCTTACTAGCACTTTATTACACTATTTACGAATTTGAACCCTCGCTCATCACCATCTTGGTCTATATTTTGTTTTTGGAATTAACGCTGATGTTGCTGGTGGCCTTTCCCTTGATGGCGGTCTTTAAGCATCACAGTTTAACGCACTTGATCACCATGGCCTTTTTGATGAGCAACGTGCACGCCCTAAGTTCTATTCTCATTGTCTTGATGCTACTTACCATGGGCTTTTTAGCCTGGTTGCTTCATCCGCTGACGTTGCTGTTGAGCTTACCGATTTTCTTTTATCTAAGTGCTTGGTTATACCAGCGCATGTTTAATCACTATATCCAAGAAACAAAGAAGCCATGAGACCTCAGGGCTTCTTTTTATATGGCATTTAAAATGCCTTCTTCAATCAGTTCGATCATCGCATCGGTACAATCGGGACAAAACTGTGTGCCACGACATCGTTTGAGCTCTTTGATAATCGCCTCCACAGACATCTTTTTACGGTAAGGGCGGTTATCGTTCATCGTTGCTACGGCATCAGAGATAGATAAAATTCTGCCTCCCAGCGATATATCTTCGCCTTTTGTCCCACTAGGATACCCACCACCATTCCACCATTCATGGTGGTCCCTAACAATCAGGGCAATCTCTTCTAAAGCGGGGGCTTCTTTTAAGACATCAAAACCAAAGTTAACGTGGTTTTTGATGTGTTCGTATTCATCATCATCCAATTTACCTTCTTTATTCAACACCTTTGATTTGATGCCCAGTTTACCAATATCGTGTAACAGTCCTCCTAAATAAATATCTTCGGTCATCTCTTGGTCTAAACCAAGTTTTTTAGCTAGGGCCATGGCTAAATTAGCGACGGCTTCACTATGGCCTTTGGTGTAACGGTCATAATAATCCAGCGTCCTAACAAACGTTAAGATGATATCGTCTTTTAAATCCAAGGATTGTTTTGTGATCAATTGTTTCATAAAGAGTTTATTAAATAAATCGGTAAAATCACGCATCTGCGATACCCTGGTTGCGTGAATGGCCTCTTCATCGTAAAAGTCACAGCCTACCACAAAGCGCAGTGTTTGGGTAAAATTAAAAATCATGTATAGTCGCTTTTGCACCGGTTTGTTGGCATCATATATTTTTGCTTTTTCATAGTCGCTTTCCAGTTTATTTTGTACGTGATCAATAATCACAAAATCGCGATTTTTGATGTCAAAAGAATCGTACAACTCATAAAAATAAGGGATGTTATTGACCCTATAACCTTGGGCATTAAGTACGTTTAACTCTCCTTGATTATCGAAAAACCCAAAACAATACTTAACTTCAGAAAATACCATTCTAATCACTTCAAAGGTTTCTTTGGCCACTTGGTTATAATCATAACTACTCTTAGAAATATGCGAGGATAACTGTAAGAATTGATGGACATAATCCAGCGTCTTATTCAACTCTTGATTGAGCGATTCTAAATCTTCATTTTGCGACTTTTTCAAATCATAATACCGCTTTAAGGTAATCGCTAAAATATAGGTTAATATAATTAACGCCGTAAAGCGAAAATAAACGGTTAATAAATCAAAAAAATCAAGCGTCGCATCAAATACCAATATCGCAAACAACAATCCAAACGCTAAAAATTTAACTAACATAATCCAATAAGAAAAAAGCAAAGCCCCAAGGATAAAGAAGAATACGATAATATAACTATGCCGGTCATAATCGAATAAAAAGCGGTTTTGCATAATCATGAGGGTAACCAAAATAAACAAAAAGATGAATAAGACATTTATCAAATGATTCATAAGCGGTTGAAAATAAGCAGGCTTCTTATCGTGATATACCCCCATGTAAATCAAGGGCGTCAAAAAACCGATTCCCATGAAAATACCGAAGCCGTTGAACAAGGCTCCTTCCAACAACACGCTAAAATCGCCGTAAGCGATGCCTCTAGAAAAGGCAAATAAAAAGCCAAAAACCGCACTGATAATCAAGGTGATAAACAAAAACGTAGAAAGCGCATCTAAGAGGTCTTTTTGTAAGAGCTTTTTAAACTGGGTAAAGATAAAGGCTTGTAAAAAGGTCTCAAGCATCAAAGCATAAATACCCAGGACTAAGAGGGTATAGATTACGCCGTTGATCACCCCACCGGTACGAAAGATTAAAATTTGCGGTAAAAATCCAATCAAAGCGCCAAACAATAAGGCTGGATAGATCTTGCGTCCAAACACAAACAAAAAGAAAAGCGAGACCGCCATCGCCGGTAAAAAAAGATTGCCACCATAATGATCCACCCAATATAAAAACTGTGAAAACCACAAAAGCATCACCAACACAGAAATCAAAACGGCTTGGATATCAAAGGGCAAAGCGCGCAATCTCATAAATCTCACCTCAGTCTTATTATATCACAAACGGCTTATACAAGGTTTATCGATTGCAAGAAGTTCAAAAATCATGTATACTAATCATACGCTTTGACTGAGAAGGAGGGCTTAAAATGGCTTTAACCATCTACCGCACAAGCGCGTTTCCTGCTAATGATAGCGGGGGGAATGAAGCCGGTGTCGTCTTAGATGCCGATCATCTAAATGATGACCAGATGCAAGCCATCGCCGCCTTGGTAGGTTATTCAGAAACCGCCTTTTTACAAAAAAGCCCCAAGGCGGATTTTAAACTGCGCTATTTCACCCCCACAACCGAAGTCGCCTTATGTGGTCATGCGACCATTGCGACGTTCAATCTATTAAGAAATCTAGATAAGATTTCTTTAGGCCAATATAGCTTAGAAACCAATGAAGGGCAGATTGATATCATCATAAAAGAAGCGGCTGCCTTCATGTCGATGATGCGACCAAGCATCAAAAACGGCCCCACCCATGAAACCCTCACAAATGCCCTAGATTTACCTAAAGGCATCTTAGGCAAAACAGAAATTAAACTAATCTCTACAGGCATCTATGAAATGTTTGTGCCCATAAAAGATTTAAAGTCCCTACACGAACTAAATATCGATACTCAGAAAATCGAAGCTTTTAGTAAATCCCATGACGTCCAAGGTATCTACTTTTTTACCAACGAAACCATAGAAAAAAAGGCCAACGCCCACGGTAGAAACTTCTTGCCCCGCCTAGGCATCAAAGAAGAAAGTGCCACCGGTACGGCCTCAGCCGCCTTAGCGGTTTATATGCGAACCGTTTTAAAGGAAAAAACCAATAGCTTCTTATTTGAACAAGGCGACAGCATGAATAAACCATCTCGCATCCACGTCGAGCTCGTTGGTGAATCAAGTCAAGCTTTAAATATCTATGTCGGTGGTACGATGCGTTTTATCGATACCATTACCAAAGCCCTATAACAACCCACCAAGGTTTTTTTGGTGGGTTTTAAAATATTGTAGAAAATTTACAAAAAAGCCCTAAAAAAAGCGATAAAACATGCTAAAATAAACCCAAGGGGGAATGTAACATGAACAAGCAAGAAAAATTATTAGCAATGCTAAAAGAGCGGTATGAACATCTGATTGATTTATTGGTGAAAACCGATCAATCACAACAAAGCAAAAAATCCTTATATCAAAAAAACAACCAGGCGATTGAAGCTTCTATGGCCGCTTCTTTGTCAGCGCATCAAAAGAATAAGGCAGCCTTAGACAAGCACTTTCAAAAACTTCAAGCCTCCGTAAAAGAGATCTTACTAGAAAAACTCTCAACCATCGATGAAGAAAAGGATTATGCCAAAGCACAATACGAAAAACTCGTTGAGACGATCGAAGAATCCTTCGAAAACAAAATCTCTTTAAATGACCTCAAACGCCAAAAGGTTAAATCCACCTACGACCAAAAGGTTAAAGAAGCCACCGAAGCGGCCTCTAAAACCGAACAAAAACATGAAGCCAAAATCCAAGAAGCCTCCAGGACCCACAACGCCCATATGGAACGTTTGCTCAGTGAGACCAACGAACTATATGAAGAAAACGACACAATCAGAAGCGATGCGAAAATAAACTTTGATAAAGCGTTTAAAGAAGCTGAAAAAACCAAAACCCAAACGCTTGAAAACATCAAAAAGGAACAAGCAGCCTACTATCAATCATTCAAAGAAGCCTTATCGGCGCTTAATAAATCCTACAAAGCCGAAAAAAAGCCGATAGAAAAAGAAATTCAACTACTTAAAAACGATCAAGCCAAAGAACTTAAATCGATTAAAGACAAGTATCAAAAAGAACTAAACAAACTAACAAGCTATAAAAACGAAGCCTTAAAAATATCGGACCGTAGCAAAGCAAGCGAATACGATAAGAAAATCAAACACCTGAAAAAAACCCACCAAGCAACCTTAAAAGAAAAAGAAAGCGAACACGAAAATACCTTAGCCCCTGAACTCGACAAACTCGATACGTTTGAGCGGGATTATCACAATAAATTCAAAGATTTAAAGTTTGCGGCCATCGATCAGATTATGGACTTTTTAGCACAAATTGATACCGCTAATACCGAAAACCAAATGGCGATCGAGAAAGCCAACACAAACTATAACTTAGCCTTAAATGAACACAAGGCTAAAAAAGCCGCCATCAACATCGATTACGATATTCAAAGCATCAATTTCAACCAAACCTTAAAAGAAAACCAAACCACCGCTGAACACGAAATTGCAATCAGTAAACCGAGTCGCGATATCACGGAAAATGAAGCGCGTTTCCAACAAGACGTTGAGATTAACGAACTCGATAAAGCGAAAAAAGTCGCCACGGCGAAAAAAGAAAAAGATGAAAATTTAGCGCTTCAAAACCATACCTTAGAAGAAACCAAACTTTCTTTAGTCCATAAACGCCTTAACTACTTGCAAGATTATGACATCGAACAAATCAAACTAGAAAAAGAACGACAACTGATCAACGGTGATGAAAAAGAAGAGACGATGTTGCTGTCTCACTACATGAAGCAAAGCGAAAACTACGCGGCATTACGCAGCGAAAGTGTCGCTTGCAAAAAACCGTATGTCGAAGCCTTAGCCACCCAACAAAAACAAGACTTAGATGAAATGTACAACCACATGCTAAGTGCCGCTAAACAAGATCACGAAGCGATGATCAAAAAGATCAAAGCGACGTATGAAAAAGAACGCAAGATTTATGAAGCCCCTTTAAAACACCTAAAAGAAACCCACGAAACGATTTTAAGCGATATATTAAAAGCGCACGGAAAAGAACGCGAGGCGATTGTTGAAAAACTGGATAACACCACCGATAAAAAACGTCAAGAAGCGCTTAAAAAAGAACTTAAGGAACTGACTGAAAACCACGATGAAATCATCCGTCAAAAGAAAAAAAGCTTAAAACAAAAAGAAGCCGGCTATGAAAAAATGCTAGCAGACCTCAAAGATTATAAAAACCGCTCCTTAGAAGAAGCCGAAACCTTGCTTTATCATATCACCGACCAAATCAGTTTGGCCCAAGAAGAAAACCAAAAAGCCTCAGAAAGACTTCAGTCCAATTTTGATAGTAGCCAAAATGAAATCAATCACCGGGCTAAACTATTTAGAACCTTCCAGCGTCAACGCCAAGAAGAGACGCTTAAAAAGGTGCGCGAACAACAAAACGCACGTTTGCATCAATTAAACGCCAAAAAACAAAAATCACAAACGATTCTAGAAGAACAAATCAAAGCCCTAGAATCTCAGTTTGACCGTGAAAAACAAGCCATCAAAGACAAGATGAACCAAATCGAAGCAAGCTATGATAAAACGCTAACCGACATTGAAAAACACAAAGAAGAAACGTATCAAACCGTACTAGAAACCTATGAGACCGAAAAAGACCGCCTCAATGCTTACCAACAAAAACTCATTAGAGAATATGACCAAGCGATGTCGGCGATCAAAAAAGAAGCGACCGCTGAAAAAGACGACTGCTTTGCGAAAAAAGATCAAGTTGAAGCGGAAAAGACTCGCGAAGAACAGCGCTTGCAAAGCGAACTGAACGCTTTACTTACAGATAAAGAAGCCGAAAAACAAGCGCGTATAGATGCCTTTAAAACGCGCGCCCAAGCCTTAAAAGAAGCGCTTGAGCCAAAGATTAAAACCGCGCTTGATGAAAAAAGCTTGAAGAAAGTTGAAGCGATCATCAAAGACGAAGAATCAATAGACGTTATTTAACCTAAAAAGGATTTGATGTTGTGGAAAGAAACTTACGCAAGAATTTGATGGTTGTATTCATCATCTCCCTTGCTGTTTTAGGCAGGTTCGTATTAGAATACAGCTTTTCATTAATATGGGATTTTTTCGATTTCTCCACCATCCTAGGGTTTGTGGTACGGACCTTTTTTGTCGTTATTTTTGTGGTTGTTTGGTTATCGATGGTCTTAAGAAGTGAAAACCCCCATAATAAACTGCCTTGGCTTTTGATTCTAACCTTAGAACCCGTTTTGGGTATTACCTTGTTTTTAAGTTTTGGACGCAACTTTAAAAAATCGCTTCGTTACCAAAAAAGACCCAAAATGGTCAATGATAACTATATCACCAAAGAAGCCAAACCAAGCGATAACGTCTTATACGATCAAGCGTTAGGTGAACCTTATCGCGGCTTTTTTGAACATGCACACAAGCTTTCATATCACCAACCCTTTTATGGCGATACGCAAGTAGAGGTCTTAAAAAATGGTGAAATGTTTTACCCACGCTTAAAAGAAGCCATAGAAAACGCTAAGCAATTTATTTTGTTTGAGTTTTTTATTTTGCGCTACGACCAACGCAGCCGTGAGTTTATCGAGCTTCTCAAACAAAAAGCAAAGGCGGGCATTGAGGTTAAAGTCATCATTGATGGCCTAGGCTCAGCGCGTTCAAGACGCAAAGTCTCAAAGGCGTTTGAGGATAGCCAAGTGGACTTTATCGTCAATGACCGAATCTATTTCCCTTTGTTTAATACCCGCATCAATTATCGTAACCACCGAAAAATTGTCGTCATCGATGGACAAGAAGGGTTTACCGGTGGGATGAATATCGCCAATGAATACGATAACAGCATTCCGCATGATTATTACTTTAGAGATACGCACCTGCATATTAAAGGCATGGCAACCAAAAGCTTAACGGCGTTATTCTTTAAAGATTATTATTATAATACCAACCGCTTTATCGACGATGATGTTTACTATCAAACTCAACCTAAAACGACCGAAAATACCGTCCAAATCTTACAAAGCGGCCCCGATACCAACGCCCCTAACATTAGAAATCTCTATGTCAAAATGATCATGAATGCTAAAAATAGCGTCAAGATTATGACCCCTTATATGGCTTTGGACCAAGAAACCCTAAACGCCCTTAAAACCGCGGTCAGTAGCGGGGTTAACGTGGAGATCATCATCCCGGGCATCCCCGATAAATATATCGTTTATAAAGTGACCAAAGGCTTTATGAGCAACCTTTTGGCCGATGGCGTGAAGTTTTATCAATACGACAAAGGCTTTTGTCACGGCAAAGTCTTGATCGTCGATGATTGCATCGCTTCTATCGGCAGTTACAACCTCGATTACCGCAGTGCGATGATCGATTTTGAAGTCACCGCCTTGATGCACGGACCGGTCGTTAAAGAGGTACTGAAAGATTTTGAAGACGACAAGCTTGAATCAAGCTTAATCGATCCACACCTTTGGGCTCAAAGACCGCTATTTTCAAAGTTCTTAGAAGGGGTTATGAGCATCTTGACCCCGATTATATAAAGGAGAGGCCGTATGATTGACGTTAGTAAACTGACAAAAAACTATGAGCGTGTGCAAGCGTTAAAAGCCATTAGTTTCACCGTTTCAAAGGGTAGTTTTTTTGCTTTGTTAGGCCCCAATGGGGCGGGCAAGACCACCTGCATTGAAATTCTTTCTACGCTTAAACTGCCAAGTGGTGGCAGCGTCACGATCGATGGCAATGAACTGGGCAAAGGCGATCATGCCATCAGAGAAAAACTGGGCGTGGTCTTTCAAGAAAGCGTCTTGGATAAAATTTTGAGTGTACGTGAAAACTTGATGTTAAGAGGACGGCTTTACGACTTAAGCGCCGAGGAAATCAAAGAAAAAATCGAACACTTAAAATCGTTCATCGACATTGAAAGTTTTTTAGACCAGCGTGTAGAGACCTTATCGGGCGGACAGCGCAGACGTGCTGATTTAGCCAGAGCGTTGCTTAATGACCCACAAATTCTTTTGCTTGATGAACCGACCACCGGCTTGGACCCACAAGCCAGAGAAAACTTGTGGCATCTCATCTTGAAACTTAAAGAAGAAACCAACATGACGATCATCCTAACCACTCATTATATGGAAGAAGTCAATTTAGCCGATCACGTCATCATTCTCGATCAAGGCATGATTAAAGCCGAAGGTTCGGCTGAGGCTTTGCGTCACAAACACGCAGGCTATATTTTAAAATTCATCCCTAAAGATGAGCAAATTTTAAAACAACTAAAAGCGGATAATTTAACGATACGCAAAAACTATAATACCTATCAAGTCGTCTTAAAAGATGGCTATCAAGGCATTGAACTGTTACAAAAACACAAAGATAACATGACCGATTTTGAAATCCTCAAAGGCACGATGGACGATGTCTTTTTAAATATCACCGGAAGGAGCTTGCGTGATTGATATGTTAGCGTTGATTAAAAGGCACATTAAGTGTTATCTTAGGGACCGCTGGGCGGTATTCTTTTCCTTTCTTTCGGTATTTATCATTTTGATGTTGTTTGTCTTCTTTTTAGGTTCATATTTTGATGATATTGGCCAACAAGCGGGCATCGATGATAATCAGGCTTCCTATATTGTTTATGGTTGGGTGTTTTCTGGGCTTTTGATGGTCTCTTCTGTAACCGTGCCGCTTGGCTTTTTGGAACGCATGGTCCAAGACCAAACCACCCGTTCGATGCATGATTTTCAGATCACGCCGCTAAAGCGCTATAAAATCGTCCTTTCTTACTTAGTGGCTGCGGTGATGATCACTTTGTTTATGAACGCCATTAATCTTATCGTCGGTTTAATCATCATATACTTAAACTCAGGGTATATAGTACCTTTGCTAAATCTTTTTGGCGTCATTGCGATGATGGCTTTGATCGCCACGCTTTTTTCTGCAGCCTTTTTCTTTTTCCTATCGTTTTTCAAAAGCCAAAATGCCCATGCTACCTTTGCGACTTTGGTAGGGACCTTGATTGGCTTTTTAGGCGGATTATATGTACCTATTGGGGCCCTTTCTTCAACGATTCAAAACGTCTTGAATGCGCTGCCCTTTATGCAAGCCGCAGCCTTGATTAGACAAGTCTATATGGCCGAGGCCTTAGATATAGTCTTTGGACCTAACGAAGCTGCGCGTGCTAATTATACCAGTTTTTACGGCGTCGAATTAACGCTGTTTAATCAAGCGCTCTCAACGCAAACTTTACTGATTATACTCATCTCACTGACCATCGTCATTTTAAGTGCGGCAATCTGGCGGATGCGTCATTTAAAAATAGCTTAAAAGGAGAGTTTTTATGTCCATTAAAGATGTTTCACAAATTTCTACAAAAAAAGGCGATAAGGGACAATCAAAAAACTACAGCAATGAACTGTTTTACAAAGATGAGCTGTTGTTTGAGACCCTTGGCACCATCGATGAATTAAGCGCAAACTTAGGGCTTACGTACCATCAAACCAAATACCAACCGATCAAAACGATTCAAAAGACGCTTCAAGCAATCAATTCTTTAGTCGCGACCAATCCTAAGAAGGATGCGTATCAAAACCTAAGAAAAATTAGCGAAGATGATATTGCCTTTTTAGAAGACTTAGAAGCCAAGCTTTTGAAACAAAAAAGCATTAAGCCGGTTTTTCATCTACCCGGTAGCGATACGTCTTTTGAAAATGCGTATTTTGATTTATCCCGCACCATTGCAAGACGTGCTGAGCGCATGCTCGTACGGTTTACCCGCGCGCTTAAGCGCGATGATTTAGACCAACCGATGGCTTATTTAAATCGCTTGAGCGATCTATTGTTTTTAGCGGCCAGAAACTACCAATAAGAAAGGAAGATTAGTATGTCTAAAATTGGTGTTATTACCGATACCAACGCCTGTTTGGATTATTTTAAACACGACTTTGACATTCCCATTTTACGCTCCATCATTCACCTCAACGAAGAGGAGTTTTTAGATCACGTCGAACTGAAAGCTGAAGCTTTTTATAAGCGCTTAAGAGACGATAAATCGATCACCCCAAGGACCTCACAACCCCCGACGATCAAAATGACAGAAACGTATCAAGCCATGAAAGAAAAAGGGTATCAAGATTTAATTGTCATTACCATTTCTTCACATATGTCGGGCATCCATTCTGCGGCCCAAGTCGCTGCCAAAGAAGTCAAAGGCGTAAATGTACACGTTTTTGATTCTAAAAGCGTGGCCTTCCCGCAAGCTAAAATGGCCTTAGAGGCAGCCGAGTTAGCCAAACAAGGCAAAGATGTCAAAACGATATTAAGTCATCTTGAATTCATCCGCGAAAACAACCATATGTATTTTGCGGTGGATACGCTTGCGTATTTAGTTAAAAACGGCCGTTTGAGCGGAGCTCAAGGCTTCTTAGGCTCAATGCTTAAAATCAAGCCCCTTTTGCATATCTCAAAAGAAGGCAAAGTAGAAGCGGTTGAAAAGATACGTACCTTTAAAAAGGCCGTCGATAGAGTGATTGAGATGCATTTAGAAGAAACTAAAGATAAAACCAATATCGAATCATTTATATGCCATGCACATAACGATGAGACAAAAAAATATATCGAAGAAAAACTCAAGGCCCACAACCCCAAGTTAAAATCGGTATTCTCCATGCCCCTAACCCCCGCTGTAGGGGCGCACGGTGGCCCTGGTGCGATCTCTTTGGGGTATTACGTTAAAAAGCCACTTTAAGGAGTCAAGCATGTTAGAAACGTATTTAAAAAATGTTGAAAAGATTCTCAATACCTTTGAGATGGACACACACGATAAAAAGGCATACATACAAAAACTGCACCAACAAATCAACGAAAAAAAGCACGCCGGTTTATCTGAAGAAGCGATTTTAGCTGACCTGAAAGAACCGCGCATCATACGTCAAGAATTAAGCATCGATTACATTCAAAAAATGCGTATTCCTTATATCAATCACCTCTTAAAGTTAATTCCTTTGGTGTTGTTAATCATCTATTTAGCGACCGGTTTTATCACGGGTTTATGGCATCCCGCGTGGCTGATTTTCTTGTTATGGCCCGTGTTGGTCGTCTTGCTTGAATCGATCAATGATTATGATATCCATCCCTTAACTTCGGTATCGCCGCTAATTATTTTAACGGCGTTTTTGACCTTGGGTGTGGTTTTTGAACTTTGGCATCCAGGATGGTCACTGCTTTTTTTGATGCCCTTTTTCCCGCTTTTAAATTCTAAAAAAGCCTTTCAAAAACCGTATCTTTTTTATGCGCTTATCTTTCCCACGATTTTGATTCCAAGCTTCTTTTTCTTGCAATTCTTCTTAGGCCAAACCACCCCGTATTGGGCGCTTTTAGGCCTTAGTTTCTTGCCTCTTACGCTCACCGCAAGCACCAAAAGGCATTACTTGGCGTTTGTTTTATTTATCTTAGGCATAGCAGTTTATATGAGCCTAAACTTAGTACTCGATACCCAAATGGGATTATTCGCCCTTTTAAGCTTGCCGCTTTCTTTGTTTATCGCTCAGCCCAATCAAGCCAACTACCCTAATCTTTACCGCCCTACCACGATGGGTTTGTGTTTGCTAAGTGGTGCGCTTTATATTAGCCTTGGTCTCTTTTTAGAAGGCTTTTTATGGGCTTTTGTCGTCTTTATGCTGCCGTGGTTGTGGATACAAATATTAAGAGGCAACCTCAAGGATAAGCCAGTTTCTATTATCGCGACTTTGTTAAGCGTATCTTTACTGGCTTATTTAGGTGGGTTTTTGGGACACTTTGCCTGGGCTTGGTTGGTGTTGTTATTGATCCCCGTAACGCGCATCATTGAGGATATCTATGTCAAGAAGACTTAAATTCTACCGTGCTATAATCATTATACTATTCATCGCGCTTTTTCAAATTATCCTCTTTACGCGATTAAGTGATATTCATTTTTTAGGTGCTCTGATGGGCCTTTTTGCCGCTTTGATTACGATAGCCTTAATGCTTTTGGTTTTAATGAGAAGCTTACAAGGGGTTAGGTATCTTAAGAGTCTAAAGGAAAAAGCCCCTTTAATCTTACTTGGAATCATCATCAATGCGGCTGTACTTTATATCATGTTTGTGTTAACGTTTAACTATATTCATATTATCTGGCAACGTTTTTAGTGTAAAAGAAAGGTGATACGATGTTTGAATCAAAACTAAACCGTGTGCAGCACTTGTTTAAAAATGGCCGTTTCACCCAGCACGTCTCCAAAGACTTTGAGCGCTTTGAACCGATAGAAGACCTCGATGTCACCTTAAAGATGTCTGAAAAAACATTGTGGCCTTTTCACGATAAAAAGACCGATCAGCTTGCCTTTGGTTTTAAAAGTGAAAAACAAGATAAGTTATACCTTATCTTGTTTTCGCCAATCGATTATTTTTTTGATGAAGATGCGGAGTTTGAGTGGTATGATGTGCATAAATACGGATTTTTAGACAAAGATAAATAATACCTTAGCGGGTATTATTTTTTTTAGGATCTAAAAATATCTAACCCATCGCTTTTAATCATCTCAATGGCCCGTTCAACGACCAAAGGATGAAACTGTTTTTTCGATTCTTTTTTTAGTTCTGCCATGATGGCTTCATCGTTTTTGCGCTTTTGATAGGGCCAATCAAAAATCATCGTCCCGATGGCCTCACTGATGATTAAAATATGGGTGTCAATCATCATTTCAGATCCGTTTTTCTTCGCGGGATAGCCCTCACCATCAAATCGTTCATGGTGATCTTGAACCAAAGCCGCAATCATTTTAAGGTTTTCTGATTGCGCAATTAAATCCGCCCCAAGTTGCACGTGTTTTTTCATCGCCTCATATTCAGCCACGGTATAAACACCGGGTTTATTGACGAGATCCTCATCGATACCTACCTTGCCAATATCATGGATGATGCCAGCCCAATACAGGTTTTGTTGGTGTTCAGTAGAAAGGTTCATACGCTTCGCTAGATTTAAAGCGATATCGCCAACCGCCTTTGAATGGCGGTGCGTGACTTTATCATAAAGCGCGATGATACTCAAAAGCGAGTTGATAATATTGTTTTTGGTTTGTTCTTCTTCTAAGGTTAGAATTTCTGCTTCATAGAAGCTACTTAAAAGCACATGAATACTTTTAAAATAATCTAGTATTCTATCATCTAAACGTCTAGGACTATCCATACGGACATCAAAGCTCATGAAAATCACAAAGTCTTCTTTTAATTTAAGCGACATCCGCAACGATTCTTTAAAGAACTTAACTTTATCCAAATTTAAGTTTTGTTTTTTAAACCCTTTAACAAACTCTTTTTTATCGATTTTAAATATTCGGGGTTCATGCATTTCTGTGACCCAATCTTCAACGTCCTTTTCAATGGCATTTAAGTAATCTTTATCGTGGCCCACGGTATCTAGAAAAACGATGTTTCCTTCCTTTATCATCATACAAGAACCATAATCAAAAACGTTAAACATATTGAAGATGATTCTAAATACGTTTGAAGCATGCAAATCATGGCGGTCATAATCCAGGTTCTTGATATCAGAAGATAGTCTCATCAAACCCTCAATTGAGGCAATCAATCTCGAAAGCCGCGTAGAAGTGACATTTAAGCGTCTGCGTTCTTCATCCAAGGAATGAAAGATAGCTTTCATCATAAATATGGACAATAAAATCAGGACCATGAATAAATTGATGTCCATCATCAAGTAAAAATAAGAGACATCTTCTAAGCTGTAAGGGGGCGAGACCACAAACATACTCAAAAATATCGTCCCCGTCACGACAAAGCTTCTATAGGGCAAATACAAAGCCAGATAAAAGGCAAACGGTAAGTAGAAGAACTTATGGTGGTCATAATTGATCAGTGGGGATAAATCTGAAAAAATGGCGGCTGAGAACAGTATAAAGAAAAGATAAAAGACTGCCTCTTTGCGAACGATATCCGCGCGCAATGACCGCTTCTTATCATATTGAAAGGTGATGATGATGGAACAAGACACCACCAAAAACGAAAACAAATCGCCTAAGAACCAGACTAAAAAGCTCTCGGCAAACTCATCTATACTAATTAAGGATTGAAGGATTAAAAAGGCTTGTCCAACCAAAGAAGCCAAAGCGCTCATCATAATCGCGATGATAAAAAACAAACTGATATTTCTTGGCTTTAACAATCCCTTTATTTCTAGGCGGTTTGCGATTAAATAGCCAAGTAGGATAACCAAAAAAGCCCCACTAGATTGTAAGAATGCTTGCGTTAAAGCCAAAGGTATATCATAGCCAATCACAAAGGACAACCCGAGGATATAGCCGATAAAAAGGCCCAACCAAACCGGTATAAACGCTTTTTGTTGGTAAATAAAAAACAAGGCAAACCCAAGCCCAATCGCGGGCCAAATAATACTGGCTTGTAGTTGCATCGCAAAACTATGACCTAGGGGTACAGAGAAAATCATAAAAAAACCGATTAACCAAAAGCTTAAGCTTTTAACATCAATCATCTCTTTAACCATCTTTAACACATCCTACTCATACCTTTATCATACCATGGGATGCGTATTTCGAAAAACTTTTCTTTTAGAGAAAACAAAGAAAATCAACCTAATAGGCATAGGATTTTAACACATCTATGCTTGTAGCTTATTTGATGGTTTAAACGTTTCGCGGTGATAAGGTTTATCATCAGGTGTATAAATAGCCAAAAAGTGCTTTAATAAACGTACTTTTCTATATCAAATGCCGTTTCAAATGATATAATACAATTGAAAGAAGGGATACGATGTTAACACTAAAAAAGATTTCTAAGTATTATCATGATAAACAGACCGTTGTCAAGGCTTTAGACGAAATCAGCTTGCATTTTGAACGCAATGAATTTGTCGTCATAACCGGTGAGAGCGGTTCAGGTAAAAGTACTTTGCTAAATGTGATTAGTGGTCTTGATTCCTATGAAGATGGTGAGATGCTCATCCTTGGTAAGGAAACATCTTATTACACCGCAAAGGATTGGGAAACTTACCGTAAAAACCACATTGGTTTTATCTTCCAGCATTATAATCTCATCGAATCTTATACGGTGTATCAAAACGTTGAGATTGCTTCTAAAATCGCGCATCCCAAACAAGAAAAAAGACACGAAACCATTATGTCTTTAATCGATAAAGTAGGCTTAAAAGGCAAGGAAAAACAAAAAGCCTCCACCTTGAGTGGCGGAGAAAAACAAAGAGTCGCCATCGCCAGAGCCTTAGCCAAAGACGCCCCCTTAATCATCGCCGATGAACCAACCGGTAATTTGGACAAAGAAACCGGCGCTAATATCTTAAAGCTCTTAAAAGATATCTCCAAAGATAAGTTGGTCTTAGTGGTCAGCCATTCCTATGAAACCACCAAAGCGTATGCGACCAGACACGTCCGCCTCTTTGATGGCGAGGTTATCAGCGATGATCAAAAAACCCAAACCAAATCCACCGAGGAACCCACCCCACCCAAACCGTCGCCCTTGGCTTTTATGGATATTTTTCGGATGGGGCTTAAAAATTTATTGGCCACGCCGAGAAAAACCTTGTTCACTTTGTTTGTGGCCCTTTTTGTCGTTGCGACGTTTGCGCTGGTTTACGGCGCTTATGTCCAACAAGCCAACAGCGGTGAGGGCGGTGGTATGTTTCGGTTTTATGAAAACCCCAACCGCATTATGATAACCAAAATCGATGGGTCTTCATTTAGCGAAGCTGACCAACAACATTTTGAATCCCTACAGGGCGTGGTAGCCGCCTTGCCATTTGACAATACCTTAGATCTGCGCACCTATATTCGTATTAGACACCAAGACTTTAGCTATTTTCATGACGGAGCTATCAATCATCCAAGCGTCTTAAGCGCTAGTGATTTATCGCAAGGACGCATGCCTGAGAATCCAGGCGAAATCGTCGCTCTCATCGATGATTTCGAGGTCGGTGATACGCTTGAAATCAGCTTGGAAGTTCCGATGCGTTTTGCTGATGATGCCGATATTAAAACCTTTGAATTTGAGTTGGTCGGGAAAGTAGATGGCCAGCCATTTCCCCCGATCATCTATCCCCATGGTTCGTTTTTTGAAGATGAAATGTTTAGAAACTTTGGGCTTTTTATGAATCAAAACCGCATTATTTTTTCCGATGATGCGAACTCTTTGACGGACATAGGACCTGCATTGACGCTCGATCAGGATTTAACCGCTGATGAAATTACCATCTCTAAGTACCTTGCGGATCAAATTCGTGCCAGTGGACCAGATGATGGGCTTGAGGTAGGTGATGTGATCACCATGCAATTTGTTGAAAAACTATCCGATGCCAATATAGAAAAAACCTTTACCATTCAAGCCATTTCTGAGGAGATGGCCAATTATGGCGTCCATATCGCTTTGAGTGATGCCGGTTTAAGCCGTTTGTTTGAAGACCATGAGCCTTATCAAATGAGCTTGATGGTCACTGACCGTTTTGATGCCAACCGTTTGATTGAACAACTCGATGAGGAAGCGGTTCACTACCTATATCCAGCAGGCATTACCGATCCGTTCACCCAAATGGGCCAAGCAATCATGAACTTATTTTTAGGCTTCTTATCCTTACTCGTCTTATCGGTCATGTATTTTATCGGTTATGTAGCCCTTAAAAACGTCATGGAAGCCAAACGTAAAGATTACGTCATCTTGCGTTCTATCGGTCTTTTCAAAAAAGACTTAAACACGCTGAGTGCCTTAGAAATCTTATGCATCATGTTTTTGGCGATTTTCATCATCTTTGTACTCTTGTTCCTAAACGCCAATATCTATCCGTTCTTACCTAACTACCTGAGGTATTATCAATGGGGGAACTACCTCTTTATGATGATCATGCTTTTGGGTATGTCGATACTGCTAGCGATGCGCTTCAATCAACGTATATTTTCAAAAAGCGTGATAACCGCGTTTAAGGATCAGGGGTGATTAGATGATTACGTTAAAGCATATCGATAAAAAGTATCATCCCAATAAGCGTAACGAAAACCACGTCTTAAAAGACATCAGCATCACCTTCCCAGAAAAAGGCATGGTGATGTTACTAGGGAAAAGTGGGTCTGGTAAAACCACCTTACTCAATATTATTGGTGGTTTAGATAGTGCCCAAAAGGGCGAAGTACAAATCAATGATGCCAATCTTACTTCCTATAACTTCAAACATTGGGATGAAGTACGCAACCGGCACATAGGCTATATTTTCCAAAACTTCTATCTCATGCCCAACGATACCGTCTATGACAACATCAAAATCGCCTTAAAAATGGTCGGGTTAACCGAAGAACACGAGATTGAAAAACGCATCAATGAAGTTTTAAAACTCGTTGGCATGCCGCAGTATAAATTCCGCAAAGCCAACCAACTATCAGGCGGCCAACAACAACGCATCGCCATCGCTAGAGCTTTAGCCAAAGACCCCGATGTCATCATCGCCGATGAACCTACGGGTAACTTGGATTCTAAAAACACGATGATGATTATGAACCTTTTAAAAGAAATCGCCAAAGAAAAACTCATCATCATGGTCACCCATGAAACCCGTTTGGCCAAACATTACGGTGAAACCATTATCGAAATGGAAGATGGCCAAATAACCAAAACCAATCAAGAAGGCTTAAAAGAGACGATTGACACCACCAGCGAAAGCGACATTTACTTGCATGATTTAAATCATGTGAGCGCATCAAATGAACAAAACCCGATCGATATTTATAGCGATGAAGAAACCCTCTCTTTTAAAGCGCGCCTCATCGTCAAAAACCAAAGCCTATATATTGAAATACCCAACCATGACTTTAAACACGTGCATATTGTAAAACCGGGCGATGATTTAGAAATCCATGAAGCGGCGCGCGCCGATATGATGAAACAAGAAACCCAAAAAGAACAACTAAGCTTATCCAAATTGACGATTCCCCATCAACGCGACAAAAAAAGTGGCGTCATCCCATGGAAACACAGCTTACAACGCGCCCTTTCAAGCTTAAAACAAAGTTCCAAATTCGCCAAACTACTGTACTTAGGTTTTGCGATGAGTGCGGCGATGTTTGCCGTGGCAATTTCGCTTTTCTCAAACATCTATTTCTTTGATGATGAAGCCTTTTTAAGCGAACATAAATACACCTTTGATGTCACCTATGCTTCCCAACCTAGCTTAGATACCTTACTGATGCATGCGAGTGAAGGCCCCTTTGATAGTTACCTTTTGGACCGTAGAAGCCATACCTTTATCATCAATTTACCGAGGTTTTATACCACCCCTTCAGACGCTTCATTCGAATCGAAAATCATTCCCTTAGAAGCGATTGATGAAAGTGACTTAATCGAAGGTTCATGGCCACAAAGCCCCCATGAAGTCGTGATTTCAAGACAAGCGGCCCTGCGCATGATTGAAGATAACAATTTCCAGCGTAGCGGGGTAAACCGTCTTAAAGATTTGGTCGGTTTGACCTATCAATCCCATGGCATTACCTTTACGATCACGGGCATTACCAACCATGCCGCTTCTATGGTGTATGGCCATTTGGACCATATATACTCGCTTAAGACCATCTCTCCTTATACCGCATTATCGCTTTTAGAAGCCGACTTAGAGATTAAACAAGGCCGCAATATTGAAACTACCAATGAAGTTTTGACACCCTACATAGAAAACGAAGCTTTTATACCTTCTAGCATCGAGGTAGAAGGGGTAAGTCTTGAGATTGTGGGCACCTACGAAGTAGCAGATAAACAAGGGGATTGGATGTTGATGCACCTCGGTGCCTTAAAAGAAATCTTGCATAACACTCAAGCCCAAAATGAAACCCATACCTATCTGTTCTTCACCCAATCACCCAGGGATGCGAAAACCTATTTAGACGCAGAAAACCTTACGTATCAAGACCTTTATGCCACTGAGAGAAACCAAGAAGTAGCCCATAGAGTCCAAAGTGCGGGCGGCTTGATCATCTTTACAGTAGTCGTCATGGGTCTAAGTGCCTTATCGATGTATTTCATCTTACGCTCATCGATGATGAAACGTATTTATGAGATTGGCGTATACCGCGCCATTGGTGTAAGAAGAGGCGATATCATGCGCATCTTCACAATCGAGGTTTTAGTCATCACGACGCTTACCTCACTGCTTGGGTATAGCTTTATGCGCTATATCCTAGGGTATGTAGATAGCGTTACTGCGGGTATTCAAGAGACCTTTAATTTGTCGTTTATCGTCTTTTTCACCGGAGTTTTACTGCTTTATGCCCTAAATGCCTTTTTTGGTTTAATGCCTTTGTACCGAGTCCTAAGAAAAACCCCGGCGCAAATATTGACGACTTACGATTTATAACCACAAAAAAAGCCATCATCTAGATGGCTTTTGGCTTTTACAACCACCGCTTAAGATAATCATCAATGTGCGATTTGCGTTTTAATCCCTTTTCGTTCATGTAGCGCAGCTTGCCAAAAATCGCTCTTTCTTTCCAAGCTTGGTCGTGGCGGCCAAAACACCACGCCACTGAAGCATAGGTTGAGGGGTCGCGTCCATCAAGCAAATAAGTGTTATTGAGCGATAAAATCGTCTCATAGGCCGTTTCATAATCTTGCGACCATTCGATGATTTTTTTACCCCAATACATACGCATGCGGTTATGCATGTATCCCGTTTTTAACATTTGTGCCATCGCGGCGTTAAAATAAACATCGTGGGTTTTAAGCTTTAAATAATCGTCTTTATTATAAAGATAAGGCCTTTGATCGTGCTTATGCTTTTTCATCGTCTCATAAGCCCAAGGCACACTCATGGCCTCAAAAGTATCATACCCATCCAAATACCAAACAAAGTTATGCGCCAGTTCTCTTCTGACGAGCAATTGTTCTAAGAAGGCATTCGCTGATGCGTTAAGCTTTTCATCGGCTAAAGCCGCTTGTTTCACCTTTCTATAAATCAAAGTAGGCGCGATATGCCCAAAATGTAAATAAGCCGACAAATGAGACGTGCCTTTTTCTTTCGCAGGATCGAAATTATCGTTGTCGTAATGATAAAGCCCCTTTGCTAAAAATGCTTCTAAACGTTTTAACGCTTCATTCTCTCCACCAATATAAGCCTCAACGGGCTCGATATAAGGCACTTTTATCTCATCTAACTTTGGTATCTTATCGCTTTTGTTACGTTGATAATCAAGTGTGATATCACGTGGGATTTCACCCAGATAATCGGGCGCTTTTTGTCTCAGTTTTTTGCGAATCGTCCGCGCGGCATATTCAAGTTTATCACTCGCTTTATCCACAGGCACAATCACATTGCTGGGGACATAAAAAGCAGGGACTTTTTGAATTTGTGCAAGTTTAGCCACACGGGCTTTAAGCGCTCTTAAGGGCTTTAAATAGGCATCATCCATTATGATTGCGGTGGCGTTTTGTAAGTAGGGGCTGATTCCTTTAATCATGGCGCTTCGTTTGAGCACAAAGCGAGCTTTCATGGCATTTAGATTCGCTTTGACATCATGCAACCCTTCTAACATGAATTTAAAATGGCGCAAATTGCCGTCTTTAAATCCTTCATCAAGGATGAATAAAACAACCAAAGGCTTTTGATAATGATTGGCTATCATCATCGCTTCATAAAGCGCATGGTTTTCTTGGGTCCTTTGAGCGGCTTGCATCCAATAAAGGACGTAGTCCCCCCGCTTTTTCAAAGCGACATCGTTGATTTTTATGCGACGTTTTAATTCCATAAAATCCTCCTTAGGAGATAAATATGATAGAGTATATCCACATTGAAAACTTTCGTGCCTTTAAGGAAGAAACGCTTATTCTTGGCGACCACACCTTGTTTATCGGTACCCATAGCTCGGGAAAAACGACCGCATTAAAAGCGTTGGATGCCTTTTTTAACCATGCCTTTGATATTGCCCACATCCGCAATAAACAAAAACCGTTTGTCGTGGAAATCAGCTTAAATCAAAGGCGTTATAAGAAGGTGTTTAAGCCCCCTTACTATCACCTTGATCAAACCGCTTCCAAAGGGGATTTTTCCAAGCTATCTAATTACCGCTATTTGTACTTGCCCAATCCACCTGTGCCATGGACGACTTACATCAATCAAGTGATTGGTCTTCATTATACGCCAAATCTGGACGACTTACAAAACCATTTGCCAAAAAACCTCATAGAAATCATCGATCAAAAAGCGCCATCCTTAGCAAAACTATCCTTGCAAATGGCACTTAAAACCCGTAAAATAAAAACGGGAAAGGCTCTAAAAAAAGCCCGTTTCGAATACCTACAAACCCCGCGCGATAAGCATGTGTTGCTGGGGGTTGATCATATCGAACAGACGTTTTTGTTTGAAGATTTAGACGCCCTTATTAAAAAGACTACACAAATATTTATCGTCTCCAAACAAAAACAATTTATCAACGCTTTTTCCCATCATATCCATCCCCTTTACCGTCAAGAAATAAAAAAAGAAGTCGACACCATTACCACGCCTTTAAAACGCACCAAAAACAAACCCTTTATCTTGGTGGAAGGCAAAACCGATGTGCCTTGGTTTGAAGCGGCCCTAAAACATTTAAATCGCTATCAAAATTACCGCGTCATGCCTTGTGGCGGACACGGCAATATCCAATACGTCGATGCACAACTTAAAAAAGCTGGCTATAAAACCCTCATCATCACCGATGGCGATGTTAACTTAAACGGGGCTTACAGCTTGTCTAAAGATATCATCGAACAATACGCGGATATCACCTATATCAACCAACGGTTTCATACCAACCTAACGTCTATGCCCAAAGATAAAAAACAGTTTTTTAAAGCGATTAACGATGACCCCGCAAGGGTGAAACACTTAATTTCAGCTTATCCCATGCATCATTTTGCCAACGACAATGCGCTCATTTCTGAATTAGATACGATATTAAAAGATTATGAAACCAATCAAGGAGGGCATCACTTGTGAAATCACTATCGCAAAAACACAGCGACATCGAAGCCTCATTAACCCTAGCCATAAGCGCGGAGGCTAAAGCCTTAAAAGCGCAAGGCAAAAACGTCATCTCACTTGCCTCAGGCGAACCCGACTTTAAGGCTCCTGCTTTTGTCAGAAGCCAAGCCCAAGACGCCATTGAAAACCAACCGATTACTTATACGTCGGCTGATGGGCTTAAAGCATTAAGAGAAGCGATTGCAAACAACGTAAAAGCAACCTTAAATGTCGATTACACGCCCGATCAAATCTTGGTGACCAACGGAGCCAAACAAGCGCTTTATAACGCCTTACAAGTAATTTGTGAGCCTGGCGATGAAGTTTTGGTTATCAAACCCCATTGGGTTTCTTATATCCCGCTCATCAAGCTTGCGGGTGCCACACCTATTTCAGTTGCTTGCAAACCAGATTATCAACCAGATTTAGACGCATTTGACCAAGCCTTATCGGCTAAAACCAAAGCCGTTATCATCAATTCACCCAACAACCCAACGGGGGCGATATATACGCGCTCAGTCTTAAAACATATTAGTGAAAAAGCGCTGGAACATGACTTTTTTATCCTCAGCGATGAAATCTATAGCGAGCTGACCTACGAACAAGACCACCTTTCCATCTTAGAAGTAGAAAAGCGCATCTATGACCAAACGCTTTTGATCAACGGGTTTTCCAAAACCTACGCGATGACAGGGTACCGTCTTGGGTATGTGGCAGGGAATAAAAAGCTGATCAACTTGATGAAACGCTTGCAATCACACGCCTCATCAAACGTCAACACGATTGCGCAGTATGCGGGATTGGCGGCTTTAAGCTTAGATCAAACGGCGATTAAACCGATGTTAGATGCTTACACCAAACGACGCGATAAAGCCCTGAAAAGGTTTGAGGCGATACCACAGATCAAAGCTTATAAACCCCAAGGCGCTTTTTACTTATGGTTGAATGTAGAAGCGATTATCGGCAAACGCTATTTAGAGACCAAAATCGCCTCGGCATTCGACTTAGCCAAGCTTTTGTTAAAAGAAAAACATGTCGCGTTGATTCCCGGTGAAGCCTTTGGTCTTGAGAATCACTTACGCTTTTCTATTGCCACCAGTGAGGCTGATATTGAAACCGGCATCGAGCGTTTAAACGCATTTTGTAAAGCGCTTAAATAACGATAAACTTTATTTTCAGTAACTTTTGTCGTATAATACATGTAGTTAAGGAGGGATTGTGAATGAAGTTTTATATCAACCCATCACATTTTGCCAAACGATCCAGTTTCACGATCCGCGATGATGAAAAGAACCGTCTTTTCAAAGTCACCGGTAAATTTTTCTTTGGATTAAGAAACCTAAGCATCGAAGATATGAACAATCAATTGTTATATCGGGCTAAACGCCGTTTTAGCTTTTCTTTGTACAAACGTTACGCCATTTACAACGAAGCCGAAGAAGAAATAGCGATTATCAAACGAAGCTATGGCTTTTTTAAACCCACCTTCACCATCTTCTTTGAGGATAAAGAACTGTTTATCAAGGGGTCACTATACCAACACAATTTTGCGTTAGCCAATGAATCTGACCCGCTTTGTTCGATGTCCAAAAAAGTATTCCCTACCGGCGATGCCTATGAAATCGAGGTTTTAAGCGAGAAAAAACCTTTGTTACATCTGTTTTTAATGATTGTAATTGATCAATGTTTACATGAACGTAAGAAGAACCAAGCCTAATTTTTATCAAAGGGGATTTTTACATCCCCTTTTTACTAGCCCCAATCACTAAACTAACTAAAGGATCGATAATTATGAACGTCTATAGCGACTATAAACTGCACCAAACGTATTTAAAAGAAAACGCCGCGTTTTTAAATGTGGTTGAAGACAAAGAAAAGGCTGAGTGGCTGATCACCGGCCGTTTTGAACAAAAGGATTATCATAAAACTTTGAAAGGTATCATCGTCCCCTTTAGTGGGACCGATAAAATCGATAGAGCTTTCCTTAAAAAACACGGTCTTAAATTGTTTAACACGACCGCGCACGCGATTTTTGTGGCTGAGATGGCCGTAAAACTAACCCTTGGCTTAATGGGCAGTTTATCGGTTAAAGACCAAAAGCTCAAACAAGGGGATTGGTCTTATTACCCAGGCATCACAAAAAAGCCCCACTGGACCACACTGGTAGACAAAAAAATCGGTATCTTTGGTTACGGACATATCGGGAAAAACATCAAAAAATTGCTTACCCCGTTTACAAACACGTTTTATACGATAGACCGCGGTAAGGATTATGACGATTGCTTATTGGTTAGTGACCTAAATAGTCTTGTGGTAAAAAGTGATGTCGTTATTATCGCTGCCCCTTTAAACGAGTATACCAAAGGCATTTTTGATGAAACCGTATTAAATACCATGAAAGAGACGTTTTTAATCAACGTGGGCCGCGGTGAAATCGTTGCTGAGAAGGCCCTTTATGAAGCGCTAAAAAAAGGGACTTTAAAAGGCTTTGCGGCCGATGTTTGGTACCAATACCCCAGTAAGGAAACCCCGGTTAGCCTACCTTCAACATACCCGATTCATCAGTTTGATAACGTCTTGATGTCCCCGCATTGTGGTGGGTTTAGCGAACAATTTGAAGCCGTCGTTTGTAAAAGCGTCTTAAATCAACTTAAACGGCTTAAAGATAACGATACAAGCGGCAGTTTACCACTATGAAACAAATCAACCGTTTTTATGATGAACGCGAAACGATGTTTTCGCGGGAACGATTAAAACCATCATCAAAAGCCTATCAAGCATTTTATCAAGCGCATCCCCATCTAAAAAGCGGCGATGATAAGGTGCGTGGCATGGATTTTACCAAGGCTCTTCGCTTAGAAACCCAAAGAAAAAAGACGTTATTAACTTACATGGAAGAAGCCGATAAAAGCATTCAATCCTATCATAAGCGTTGTGAACAAGCTAATTTGTCCCAACAAAAAACCGCTTTAGATGAAACGTCGGTTAAACGGTTTTTAACCAAACTGGGGGCCAAAGACATTGGCATCGTAAAGTTAAACGACAAACATTATTACAGCCATCACGGCGGCAATAGCGATATTTTAAATTTAGATAATTACGGACAAAAAATAAAAAAACGGTTTAAAACCGCGATCGTCTATCTATTGCCAATGGATGTGGATTATATCAAACGCGCCCCGCACGCAGAGGTCCTGTTTGAAAGCAAACGCATCTATAAAAACATCGCAAAAATAGGCATGGAACTAGTACTTTATCTAAAGAAACACGGCCATGATGCCTTGCTTCAAAGCGAGGCTTACTATCTAACGCCCTTGGTGCCCTTAGCCTATGACGCTGGCTTAGGTGAGATTGGCATGCCCAATCATATCGTTCATCCCGTTTATGGAAACCGCCTCCGTTTAAACGCCGTTTTAACCGATTTACCCTTAGTTAATGATAGTCCCATCGATTATGGGCTTGATACGCTATGTAAACAGTGTGGCTTATGTTTGATCAATTGTCCCAATCAATCGATCAAACACAAGAAAAGATACGTCAATGACCGCGTGTTTTACCAATTCGACGAACAAAGCTGTTTTAAAATGTTTAAGACCAGTGGGACCGATTGTGCCATCTGTATTCAAAGCTGCCCCCTTTCTTATAACCTTTCTAAATCGTTGTTAAACGATGTGAAAAATGACCGGAAAAAAGTGGATGACTTAATCAAGAACCATATCGATACCCATGGTCGCAGACCGAAAAACAAAACCCCCCTTAATTTCGAAGAAAGCAGGGATGATCATGACTGAAACCCTAGATATCCACGGCTTAACCGAAGCCACGGCTAAAAAAGAAATCGAAAAAACGATCGCAAGCTTACCTAAAGACGTCAAACAATTAATCGTCATTCACGGTCATAAACATGGCGATGCCTTAAAGAGAATGGTACAATCGCCACACGCGATTCGTTCTAAGCGTCTTAAACGAAGAAAATACACCAAAAATCCTGGTGAAACGATATTGGAGTTGTATTAAATGATAAAAACACAAATCTTTGTTATTTTAATGTCTGGCTTTCTTCTAAGCGGTATCGCTGCCTTGATTGCGTTCTTTTTCGAACCGCTTCGTATCATATTTTTCTTAATCGCCATGGCGCTACTGATGTTTTCTTTAATTGCCGCCCAACTTAGCTACGCATATTATATGATGAAAAAGGATGCCTATGAAAAAGCGATGGGGATGAAACTGTGTCCGCATTGTCAAAAACCTATGGAAAAAGAAGCTACCGTATGTCCGCATTGCAAGGAAAACATCTAGGTCGTTTAAAACGACCTTTTTTTATGAAAAAAAGGTTTAAAGCACGCACTTTTTTGTTATAATGGTAGTTGAGAGTAAGCGCTTTTATTTTGCAAATCTGGAGGGATCTTGTGTACAAAATTAAAGACAAAAAAGCATTAAATCAAGACGTTGATTGGATGCGCGTGCATGCGCCGCTAGTCGCACGCAACGCTAAACCCGGTCATTTTATCATCCTACGCGTCGATGATGTGGGCGAACGTATTCCTTTGACCATCGCCGATGTTAAAGGCGAAGATATTGATATCATCTATCAAAAACTTGGCTATTCTACCCAGTTATTGGGTGAAAAACAAATTGGCGATACCATCGCGGATTTTGTCGGCCCCTTAGGCCAAGCGGCGCACATAAGGGATAAAAAACATGTTGTAGGCGTTGCTGGTGGTGTCGGGGCAGCTCCGATCTTACCACAGCTAAGAGCCTATAAACAACAAGGCGCAAAGGTTACCTTAGTCCTTGGTGCCCGCAACAAAGATTATCTCGTCTTAGAAGACACGTTTAAAAAGCTATGTGACGATGTCATCATAACCACAGACGATGGGTCATACGGCCAAAAAGGCATGGTTACCGATGCCTTAGAGCCGCTTTTAAAACAAGATGACTCGATCGATCACGTGATTGCGATCGGTCCGGTGATTATGATGAAGTTTGTCACACAGATGGCTAAAGCTTATGAAAAATCGATCGATGTATCGTTGAATCCGATTATGATCGATGGTACGGGTATGTGTGGCAATTGTCGCGTAGATATTGGTGGAAAAACCTATTTCGCTTGCATTGATGGGCCTGACTTTGAAGGCCAAGAAGTGGATTTCGATGGTTTGATGAAACGTCAAAACTATTACAAAAGCGAAGAACACGTCTGTTATTTGAGGTTGCAAAATGTCAAATAAAACCCCAAGAACTGCGATGCCAGAACGCGATGTTAAAACCCGTATCGATAACTTTTTAGAAGTAGCCCTAGGCTATAGTATAGAAGAAGCGAAACAAGAAGCCATCCGTTGTATCGATTGTAAAAACCCACGCTGTGTCCAAGCGTGTCCCGTTGGGGTTAAAATCCCTGAATTCATCAAACTTTTGCTTGATGATGCCTTGGATGAAGCGTTCAATGTTTTATATGAAGATAATATTTTACCCTCAATTTGTGGCCGTGTCTGTCCCCAAGAAAGCCAATGTGAAGGGGCCTGTATTTTAGGCATTAAACAAGAACCCGTAGCGATCGGCGCCTTAGAGCGCTTCATCGGTGATTACGGGATGAAGAAGGATTTAGCCGACACGACCATTAAAGTGCAAAAAGAAGGCAACATTGCCGTAGTAGGCAGTGGCCCAGCTGGTTTGGCCAACGCGGCTTCCTTACGTAAAAAAGGCTATGATGTGACCGTCTTTGAAGCCTTGCATGATTATGGCGGGGTTTTAACCTACGGCATTCCTTCTTTTAGACTGCCTAAAAATATCGTTGAAAAAGAGATTCAAAATCTAAAAGATATGGGCGTTACGTTTGTTAAAAACGCCATTATCGGAAAATCGATAACGATTGAACAGCTCAAAGACGATGGGTATGACGCCATCTTTGTGGGTAGTGGGGCTGGACTGCCTAGTTCTTTAGGTATTCCAGGTGAAAATCTTAATGGCGTTTATTTTGCCAATGAGTTTTTAACCCGCGTTAACTTGATGCGCTCCAACAATTTCCCTAACAACGCTACCCCGATTAAACTAGGCGACCGCGTTGCGGTGGTTGGCGGCGGCAACGTTGCGATGGACGCGGCTAGGACCGCAAAGCGCATCGGGGCTAAAGAAGTGATGATTATTTATCGTCGTGACCAAGAAAGCTTGCCCGCACGCCTAGAAGAAATTCATCATGCCATTGATGAAGGTATCATCATGAATTTGCTTTATAATCCAGTGGAAGCTTTTGGAGAAAACCACGAAGTCAAACAAGTAAAATGCGAACGCATGAAACTAGGTGAAAAAGATAGTTCAGGCCGTAGAAGACCCTTGCCTACGGGCGAATATAAAACCTTTGATATCGATGCTTTAATCGTTTCTATTGGCCAAAAACCCAACCCGATTATCAAGCAAAACACGATGGGATTAAATACCCATGATTGGGGCGGTATCATCGTGGATGAACAATACCAAACCTCAGTAGAAGGCGTTTTTGCTGGCGGCGATGCCGTGACAGGTGCGGCGACGGTTATCTTGGCGATGGGCGCAGGTAAAGATGCAGCCCAAGAGATGGATGCCTACTTAGAAAAACGAAAGAAAAGCTAGTGATAAAGGTCTTTTTCTGCGGAAAAAGACCTTTTTTGATTGACATTCAAAGCATTTATTGTTAATCTTAAAGCATCAAAAATTTTGAATATCAAAATATATGGAGGCAACCCATGAAAAAAATAGGTATTGTAGTATGTGGCAACTCAGGTATCGATTATTTGAAACACGATTATGACATTCGTCTCATTCGTTCAGCTTTACATGTCAATGATGAAACCTACACCGATTTCGTCGATATTAAAGCCGGCGATTTTTACACCATGATTAAGGAAAATCCCGAATTTCATCCTACCACCTCACAAACTCCCACAGGCGTCATTTTAGAAACGTATGAAAAGATGAAAAAAGATGGCTATGAAGAAATCATCGCCATTACCATCTCTTCTAAACTCAGTGGCACCTATGAAGGCGCTATTATGGCTGCCAATATGGTAGAAGGCGTCAATGTAACCGTCTTTGATTCTAAGTCGGTAACTTATCCAGAAGCATTCATGGCTTTAGAAGCTGCTAAAATGGCCAAAGCCGGTAAAGGTGTACCCTCGATTATCGACCGTTTGAATGAGATTCGTGAGAACCAAGGCTTGCTCGTAAGCGTTGATACGCTTAAATATTTGGTTAAAAATGGCCGTTTAAGTGGCGCACAAGGCTTCTTGGGTTCATTGATGAAAATCAAGCCGATGCTCAGTTTATCACGCGAAGGTAAAATTGAACCAATCGAAAAAATTAGAACCCGCCAAAAAGCCTTAAAACGCATCGTCGCAAAGTTTTGTGAGGATATCTATCAACCGCCAATGGAGGTCTTTTTAATCCATGCCAATGCCGAGGATGTTTTAGAGGATGTTAAGAAGGATTTGCTGGAAAAATTACCTGAACTCAAAGACATCAAAAGCTACCCCCTAACCCCTGTGGTTGGTGCCCATGCAGGTCATGGTGCGCTTGCTATTGGATGGATTAAGAAAAAGAAGTGAAAAACCTTAAAGGGTTTGATATAATGAAAGTGAACACGAAGAGGTGAAGTCATGGAAGCAGCCACAACCAAAAAAATAATCAACGAATTGTTGGTAGAAGTCTTTAACCAAATTTTAAGCATCCAACAAGAACACCTCCGCGATCAAGGAGTCACCTTGTCGATGACGGAAGTACACGTTTTAGAAGCGATTCAAAAAAGCGAAGAACCTACCATGAGCCGCGTGGCTAAACGTTTGCGTGTCACGGTTGGGACTTTGACCACTTCTGTAAGCAGACTGGTTGAAAAAGGCTATGTAAAACGCCAAAGCAAACCTGGTGACAAACGCAAAGTCTATTTGACTTTAACCAACCCAGCCTTAGACGTTTTAAAGATTCATGAAGCCTTTCATGATGATATGATTGATGCAGCGATAGAGGATTTGGAATTAGAAAAAAGCCCAGCACTGATAGAAGCCTTTAAGAACTTAAGCGAGTATTTCAAAAACAAGTATTGAGGTGAGGGCGTTGATAATATCCTCAGATGTTTTAAGAGGCCATCTTGAGACCATCATCTTAAAATTGATTATTGAAAAAGATCGTTATGGTTATCAAATTGCCTCAGAAATCAAACAACGTACAAGCGGGTCGTTTTCCATGAAGGAAGCGACCCTTTACGCCATGGTTCAAAGACTAGAAAGAAACGAGCTCATAACCTCCTATGTGGGCGCTAAATCACACGGTCGTAAGCGACGTTATTACAAAATCACAACACTTGGTGTGGCTTACTACAAGGAAAAGCGTAAAGAATGGACCGAACTCAAACGCATTATGTCGCTGTTTTTGGAGGGTCAACATGAGAAGAATTGATAAGTTTTTAAACCGGCTATTTAGAAATCAAACGGCATCACAAGAGTATTTTACCCAACTTCAAGAGATGCTTTATGAAAAAGTCGATGACTTGATTGAAAAAGGGTACTCACAAGATGAAGCCATCAGTAAGACCATTGATGATTTTGGCGATAGCGGAGAACTTTATTTCTCTAATATCGAAAGGCCGCACGATTATAAGCTGAGGCAAAAAAGCTTACTGTACCACCGCAATAAGTTTAGATTTTCTGTGGTGGTCAGTGTGATTTTAATTGCCATTTATTTGATTTTGAATTCAATGTGGGTTTTCACCCCCTCTTTTCCGTGGTTAGCCATCGTCCTTAGCCTAGGTACCATGATTTGGCCCATTGGTCTATATTTTAAATTTAAAAGTATAAAAGGAGAGTAATGAATGAAGAAAACCGCCGTGATTGCTGTAAGTACAGGATGTTTGGATTATTTGGATGTGCCTAAAGACAATTTGTTTATCATTCGCTGTAAGATCTTAATGTTGGACAAAACGTATGATGATTTTGTCGATTTGAAAGCTTCTACGTTCTATGAAACCATCAAAAATGATTCCAGCGTCATCCCCTCAAGTTCCATGCCTTCTTTGGGAGAGATTAACGATACCTTAGAAACAATCGAAAAAGCCGGATACGAGAATGCTTTGTTCATCACTATCTCAAAAGAACTATCAGGAACTTATCAAACGTGTATTATGGCTAAAAATGCCTATGAAGGCAACTTGAATATCGAAGTTTTAGATTCTAAAAACGCCGCAATCAGTGAAGGCTTTATTTCCTTAGAAGCGCTGCGCTTAATCGATGAAGATAAGCCATTAGATGAAATCGTCGCCTATTTAACGCGTCTAAGCACAGCACGCAAGCAGTATTTCATGGTAGACAGTCTAAGATTGCTCGTAGCCAACGGCCGTTTAAGTGGGGCTAAAGGGCTTATGGGTCGTTTGTTAAAGATGAAACCAATTTTAGAAGTTAACGATGAAGGGAAAATCGTGCCCTTTGAAAAAATTAGAACCCAGCGTAAAGCCCTAGAGCGTATGGTCGATGTTGTCTTAGAAGAATTAAAACATCTCAATAATTTCGTCATTACCTATGACACAAGCGATAATGAAGCCGGCTTTGAGTACGTAAAAAGCCGCATCGATGAAGCGTATCCTAAAAATGTGCACTATGCCGCACCGATCACCCCTGTTATCGGAGCCCATACCGGTCATGGTACCGTCGGGATTGCGTATTTTGACCTCGATAAAGCAAAAAGTTAAATATTGTCAAAATAAAGCGCAAGTGGTACAATAACATGCGGTGATTAGATGGAAACAAAAAAACTGGTCTTACTAAGCATATTACTCTCTGCCAGCATCGTTTTAAACATCATTGAACGATTTGCCGTCGCAGGGTTTAGTGGCGTCCCTTTCTTTAGATTGGGTTTAGCCAATATCATCATTTTAGTTATTCTTTATACGTATGGTAAAAAAGATGCGTTTACGATTCTTTTACTAAGGATTTTTTTGGTAGGCCTTTTGACCGGTAATTTACTTGCCCCCACCTTTTTCCTATCCTTATCGGGCGGCCTGATTGCATTTATATTGATGATACTTTTTAAACACCTACCGGGTTTTTCCATCATCAGCGTATCTTTGATGGGCGCGATTGGCCATGCCTTTGGTCAAATCGTGATGGCGATATTTTTCTTAAGCACGCTGCAAAATATCTACCTATTTCCCCTTTTAATGATACTAAGCGTGCCTACGGGTATTTTTACCGGTATCGTCGCAAAACGGTTATTGCGTATCTTGCACCAACAGCTTTCATACACACAATCTTCCATTTAAAAGCCACAATGTGGCTTTTTTTTTGTTGTTCGCAAAGCACATTGTTTGAAATTCCAAATAAAAAGCAGCATACTTAAGCTATGATAAACCAAGGAGGCTAACATGCACAAAAAAATAATCGTAAGTGTTACCATCGTTTTAGTAACTTTAATCTTAGCGGCTTGTGGTAATGGAAATGGGTCAGGCCGCGATATGGGATCGAGTGTGGAAATAAACTTTGATACCCAAGGCGGCGAGGCCTTAACGAGTAGAGAAGTCGCTATAGAACATCTCAATCCGGATTTTTTACCCGAGCCCAACAAAGAAGACCATGCTTTTGTAGGGTGGTATTTTGATGCGGACTTGACGGATAGTTTTTCTGCGGATGCCTTAGAAGACGGCATGTCCATTACGCTTTATGCGGCTTGGGAGGAAGTCCTTATGCATACCGTTTCTTTTTATGTACAAGATGAACTTTATGAGACCATTGCCGTGATTGATGGGGATTCGCTAAGTCTGCCCAGTGCCCCATCTCAGGCTGGTTATGCTTTTGTAGGTTGGTATCTAGATGAAGCTTTTGAAGAAAGCTTGGATGCTGCACAAATTATCACTGAAGACATAAGTTTCTACGCGCGTTTTGAAAGCGAAGATGCGGTCTTTGATGAAGATGACTTAGGCGATTTGAGCGTTGTTTATGATACCTTTGCGCAAGTGAGTGAAGAGCCTGATGACATTCAAGGCTTGGCGTATTTCTACCTTGAAAACCTGCAGATTATTTATCAAGGTCAAGTCGATGATCATCCTTTATATCTTTTAACTGACGGCGTTTATAATATACTTGCCCTTACCTCAATTGAAGCAACGCTTGGAGACGTTGTTTCTTTGGATGCGGCGATCGATTTATCTTTGGATTTTCCTTTTATCATAGAAGTTGATGACCTTGAGATTGTCGCTGAAAACGCCTTTTATGAAATCGATGAATATCATGGTACCTTAGAAACCGTAAAAGCAACCTTAGCTTACGGCCCACAATTCGTTGTGACCGAAGGTCTTTATAGGGTTGAACATGAAGACCTTATCATGGTGGATCCAAACAGTCTTGATATCGCCCAAATCATTGATGTACCCAATATTACCCATCTTGAAGGTTACGCGTCTATAGGGGTTTTATTGATTGAGACGCGTTATGACTTAATCGGGATTCATATTCCTGCCTTAGCGCATTTTCAAACCATTGACCTTAATCCTTCAGAACAAATTGCTATGATTGAATCCCTCATTCATGGTTTGTTTGATAGGGAGATTATGACCCCGGGTCGGCCGCTAGCATTTTTCTTTGAAGATGATTTCTTTGGCGCGAGCTTAACCTATCAAGTTGATGATGATTCAAGCGCTTATTACGACCAAGAAAACGACCGCTTTTTAAGCACACAAGAAGCCGTAGAGGTTTTATTTGATTTCGAACTAACCCTTGATTCACAGACAAGCACCTTCAGCAGTTCGATTACCTTAAAACCCCATGATACAGATCGTATATTAGACGGTTTCACCTTAGAAGAAGGGACCTTGCGCATCACGGTTTTAAGAAGCTATGATAACGGCATCTTGGTTGATGATGGTGAGGCCTTAATCTATTTGGAAAATTATACAGGTGCAACCTTTGAACCTGGAGAAAACCTTTTAGTTCGGACCTATTTTATGCATCAAAGTGAGCTTATCTCGGGGGTAATCATCGAAGTATTGGAACGAAGCGAAGGGGAAATCCCGCAGCTAAATAGTGCACAGATGACGCTTAATGGCCTTAATGATTTAACCCAAGCCGGCGCGCAGTATGTGACTTTAGAAGGATTGTTGATTGAACCGAGCTTTAGTCATTATCCGTTTGCCCTTACTACCGGTGCAGATATTATCTATATTGAAATGGCACCATTTGGTGATATTTATAACCAACTAAGCGATCTTAGCGGTTCTTATTTATCGCTTGAAATAGCCGTCATTAAACATCATCAAAACGATCATCAAGCGGGTTATGTGGGCATCATTCATCCCGATGATACCCTTGAGGTAAAAGAGATGGATGATGAGATGTTGTTGGAAATTGCAAGTCAAGAGATCAAAGCGATGGACTTTTATTTTAGACCGGGTGAAAAAGTTAGCTTGCCGTTTTATTTGGATAGTTACGACGTCGATGTCACTTATAGTTACGATGAACAGACATTTGTGGATATCGAAGATACCGGAAGGAATCTAAGTTTACACTTTAAAGATAGTGGTACCTTTGAAATGCAGGTGAGCTTGCATATAAATGATGCAACGTATCAGTTTTCTGTGGATGTCGTTAGTGAAGCCTATGACTTAACCGCCATCAGCGATGCCAAAACCACCTCTGAGCGTGTCTATATTCACGCCGATGTAGCGGGCATCTCAACGACGTATAACGTTTTGTTGAGTGATGAAACAGGCTTATTGATGCTCGATCCAAACACGGTTCCAACGGTATGGCTTCAGCGCGGTGAAAGCGTGCTTCTATCGGGTGTGGTCGAAGAAATTGACGGCATCTATTGGCTAAGTGAAGCTGAAATTGAAATGATGATGAATATTGAAGCGTCTCATCCAGAAGCCCAACCAACCGATTTTAAAGCCATCGAATCAGGCGAGGCCCCCAATTTTACCTTAGTAAAACTCAGTGGCCGTTTGGCTTATGGCACCGAAAGTGGGAACTTAGGTCTTTGGCAGATCGGTAGTCAAACCCTATATGTTGAACTTGGTTTGGGTATGCTCGATAACTCTTTGGTCTCTTATGTCGGTATGGACATTACGTTATTGGGCGTGTTAAAAGAAGATGTAAACGGCGATATTACCTTCATCTATGTCGAGCGCGTTGCTACGGAACAAAGCGGGCCGATTGAAGATGTTTTAACCTATGAAACAGACACGCGGGTCCATTTGCACGTTTATCATTTGGCCTTTTATGAAAATCACATGTATTTGCTCGATGAGACCGGCGTCTTTAGCATCAAAGGCATTCATGAGACCTTCGCGTTAAACCGCATCGGACAAGCTTCTGATCTAGAAGCGAGTGTCTTAATCGATGATGGCTTAGCTAAATTCACGGTTGAAGAGGTCTTCTTCAACGACCGTTATGATGCGGATATCAATGACTTTATGCCTACTTTTGATGTTAGCGATGATTTTGCTGAACTAGATGAGGCAACGATGTATTATCAGCTATGGGCATTAGAAGGAACCTTGCAACATCAAGACGATAATTACTACTTAGAAGATGCTTACGGTGAACAAATCATCATCAAAGACTTAGACAATCAGTTTGATTTAGATACGTATTTGGGTGATACCATAAGCTTAGAGGTTTTCATCACCTTTCATCAAATTGACGATAAGCTTGTAGCCGTTTTACTGCCAAATCAAACCTTAGGTGAATAAATAAAAAAAGCGAGAACTTAACGTTTTCGCTTTTTTGTACTCAATCATCATTACATTCAAAATCGATGGTAAAATGTCTGAGATGGTTAGCTTCAAAGCCATCGCTCATCACCGGTTCTTGACATTCATCTATAAACCAAATCGCTTCTAAATCATCGCGATTATTTATAAACTCAAGCCCTTTTTCTAAGCTCATCACAAACACCGCCGTTTTTAAAATATCACCTAAAGCGCCATCATCTGATATTAGCGTCACGGCCCGATGATGATCGGTAGGAAATAAGGTATTGGGGTCAATTAAGTGATGGTATATTCTTCCATCAACCTCATAATAGCGGTTATAATCGCCACTCGTCACGGCGTTTTCGCCGCTTTGTAAATAGATTTGACCATAGCTATTATTGGGCCCAAAAGGCAAAGCAGGATTGGTCAAAGCAATAATGAATTTGTTGTTGTCACGGAAAGGATGATCGCCATACACCTCAACATTGGATGAACCGGCATTAACCAAAAAAGCTTCAATGCGGTCTTCGGTTTTTAAGTATTCCCCAAGCATCCGTGCGCCATAGCCTTTAGCCACGCCACCTAAATCTAGCTTGGTACCTGCTTCAATTTTAATGGCATAATTATCGTAATCTAGCTCAATTCTATCAATGCCAACATAAGCATTAGCGGCTTGTAGTTTTTCTATATTAGGGGCTTTGCAATAATCATCTTTTTCTTGTTCATAAAGTTCATCTCTGTTCTCTTCTGAGGCGATTGAACTGCGCCAACGGTTACACCTATCGCGGTATTCATCCCATATTTCAATCACGGGCCCCAAAGTAATATCAAAGTACCCATCGGTTTGTTCATAATATTCAATCGACAGGGCAATCATGTCAAATAAGACAGGATCAACCTCATGGAACACCCCAGGGTTTTCGTTGATTGTCTTAACGTTGATTATCCCCTCGTAGGATTGAAACCATGAGGACAACCGATGTGTCTTACGCATGATTTCATGTAGTTCATCTTTGATATCTTCGATATCTTCATCTTCTTCATGGAAAAGTCTAATCGAGACGGTCGTGTCATAATAAAGGGAAGTCGTCAAATCATACGAAACGATTTCGCGTTCCCGCCCACAAGCACTTAAGGCAAGAAGAAATAAAATCGATAAGATACTTATATAGGTCTTTTTCACTTTTATCACCTGAGTTATTATAACATATCTTGATTTAAATGCTATATCAAAATAAGCGTTTTGCTTTAGTTACATCTATAAAACTTAAGCCGCACTACACGTTTTTGAATCGGTAAAAAAACAAGCTATGACACCTTAACTTAACACAAATAAATCAACCTATGTTATAATACATTTCGAGGCGATAGTATGAAAAAAAACGATATCATCTTAACATTGATTGTTCTGTTTGTCGGTCTAAGTTCGTTTTTAGTCGTACAAATCATACAAGCGCAAAATCAACTGACCGATGGCATTGCGGTCGTCTTATACAATGATGAAGAAATCATGCATATTTATCTTGAAGACGGCAGTTATGACATTTTTAACCATGAGCATGTATTTGAAGATGAGTTCAATTTAGATAACACGCCCAAACAATACGTCGTTAAAGGCGATTACGCCTCATCCTTTGGCCGGGTTGTGATCGGCTATGAAGACCATAAAGTACGCATCTTAGATGAACGCAGTCCGCAAAACATTTGTCAAAAACAAGGGGAAACCAACTCACCCATGCGCCCACTAACTTGTTTACCCAACAACGTCGTCATCGTCATCAGAAGCTCTGAGTTTGACCCCGATGAAGACGATACTCAAATCTAAGGAGGCATAACCGATGGATCCTTTTACCAGTGCTATATTTGAAGCGTTATTATTTTTCATTATCCTAGCCGTGACGTTTAAAGCCGTCATGACCGCCGATATCACCAAGGTTTTTCAAAAAGGTGCGATTTGGCAAATCCAAATTGTCTATATCTTTTTTTCGATTGCCCTTTCTTACTTGGTTACCAAAGCGTTGATGAACTTAATCGACCTATCCTTACGAATCTTTACCTAAAAAAAGCGAATGATTCGCTTTTTTTAGGCATAAACCCAAGTCTCAGAAAGCACCTTGAGTTTAGCTTTATCTTTAGTGACTTCTTTAATCGTCTCTTTTAGCCCTTGATAATCGGCCTCATCAAGACGGATTTTAAAATGGGCTTGCTCGGTATATTCCCGCGTTATAATGTCATGGTTTTTTAATTGATGTTCAATCACCCCGATATGATCAAAGTCCGCGCTAATCAATAGCTCGATGACTTTCTTTTTTTCCGTAAAGCTAGCCTTTTCAATCGCCATCGCTGCGGCTTTTGCATAAGCTCTAATCAAGCCGCCTGCGCCTAGTTTAATGCCCCCAAATTCACGCATCACCACACAACACACATCGGTCAAGTTGTGTTTTTTTAATACTTCTAAAATGGGCAGGCCTGCGGTACCTGAGGGTTCGCCATCATCTTCGGCCTTTTGTATTTCTTGATTGTCCCCAATCACATAAGCATAACAACGATGTGACTTATCGGGATACGTCTCATTTATCTCATCGATGAATGCCTTGGCTTCATCCAAACGATGGATGGGTTTTAGTTTGGCGATAAAGATGGAGTGTTTAATCTCTAAAGAACTTTCTACCATCTTTTTAATACTAACCATAATAATGCCTCCAAACAAATTTGTCGAATTCCTTGTAAACAATAGAAATCAAGCGCTTTTTATAGTATAATTCAAGTGGTGATACGATGGATAAACAGCTTAAAAAAGGTGCCAAAATCTTAGCCCGCTTAGAAGCCGAAGGCTTTCAAGCCTATTTTGTCGGTGGCGCGGTTAGAGACCATATCTTAAAGCGTCCCATCAAAGACATCGATATCACCACCGATGCACAACCCGCACAAGTAGAAGCGCTTTTTGAAAAAACCTTCCGTACCGGTGCGGCGTTTGGGACCCTTACGGTAGTAACCGATGATTTAGCTTGTGAGGTCACAACCTTTCGCCGTGAAGCGCAATATGACAATCATCGTCATCCTTCTCAGCTAACCTTCAGCAAAGATATTAAAGAAGACCTTAGTCGTAGAGACTTTACCATCAATCAATTGATTATGGATAAAACCGGTCACATCTATGATTATTATAACGGCAAAAAAGCCTTAGCTCAACAGCGAATTGAAACGATAGGAGAAGCACAGGCGCGTTTTGAAGAAGATGCCTTGCGCATGATGCGCGCTTTTCGTTTTCAGGCCCAACTGAATTTCAGCTTGGAAGAAAATACCTTCCAGGCCATCGTGCAGAAAAAGGCCTTGCTTAAAAAAATCGCCATCGAACGCATCCAAGAAGAACTTTTCAAAATGCTTGATGCGCCTTATAGTCACACCGCGGTCCAATCGATGCGGCAAAGTAACGTCTTAAAAACCCTGGATTTAGATGAAGCTTTTAAGCATATTGAACCACTTAAAAAGCCTTATACCGCCAAAGAAGCTTTTGCGATATTTTATCTACATGACCATCTAAAGGTAGAAAATTTCCGCCTTTCTAAGCGGTGGTTAAAACAATTTGAACAAGTCAAACACCTGCATCCCCAAACCAAACAAAGCGCCTTTGAACCCAAACAGCTATATGATTATACCAAATCCTCGTGTTTGTTTGTCAACCGCATCAACGTCTTGTTGGGCTATGATGACCAAAGCGCTCATATCAAAACCATAGACAAAAACTTAACCTTGCGAAAACAAAGCGACCTAGCGCTTAACGGCAATGATATTCTCAAACATCTTAAGCCAAAAGACAAAAAACATATCCGCTTGATTCTTGAAGCCTTAATCAACGACGTATTGTACCATCAAATCGCCAATCAAAAACCCGTGTTATTAAAACAAGCAAAAGCAATCTATCAAACCATAAAAGAGAGTGAAAAATAATGCCAAGACGTGCTTTTTTAGAAGGATTTCACGAAATTACCTATCTTGTACCAAAAACCGAACAAACCAAAGAACCCAAGTCATTTAAAGTTGTAAGCGACAAAGAATCCTTGCGCCTAAGTCTCATTCAAAAGACCGAAATGGACGCCGATATCAAGTATACCTTGCATTTTAAAGGCTTTATATTTTTGAATGAAATCTATCACGTCATCGATGATCAAAATCATAAAACGGAACTTTATTCAGGTGAAATTGTCCGGACTAAACTGTTTGATGAACTTTATTATTATGATGGCGATGACTTAGGCTTCACGTATCATAAAAACGCCACTACCTTTAAAGTTTGGACGCCAGTCGCCAAGGAAATCAGCGTGATTTTGCTGAAAGAAGACGGTGAGGAAAAACATCCGATGCGCTATAAAAACCAAGGCGTATGGCAAATCCGCATTGAAGGAGACCTAGAAGGCCAAGCTTATCTTTTAGAAGCCTACCTTAACGGAGAGAGAAAACGGTTTAACGACCCATATGCGATTAGCTCACGTTCCAATGGTAAGGCGAACTATATCATCGACAAAACGCGTCTTAAACCCCAAAAACACCCAAGACCCTTTACTTCTCATCACCCAACCAATGCCATCATTTATGAAGTAAGTGTGCGCGATTTTTCGATGGGCCTAGATTTAAAAGAAGAAAGGGGCACCTTTAACGCTTTTGTCAAAGAAGGATTAAAAAGCGAAAATAACGCACCGATAGGGTTTGATTACCTAAAAGATTTAGGCGTTACTCACGTGCAACTATTGCCGATTTTCGATTTTGAAGGCGTCGATGAAAGCGACCGGTTTAAACAATATAACTGGGGCTATAACCCCTCTCAATTTAACGTCCCAGAAGGTTCTTTTACCAATCAACCCGATGATCCTTACGCCCGCATCAACGAACTAAGAAGCATGGTTGACACCATCCATAAACACGGGATGAACGTCATTATGGATGTGGTGTACAATCACGTCTATAACACCAAGTCCTTTTCACTAGGCTTGATGGTGCCGGGGTATTACTACCGCGTTGATCATAACGGCGTTTTAACCAACGCTAGTGGCTGTGATTCTGATTTTGCCTCTGAGCGCAAAATGGCCCGCAAGATGATCGTTGATTCCATTTTGCATTGGGTTGAGTTTTATCAAGTCGATGGTTTTCGTTTTGATTTGATGGGCCTAATCGATATTCATACGATGCACGTCTTAAGACAAAAACTAGAAAGTATCTCACCCAACATATTGCTTTATGGGGAAGGTTGGCAAATGGGCGGCAATACCACAGACGCCTCGCTTTGTCATATGCAAAACGATGATGTTTTATTTAATATTGGCTTTTTTAACGACAAGGTCAGAGACCTCATCAAAGGCGAAACCTTTAGACTCAAAAGTCAAGGCTACGCCCACGGCGCCAAAGCCACCCCGACGTTGAAAAACCTAATCCGTGGGTTAAACCCCAACCAAAAAGCGATGAAATATCCCTCACAAACGATCAACTATGTGGAATGTCATGACAACCATACCTTTTATGATAAAACCAAGCACGCCACAGAAGCTTATGAAACTACCCGCATAAAAATGCAAAAGCTTGCAACCTCGATGATGTTGTTGATGCAAGGGGTACCGTTTATCCACGGGGGCCAGGAATTTTACCGCAGCAAACAAGACCATGGCAACTCCTACAAAAGCAGCGATGCCATCAATAAAATCGATTGGCAGAAAAAAGATGAGCACCTCGATGACATTGAAGCGTTTAAAGCGTTAATCAAAATCCGTAAAAGCGAAAGACTTTTGCGTTTAAAAACGACCTATGATATCGAAGAACACACCCACGTACGCAACAAAGAAAGCGGCACCATCATCTATGAGTTAGCCAATGAAGACACGCATTTAATCATCTTTTTCAAAAACAATCAAAAAGAAGAAACCTTTACATTTGACACGCCTTTTGATATAATCTATCAATCGGAAAACCAAATGGAAAATGACATCAAACGCATCACCTTAGATGAGATTTCCACCACAATATTAAAACTAAAGAAAACACGGTGATACTATGAATAGTTTTTATGCCAAAATAGATTCTTACAATCAAACCACTTATGAGACCAATACTTTAAGCGTTTTGTTAGAAGATGATTCGCGCCGTACACTCCGTATCGATGAACACGCTTCTGTGGAAGAAGGCGAAGTGTATTATTTTGAATGCGAACCGATTGAGTTCAAAAACCGCGAACAATTTTTAGTGAAACACTATTGCCATTTAAATAAATGCGACCTATCGTTAAAAGAAAAAGAACGTATCATGGGTATCTTTTATGATTACGCACCGAAAGATATCGAGGCGATTCAACAAACGCTTGAATCTTACTTAAAAAAATTAGAAAATGAAGCGATCAAGGCGATTACTGAAAAACTGTTTCGCGATTACGAACAAGATTTTTACCTGTATCCTGCGGCTACCCGTTTTCATCACGCTTATATCGGTGGGGTGGCGCATCATACCGCTACGATGTTAAAACTGACCGATGGCATGGTAAAAACCTACCCATTTTTAAATCAAGACCTTTTGATCAGCGGTATCATCTTACACGATCTATTCAAGACGGTGGAGCTTTCTTCTCCCCATGCACCGGAATACACCAAAGAAGGCCGTTTGCTTGGCCATATTACGATGGGCAGTGTGGCCGTTGCACAAGTGGCGGAGCAATTGGGTTTTTATGATACCGAAGAGCGGTTATTGCTGCAACATATGATTTTATCGCATCATTATTATGGCAACTTTGGGTCTCCAAAAAAACCGAATCTGCCTGAAGCCTTAGCGTTGCACTTTATCGATAATATCGATTCAAAGTTTGCCGTCTTAGGAGAAGCCTTAAAAGAGACAAAAGAAGGCGAGTTTACCGCACCTTTACCGGTGATTGACCGTGAGCGTTTTTACAAATCGAAGCTAAAAAAATAAATGAATAGACAAAGCAACGTGCTTGTGTTAAACTATTAAAGAATTATGCCCAAAGAGGCATTTTTGTGAATATTTAAGGAGTGAATTTTAATGAAAGCAAAAACCAGAACGGAGAAATTAAACGACGTTCGCGAACAAAAACTAATCCCTGGCGTTGTCTATGGTAAATCGTTAGAATCAACCCCGATTCAAACGACGTTTAAAGACTTTGCGGATGCTTATTCAAGCTACGGTAAGTCGATGACGTTTGAAATGAAGTTGGATGGCAAAAAACACCAAGTCTATTTTAAGGAAGTTCAAATTGACCCCATCCGTCAAAACCGCGTACTACATTTTGATTTGCAAAAGATTTCTAAAAGAGATAGAATTACGGCCGATATTACGGTACAAGTACTTAACCAAGAAGAAGTGGAAAGCCGCGGCTTAATCGTTGAGTTGATCAGCGATACCATCAATACGGAATTCCCTGCGGGCGCTGGTATTTCTAACTTTGAACTTGACGTTGAAGGTTTAGAAGGAAACGATGCTTTATACGTTAAGGACCTAGATTTACCGGAAAACTTTAAAGTCTTAGAACCAGAAGACAAAATTATCATTTCAATCTCTTATCCACAAGAGGAAGAAGAGGAAGAAATCGTACCTGCTGAGGATGAAGAACTCGAAGTTGAAGCCATCAAGCAAAAAGGTGACGACGAAGAACAACCAGATAGCGATTCAGAGGAAGAAGACAAGGAATAATGATTTAAGCCCTTTTATAAGGGCTTTTTTCATGCAAAAAAAAGACTGATTCCGAAGAATCAGTCTTTGCTTTAATTAATATTATTCATATAAATGCGGGAATAAAATCCGGTGATATAGATCATACAGTGCTTCTACTCGGTCTTTGTGATGGGCTTCATCAGCTTCGAAACTATAATTTTCATCTCTGAGCATCTCAATCATCAAGACATCGAAATAGAAAGGAGAAAGCACGCGGTTTTGTTCTTCGCCATAATAGACTTCAATCGCTGCGATGGTTTCTTCATCTAACCCTGCATCGATGGCAAATTGTTGGCGAACGCTCTCTGCAAGTCTTACGTATCTGTCGTTGCTGCTATAGGCAAAGGCGATATTGCTTTGGAAATTAGCGGATTGTAAGGCTGTATAGGCTTTGATCTCCTCAAGCGTTGGCATTTCACCAGCACTGGTGAGGGGTTGTTCAAAAGCCTCACCTGGTTCAATCACTTTAAAGTGCATCCCACCATGCGTAATCACAAAGTTCATCAATTCTTCTAAGTCATCATCTAACATCGTGTGATAAGCGGCTTGCAAGTTTTCGATAAAGGCTTCAGTTTCATTGCGAGCCGTTCGGTAGTTCATATTACCTAACTCGTTGGCTTCAATTCTGAGGCCAGCATTTTTAAAGCGCGCCCACATTGAGTAATCTTCATCATTTTCATCTTCGCCACGTAAAGCTTCTTTATAAGATTCAACGATATCTTCAAGACTCATTTCCTCTTCTTCAATCATCTCTTTAATCAAATCAAAGAGGTCTTGATGTAAGGTGTCTAAATTTTCACGTTCTTGTTCGTCTAATGCATCCATCATCTCTTCATAATTATCTGGGAAAAAATCAAACGCTTCATCCATATAAATTAAAAGCTCATCTACAGAAAGGTCAAAGTAATTATCAAATTGCTTGTTGACCAAGCCTTCTATATCTGTAAAATCACCACGGTCCATAATGAATTCATAACGTAAGACGTGTTCGACCATGCGCTCCAAGACGGCGGTTTCACTACCAAAGTTATCGTTTTGTGTAAAGCGGTAACCAGGCATATGTTGATTGCCTGAAGCGTTTCTGATTTGTGTGGCGCCCCCAAAGAAACTCAAATATTGTTGCCACGTGATACCTTCTGGAGAAATACCGAATTCATGATATCTATTGTTGTTAAACCAGCTGCGTTCTTCACTTAAATGATAACGGTGCAAGCGCATCAAATCAGAATTGTTATCCCAAACATCTTTTCTTGTGCCGTAAAGATCTTCAAAATAAACCGACTGAATCATGCCTTTGGTTTGTGCGATATTCAACGCCGTTGCCGCACCGACGCGGTGGCTTAAAATATCAAAAAAATCATCGACATATAACGTCTCATCACCGAAAGTTGCGATAATATCGTTATCGCCCGAACCTTCTTCATAGAGATCGATACCCGTTTGTAATAAATAAGCAAACGCCAAAGCATCATCATAAATCGTTAAATCATTTTTCTCGTGTAATTCAAATAAAGCTTCATCAATTTGTTCATCACCGATCAACGTTTCAATATAACGATCTTTCATCGGCAAGATATCATTCTGAAAATCTAAGTCTTCAAACGCCTCAACCTCTTCATAATCCAAGGCAAAGAAATAAAAACGTTCGCCAAGAATGGTGGTAGGGTTCAGTGAATAAGATTGCTCAAATTCCCTTAATTCTTCGAACAAGTATGTACTCAAGTCGGTATAAGGATGGAAATTATCATCTTGTCTTTCAGCTGCTAAGGTTTGTAATTCTCTTTGATTAAAGGTAAAGTGAGGATTCTCAAGCGCAACCAAATCCTCGATACTAGCGTTTAAATCGATAGGGTCGCGGTGTTGATTTAAGTAATTGTACATTTCAATATACATCATTAACACTTCGTCATCATCTAAGAGGTCAGTATTGTCCTCATCAAACCCGCCTTGTTCGACATCTTCAATCGGCTCATCGCCATGATAACGACCAAAGCCCCCTTCAAAATCACGAACGATGTTGAAATGATTAAACACGGCATTTCGCTCATCGAGGTTAGAAAAACGCAATGGAATAGCCATCATCGTACCTTGTTCATAATCGTTATAAAAGCTTTCTAAATCATCAAGTGTAATATAGAATTCACTTTCTTCATCAGTTGTACGGTACTGTGCCTTGGTATATTCTTCTTGGGCTAAAATCATCCGGATGAAGGTCTCAACGCTATCATCATCCTCTGGATTGAATCCCGCTAAAATGATACCATCGCGAAAGTTTTGTTCTTTCTCGGTTTTTTCAAACTCACTTAACAAAGCAATCTCATCTTCATCTGAACTGCCGTAAGTTTGTTCTAAAATCTTCTTTTCAATCTCTTCTTCAGTAACGGCATCTATGTAGTCAGCCAATAAGGTTTGATCGACATGGTTGATTAACTGGGACAATCCATCATCAACTTTCATTCTTTCATAAAGCATCTCATTGGTGATTTCGATATCACCAAAGCGCATGAACACCTCATCTTTATTTGAGATTTCAGGGTCGCCTGCGGAGCGTGTAAGAGCATTGCATGCCACTGAGGCTACAATCACCGTTACAAAAATCCCTAAAATTATTAGTGCTCGTTTCATTACTACCGTTTCCATCGTGTGAAATCACTCCTTCATAATAAATCGCAATATATATATTACCACTTCTATCCTTATAACACAACTGAAAATCATTCCAAATTAAAAACAATCCAGCTACACTTTTTTTTCAATCACATGCATCTTTTGTGGACCTCAGCGAAATTTCGTGTATAATGGTTTTTGAAATGGAGGCATCATCATGGAAGTTATCGTTTTAGCCAGTGGTTCAAAAGGCAACGCTACTATCATAAAAACCCACACAACCACCCTCTTGATCGATGCGGGTATTTCATATCGTCAGCTTAAGTTGCGTCTAAATACCCAAGGCTTTGATTTAAGTGCTTTAGACGGGGTATTATTGACCCACGAACACAGTGATCATACCAAGGGCTTAACCCAAGTGATCAAACACACTAAAGCCCCGCTTTATACCACGGCTAAAACGTATCAAAAGGTGAAGACCCTTTTGCCTGAAATGCATGATTTAAGCCCCATTGAACCCGATGTGCCCTTTATGTTTCAAGACTTGATTATTACCCCCTTATCGACATCACACGATGCGGTGGATTCTTTAGGTTTCATCATCCAAGAAGCCGATAAACGCTTGGTATATATGACCGATACCGGTTATATTGATGAACATCTATTTGATAAAATCGCCGATGCGGAAGGCTATGTTTTAGAATCCAATTATGATGTAAAAATGCTCTTTGATTCTACGAGGCCGCATTATTTAAAAAAACGCATTGATTCGGTTAAAGGCCATTTATCCAATGCCGATTGTGCCTACTATTTAACAAGATTAATTGGCACACGAACCAAACATATCATACTAGCCCATCCCTCACAAGAATGCAACACCGAACAACTAGCCTTAGCTACCTTAGAAGAGGTTTTTGAGGCTTATGAAATCGCCCTTAACCATTATGAAATCGTCGTAGCAAAGCAACACCAAGCAACGAAAATTATTAAATTATAGGAGCTGTTAGCATGGATCATGAACGCTATATTCAAGAAACCTGTGCCAAGATTTTCAACGTAGATGCGCAAAACGTATCGATTGTTGAACGCTTGATGGGTGGGATGTCAAACTTCACTTACATCATCGATGTCGATGGCGAAAAATACACCTTTAGAATTCCAGGCAAGCGCGCTGAGAAGTTTGTCAACCGAAAAGAAGAAGTTTATCATCTGGGCTTGATCAAAGATTTAAACCTCAACAACGAAACGGTACATATCGACATTGAAAGCGGCGTTAAAATCGCCAAATACATCCCCGGTATTCCTTTGCACGAACTGTTAGTACTCGATTATTTAGAAGAAGTTGCTAAGACGCTTAAAACGGTTCATCAAAGTGATATTACCAGTTCGTATGACTATAATCCTTACCAAAGACTAAACACCTACGAATCCTACCTTGAAGCGTTTGATTATACGCACGATGAACAATACTTTTTACTCAAAGACCTTTGGCTTAAATACCGCCCTTTCTTAGAACAATTTGAACAAACCTTAAGCCACGGCGATGCGCAACCTTCTAACTTTGTCAAAGCCGAGGCGGGCGAATTACGTTTGATGGACTGGGAATTCACCGGCAATAATGACCCTTTCTATGACCTGGCGCAATTTGGCAATAAAGACTTTGACCATGCGGTAGCCTTATTACCGGTTTATCTAGATGAGACCCCTACGTACACCGATTATAAACGCCTTTATTTATGGCGCGTTTTCCAATGTCTTCAGTGGCATAACGTAGCTCTTTATAAACATATGATTGGTTTGAGTGAAGATTTGAAGATTCCGTTTGACAAAGTAGCAAAAATGTATCTGTCAAAAGCACAAAATCTGATGGATAAATTGAAATAAACCCTAGATATTCTAAATAAGTGAAAACACTTGCGTTGTAAGTGTTTTCATTTTTTATTTCTCTTTTGATTTGCCGTTGAGAAAAATAGGGATCTGTTGTATAATAAATCTGTATGACAAGAGAACATCATTTTTTAATATATGGAGGTATTTTGATGTCTAATAAAAAAGTATTCCAGTCCATGGACGGTAACCAAGCGGCAGCACATGCATCGTATGCATTTACTGAAGTCGCGGGGATTTATCCTATCACCCCCTCATCGCCTATGGCTGAACACACAGACTTATGGGCTTCTCAAGGAAAGAAAAATCTCTTTGGTATGCCTGTAAAAGTCATTCAAATGCAATCGGAGGCCGGAGCTGCGGGAACCGTACATGGTTCGCTTCAAGCAGGCGCGCTTACGACGACTTATACGGCAAGTCAAGGCTTACTCTTAAAGATGCCGAATATGTACAAGATCGCCGGTGAGTTGTTACCAGGCGTTATTCATGTTGCGGCACGTAGCGTAGCGGTACAAGCCTTAAGTATCTTTGGCGATCACCAAGATGTTATGGCGACGCGTCAAACCGGATTTGCCATGCTAGCCAGTGGGTCTGTGCAACAAACGATGGACCTTGGTGGAGTAGCACATTTAGCGGCTATCAAATCAAGCGTGCCATTCTTACACTATTTTGATGGGTTTAGAACATCCAATGAAGTAAACAAAGTCGAAGTCATGGATTACGATGTCTACGACCGTTTACTTGATCGGGATGCAGTGGCCAAGTTCAAGCGTCGTGCCTTAAACTCATCCACGCCGGTAACGCGCGGTAGTGCCCAAAATGATGATGTGTATATGCAAGCAAGAGAACTACAAGAAAAATATTACAAAGGCGTCCCTGATGTCGTCAACGACTACATGAAAGAAATCTCTAAGGTAACCGGCAGAGATTACGCACCATTCACTTATTATGGGGCTAAAGATGCTGAGGATATCATCGTAGCGATGGGTTCAGTCACCGAGGCCATCCAAGAGACGGTAGATTACTTGAATGACAAAGAAAACCGCAAAGTCGGTCTTTTAACCGTTCATCTTTATCGTCCGTTCAGCACCAAGTATTTCTTGGATGCGATGCCAAAGAGCGTTAAGCGTATTGCCGTCTTAGACCGCACCAAAGAAAACGGCTCCTTAGGTGAACCGCTTTACTTGGATGTTAGAAGCGTCTATTATGGTCAAGAAAACGCCCCTAAGATTATTGGTGGCCGTTATGGTCTTTCTTCAAAAGATACCACGCCTACTCAAATCAAAGCGGTATATGACAACTTGGCCAATGAACAGAAAAACAGCTTTACGATCGGTATTGTCGATGATGTCAATCATACCTCACTGCATTTACCTGAAGAAATCAGCGCCATCGATAAAACCACCACAGAATTATTATTCTTCGGTTTTGGGAGCGATGGAACCGTCGGTGCGTCTAAAAACACGATCAAAATTATCGGTGAAAATACCGACTTATATGGTCAAGCGTACTCATCGTATGATTCTAAGAAATCAGGCGGTGTTACACGGATGCATTTGCGTTTCTCAGAAAAACCGATTCGCTCAACATACTTAGTTAATCACCCGCACTTTGTGTCTTGTTCGAAGGATTCTTATCTCTTTAAATATGACATGCTTGAAGGCATTCGTGAAGGTGGTACTTTCTTACTGAACACCATCAAATCCGGTGATGAGCTGGAAAAATACATCCCGAATAAATACAAGCGCATCATGGCAGAGAAAAACATCAAGTTCTATACCATCAATGCCGTGAAAATTGCAGAAGATATCGGCCTTGGCGAACGCATCAACACCATCATGCAATCGGCGTTCTTTGCGCTAAACGAACAAATCATGAGTTATGATGAAAGTCAAAAACTGATGAAGTCATATGCGAAAAAAGCCTACGGACGCTTCGGTTCAGAAATCGTAGAGAAAAACTATCAAGCGATCGATTCAGGTATGGAAGGTCTCAATGAAATAGAGGTTAAAGACAGCTGGAAAAACTTAAAAGATGAAGAAGCTCCAAGTGAAGCGGCTAAACCTAAATACGTCACTGAGATTGCTGAGCCGGTCAACGCCATTAAAGGCTATGACTTACCCGTTAGTGCATTTGAAGAGTATTATGATGGCACCATGGTCAACGGTTCAACTGCGTATGAAAAACGCGGTATCGCGAACTATGTGCCTGAATGGTTAGAAGACAAATGTATCCAATGTAACCAATGTGCCTTTGCGTGTCCGCATGCGGTTATCCGTCCATTCTTGTTAACCGAAGAAGAGATGGAAAAAGCCCCTGAAGGTATGACAACCTTAGATGCACGCGGTAAAGGTATCGATGGTTTGAAATATAAAATTCAAATTTCTACACTCGATTGTACGGGTTGTGGGGTATGCGTAAGCGTATGTCCTGGTAAAAAAGGCGAAAAAGCGTTACGTCTAAGCCCGATTGGCGAAGAAATTGAAAAAGGCGAAGTGAAAAATGCTGAATACCTCTTCAATGAAGTGACGCCAAAAGACAACTTAGTCAATTTAACCAATGCGAAAAACTCACAGTTTGCCGAGCCACTCTTTGAATTCTCTGGCGCCTGTGCCGGTTGTGGTGAGACGCCTTATGTGAAGTTGGTTACCCAACTATTCGGCGACCGCATGACGATTGCGAACGCTACGGGTTGTTCTTCCATTTATGGTGGTTCCTTCCCCGCAACGCCTTATACAACCAACGCCGATGGCCGTGGACCCGCGTGGGCAAACTCGCTGTTTGAAGATAACGCAGAGTTTGGTTATGGTATGCACCATGCCGAACAAGTCCACCGCATCCGCATTCAAAATATATATTTAGAGCATAAAGATAAACTCTCAGCTGAACTAAAAGAGCTTTTCGAAACGTGGATGAATGAAAAAGAAGACGGCGATAAAACCGTTGAACTCGCTAAACAAATGCGTCCATTGATCGAGAAAATCAAGGACAAAGACTTAAAAGAAGAACTACTCAATTTAGCCCCTTACTTAGTCAAACAATCCAACTGGATTATCGGTGGAGACGGATGGGCTTATGACATTGGCTTTGGTGGCTTAGACCACGTTATCGCCAATAAGGATAACGTCAATATCTTAATTCTTGATACTGAGGTTTACTCTAATACCGGTGGTCAATCATCTAAAGCCGCAGCTGCGGGTAGTATCGCTCAATTTACCGCCGCTGGTAAGGCTGGAAAGAAAAAAGACTTAGCCGCTATGGCGATGGCTTATGGCCATGTTTACGTAGCCCAAGTATCTCATGGGGCGAGCCAACAACAAGTCTTAAAAGCGATGAAAGAAGCTGAAGCTTACGATGGCCCAAGTATCGTGGTTGCCTATTCACCTTGTATCGCCCATAAGATTAAAGGCGGTCTTGGTAACTCAGCCATGCAAGCTAAATTGGCTACTGAAAGTGGCTATTGGCCAACCTTCCGTTATGACCCACGCTTAGAAGGCGAAGGAAAAAATCCTTTCCAACTCGATTCTAAAGCGCCAAAATGGGACAAATATGATGAGTTCTTAATGAACGAATCACGCTATGCTCAACTTAAGGATATCAATCCAGACAATGCAGAAAGACTACTTAAAGCTAACCGCGAAGATGCTGAGCGCCGCTACAAAATGTATAAGCGCTATGAAGCCATGGATTACAGCAACTAATTTAAAACACCATCAAAAAAGTCATTTCCTCCGTGAAATGACTTTTTTATTGCCGTTTATTTAATCAAATGCTTTGATTGCTGAGGTATCAGGGTGAACTTGATAGATGATATTAGAACCTTGCAAGCGGTAATATACAAAGTGATTAATGATATTAACCTCAGCGATATCGTTGCTCAGCGTCATATGCAGTTCAACGTCATCGAGATTACTGAGTGGGCTTCTATAAAGCTGGTTGTTTTCTAGGAAATAAAGAAAAGTGCCATCAAAGTTCAGATTTGAGAAATCTTCATAATTGCCAAGTTTGACCGCTATTAAGGTTTCTTCAACACCATCATAGACATAAATACCAGAAGCATCCGCTTTTTCTATTATAAATGCTGCGGTTACTTTGTTAGGATGGGTCATTTTCAAAAATAGATAATCCTTAATCGACTCAGCTTCATACTCAGTTTCAAAATTCATCCACGTTGAACCGGCACCCGTCCCCGCATCACGGTACTGAAAACTTAAGCTATCGGCACTGCGTATAAGCACCCGGTGGGAGGCCTCACTCAGTTCATGTATACCGCTTCTTCTTGAGGCAATCCAGTTATCGTTAAGGCTATAAAGCCCCCATTCAATGCCGTAAGGCCCTTCATGAAGCACATGGAAACGCGTGCCGTTTCGATAAAGATAAAATAGGCCTCCTTGATCTTCTGCAAGTAAGCGTGTGATCGATTCATCGCTTACATCAAAGCGGTATAAAGCCCCTTGATCATTATTGATGAGATAGATATAATCATCGTGAACATTTAAATGAGTCCCACTACCGGTGATGAATTCATATACCATCGTGCGTTGGTTTGAGAAAGGATCATAGCGATAAAGACGGTTATTTGAACTGACGTAGTGCACTTTTTCAGTCGCATCATAGGTAACGCGTCCGCCTTGGTTGACATTACCGGAAATATTGCCTTTGCTTTGGCCAAAATAAGGTAACCATTCAGCGGCGAGCGCTGGTTCGTCATCTCCATTTTGCGCCCCGTTAACATCATCGCCATTTTGCTTCCCATTGGTATCGCCGTTTTGCTTTCCATTTTCATGCGTATCGTTAGGCACATCAAAAGAACCGTTATCTTTATTATCGTCACCGTTTGAACCACAAGCCAAAAGCAAACCCAACATCATAATCGCCGCGAGGCTAAACCATAGTTTGTTTTTCATTTAACCATCCTCTCATCATAAAATATTTTAACGCATTTAAACGCTTGATAAAGCGATTTTGATTATAGCTATATTATATCAAAACTCAAGGACAAACTTATCAAACATTTTTAGATTTATATACAAAAGCTATATTTTTTGATTAAAAACTTAAGTGAAAACCTATGGAATTTAATGGGGCTACAGTTAATTATTGGTTTGTATTACCCCCTAAATTAGGCCTTCAAGACTTGCAATTTTTCTAATTAAGGCTTATAATAGAATGTTATCATAGAAAGAAGTGGTTATATGTTCAGTATTTTGGCGATGAACCCAGAAGTTGATCTTAACTATATCTTGCAAAGCTTAGGTCTGACGATCCTTTTTGTCGGTTTAATTGGCTTTGAACGACAGCGCCGCAACAAGATTGCGGGTTTAACGACGCACTTGTTGGTCGCCATTGGTGCGGCGGGTCTGACGATTGCCCAACAAAAGATGGTTTTTGATACCATCGTTTTTATCCGTGAAACGATGGCCAATGAACCAGAGCTTTTGGAATACATGGACATCCCCTTACAAAGACAACGGATTGTGGCACAAATCGTATCGGGAATCGGGTTTTTGGGTACCGGTGCAATCTTAAAGACCAATGGGTATATTAGTGGTTTGACCACGGCCTCAACTTTATGGATAAGTGCCATCATCGGAATTATTTTTGGTTATGGTATGTATGACCTTGGTATTGCCCTTTCATTGATGACGTTATTCGTTTTAACTATCATTAAAAACGTGATTCGACATAACGTCGATGAATATCACTAAGTAAGCCTTGAAAACAAGGCTTTTTTCTTGAAAATATTATATCGTTTTACTCGCAAAATGAACCAATTTCAGATACAATAATGATGGAGTTTAAGGAGGTATACATATGGCAACATTAAAAATTGAAAACTTACACGCCCGAGTTGATAATCATGAGATTTTAAAGGGCGTATCATTAGAGATAAAAGGTGGGCAAACCCATGCGATCATGGGACCTAACGGTACGGGTAAATCTACCTTAGCAAGCGTTATTATGGGGCATCCACGCTATGAAGTCACCCAAGGAAAGATTACTTTAGATGGTGAAGATGTCTTAGAGATGTCGGTGGATGAGCGTGCAAAAGCAGGCTTATTTTTAGCGATGCAAAGCCCACAAGAAGTCCCTGGGGTCACCAACTCAGACTTCATCAAAAGCGCGATGAACGCGCGTCAAAAAGAAGGAAAAAGCGTCAGTTTGTTTAGTTTCATTCGCGCCTTAGACGAAGCGGTGGCGAAGTTGAAAATGTCAGAAGATTTGCCCCATCGCTATTTAAACGATGGCTTTTCTGGTGGCGAGAAGAAACGTAATGAAATTTTACAGATGCGCTTGTTAAAACCGCAAATCGCCATTTTGGATGAGATTGATTCAGGCTTGGATATCGACGCGCTTAAAATCGTCGGTGAGGCCGTCAGTGAAATGAAAGGCAAAGATTTAGGTCTTTTATTAATCACCCATTACCAGCGCTTGTTAGATTATATCAGCGCTGATTATGTACACGTCATGATGCAAGGCAGAATCGTTAAAAGCGGCGATACATCCTTGATGAAAAAAATAGATGAACAAGGCTATGACTGGATTAAAGAAGAAGCAGGCATCGATGATGAACGCGTTATTCCCGAAGATAAAGAAGATATTATCTTGGGTAGTTGTGCTACGAAAGAAGCGCTAGAAAATGACCAGTAACACCGATCAAGCTAAGCATATTCTAGCCTTAATAGAAGCCCTTGACGATGTTATCGTTATCGAGGACGGCAAGGTGATTAAAAACACCCTTAGCGACAAACAAATCACCGTAGCAAAAAACCAAGACGATACAACCATCAAAACCTTTAAAAGCGATAACGTAATCGTATCGAACAACCAAAAAGACGCACAATGTCGCTTTAAAATCCACGTACCAAAAAATCATCATGCCAAACAGCCTGTGCACTTGTTTTTTATTCAAGAAAGCCCTGATTTAAAACATAATGTCGAAGTGGTATTAGCCCAAAATGCTAAACTCACGTATAACGAATATATTTACGGCAAATCATCCGTAACGGTTGATTTTGTCTCACAAATCCATTTGGATTCGCATGCAGAACTTTCTTATCACAGCATTGCCAACATGGATCAAAACACACTTTCTTCGATTCACCGTTTAGCCCGAGTTAACGAGGCGTCTTTAGCCTATTTTAAGACCGCTCAAATGGGCCATGGCAATACCCATCAAGATACCGCGATTGATTTAATTGGCGCGCGTTCTTATGGTGAGATAAAAACCGTTGCTTTGGCCAATGAAAAACAAGAGGCCATCATTAAGAGCTTAATCGAACACAGCGCTAAGGAAACCGAAGGGTATATCGAGCAATATGGCGTGGCTACCGACGAAAGCTTCTTGGTTTTTGAAGGCGTCGGTAAAATCCACAAAGGCATGAAAGGCTCTAAAGCCCACCAACACAACAAAGGCGTGGTTTTAAATAACGCCGCTCGTTTGGATGCCAACCCATTGCTTTTAATCGATGAATATGACGTTGAAGCCTCACACGGGGCAGCCATCGGTCAGATTGATGTGGAGCAACTCTATTATTTGATGTCGCGCGGTCTAAGTGAAAAAGACGCGCAACGTTTGATTATCAAAGGCTATTTGGTACCCTTAGAAACCTTGATGAAAAACGAACATATGCAACAACACTTCCAAACCTTACTCGCACAAAAAACCGATTGATCACAAGGAGAATTAGCGATGTTAGATGCACGCTTAAGAAAAGATTTCCCCGTATTAAAACAAGATGGATTGGTATATTTAGATTCTGCGGCTTCCGCTTTAACCCCTAAACCGGTAATCGAAGCGCTTAAAGAATACTATACCGATTTTTCAGTGAACGTTCATCGCGGGGTTTACCGTCTAAGCTATGACGCGACGCAAAAATATGAAGCGGCCAGACAAACTATCGCCAATGCGATCAACGCCAACTTTGAAGAAGTCGTTTTCACCAAAGGCGCAACCTCGGCTTTGAACTTAGTGGCGATGAGCTATGGCATGGCAAATGTAAAAGCTGGCGATGAGATTATCGTTAGCGAACTTGAACATCATTCGCATTTGTTGCCGTGGCAAAACGTTGCGAAAAAAACCGGGGCATCGTTAGTTTACCTGCCCTTGACAAAAGCGGGCAGAATTACGGTGGAAAATTTTAAAAGCGTTGTTTCTAAGCGTACCAAGATTGTCGCTTTAACGCATGTATCAAATGTGTTAGGTTACCAAACCCCGATTGAAGAAATTATCGAAATCGCGCATCAACAAGACGCTATCGTCTGTGTAGATGCCGCCCAATCAGTTCCGCATCAACGCGTTGATGTGAGGGCACTTGATTGTGATTTTTTAGCCTTCTCAGGCCATAAGATGTGCGGTCCCACAGGCATTGGGGTCATGTATGGTAAAAAACATCTATTAGATAATATGGATCCCATTGAACTAGGCGGCGACATGAATGATTATGTCGATAAAAACCGCTACGAAGTTAAAGATACGCCTTACCGCTTTGAAGCGGGCACCCCACCAATCGCTCAAGCGATTGGCCTAGCCAAAGCCTTTGATTACCTTAATACGCTTGGCTTCGATCAAATAGCAAGGCATGAAAAAGCCCTTCTAAAACAAGCCTTAGAAGGCCTTTCAAAAATAGAGAATGTTATCATCCACAATCCTAGTAGCGATACGGGCATTATCGCCTTTAACTTAAAAGGCGTCCATCCACATGATGCGATTAGCTTTTTTGATGAAGATCAAATCGCCATGCGCGCGGGACACCATTGTGCTCAAACGGTCATTCAGTTTTTAAACGTCCCTGCGACCTTAAGAGCATCCTTTTATATTTATAACACGCCCGATGACGTTGAACGATTTTTGAAAAACGTATCAAAAGCCGTTGCGTTTTTCAAATCAGTAGGGTTTTAGGAGGCCACATATGAGAGAACTTAAGAATTTATACCGTCAAATTATCATGGATCATTACAAAAACCCTAGACACAAAGGCTTAATTGATGATGCTGGGTATGTGAAAGAACATATCAAAAACCCTTCTTGCGGCGATGATATCACGATTCAAAGTCGAGTAGAAGACGGCGTGATCAAAGATATTAGACACGAAGGCAGCGGCTGCAGTATTTGTTGTTCCAGCGCGTCGGTTTTAGCAACGTTGCTAAGAGGCAAACCTACCAACGAAGCGCAAATCTTCACGACCAACTACATCAACATGATAACCAACCAACCCTACGATACCCAATTTGAATTCGAAGACGCCATCGCTTATCAAGGCGTCAAAGATTTTCCCGCTAGAACCAAGTGTGCAACCATCGCATGGTTAGCATTCGAACAAACCCTTAAAAAGCAGGTGAAATAGATGAACAATGACACCAAAAAAGAAATAGAACAAATCATTGGTGATTATAAATACGGTTTCAAAACCGAAACTAAAAGCATACACGATACTGGTAAAGGCTTAACCGAAGACATCATCAAAGAAATCAGCACGATAAAAAAAGAACCCAAATGGATGCTTGATTTCCGTTTGAAAGCCTTCAAACATTTTAAAGAAAAACCGATTCCCACGTGGGGACCGGACTTAACCAAAATTAACTTTGATGATATTACTTACTACGTCAAACCCTCAGAACGCAGTGAAAAATCTTGGGATGATGTACCTGAGGAAATCAAAAATACCTTTGATAAACTCGGTATTCCCGAGGCTGAGCAAAAGTTCTTATCCGGGGTTGGCGCGCAATTTGAAAGCGAGGCCGTCTATCACTCTACGCAAAAAGAACTAGAAGACTTAGGCGTCATTTTCCTCGATACCGACACCGCTTTAAAAGAACATCCCGATATCGTTAAATCCTTTCTTTCCAAAGTGATTCCCATCGATGACAATAAATATTCCGCTTTAAACTCTGCGGTATGGAGTGGTGGGTCATTTATCTATGTCCCCAAAGGCGTTAAAGTTGAAAAGCCCTTGCAATCTTATTTCCGCATCAACAGCGAACAAATGGGGCAATTCGAACGCACCTTAATCATCGTTGATGAAGGGGCCTCCTTGCATTATGTAGAAGGCTGTACGGCACCGATTTATACGACCAACTCCTTACATGCGGCCAACGTTGAGATCTTTGTTAAAAAGGGTGGATATTGTCGCTATACCACCATCCAAAACTGGGCGGCCAACATCGTGAATTTGGTCACCAAACGCGCCATGGTCGAAGAAGATGGCCATATGGAGTGGGTGGATGGCAATATCGGTAGCGGCATCAACATGAAATACCCTACCTGCATCTTAAAAGGTGACCGCGCCAAAGGGACCACGATATCAATCGCCTTTGCGGGTAAAAACATGCACCAAGATACCGGGGCAAAAATGATACACCTCGGTAAAAACACCACCTCATCCATCATCAGTAAATCGATGAGTGCCAAAGGCGGTAAAGTCAATTATCGCGGTATGATTCATCACGATCAAAAGGCGATTGGTGCCAAGAGCAACGTAGAATGTGATACGATTATTTTAGATGATGAAAGCACCTCAGATACTTTGCCCTATAACATCGTTAAAAATAACTACGCGACGGTACAACACGAAGCCAGCGTCTCTAAAGTCAGTGAAGAACAACTATTTTATTTGATGAGCCGTGGCTTAAGCGAAGAAGAAGCCACCGAGATGATTATCATGGGCTTTATCGAGCCTTTTGCCAAAGAACTACCGATGGAATATGCCGTTGAGCTCAATCAACTCATTAAACTTGAAATGGAAGGCTCGATTGGCTAATTTAGAAACGCTATGTCTATGAATCAAACAAAGCAACACTAAGTAATATAACTCAAAACTGAAAAGAAAGAAGGGTTATGATGGAAAAAAGTATTCAAGCAATTCGATTTTTAGGCCTTGATATGATTAACGAGGCCAACAGTGGACATCCTGGTATTGTCCTTGGGTTTGCACCTGTGATGTACCGATTGTTTACCAAACATTTAAAATTCAATCCCAACGATCCCCATTGGTTTGACCGCGACCGCTTCATCCTCTCTGCAGGCCATGGGTCTGCCTTGCTTTATGCGACGCTGCATTTGAGCGGGTATGAGGTATCAAAAACCGACTTAAAACAATTCAGACAACTCAATTCTGCCACACCAGGTCATCCAGAGTTTGGAGATACCCCAGGTGTAGAAGCCACAACCGGCCCCTTGGGCCAAGGCATTGGCATGGCTGTAGGTATGGCTTTAGCCGAACACAGTTTGCGTGCACGTTATAATCAAAAAGACTATAACGTCGTCGATCACTACACCTATACGATTTGTGGTGATGGCGATTTACAAGAAGGCGTAGCGTTAGAAAGTCTTTCTTTGGCTGGCCATTTAGGCTTAGAACGTTTGATTGTCTTATTTGATTCCAATGACGTACAACTAGATGGCCCCACTAAAGAAGCTGTCAGCGACGATATGGAAATGAAGATGAAAAGCATGGGCTTTGATTATCAACTTGTTGAGGATGCCAACGATTTAGAAGCCTTAGACAATGCCATTGAAAACGCTAAAGCGTCAAATAAACCATCCTTTATCGAAATCAAAAGCGTCATTGGCGCTGGCTCACCTGCCGCAGGCACTTCAAAAGCCCACGGGGCGCCCATCGGCAAAGAAGCTACCGAAGCGATGCGCAAAGCAGCCGGGTATGATTATGAACCCTTTGAAGTTCCTAAAGACGTTTACGACGATTTTACCCAACAAATCGCCCCGCGCAGTGAAGCCAAACACATCTATTGGCAAGAGACGATGGATGAATTTAGCGAACGTTACCCAACATATTTTGAACAGCTAGTCCAAATCATCGAACGTGGCTTAAACGTCGATATTGATAAACTAGTGGCAGATAAGGAAATTGGCTTTAATGAAGCAACCCGTGCTTCCATGGGCGAAATCTTAGAGGCCGCTCAAAAACAGATTCCTGAGATGATTGGCGGTTCAGCTGATTTATCCGGTTCTACCAAAGTAAAAGGTTTAAACGGTCATTTCACACAAGCCACCCCACTTGGGCGCAATATCAATTATGGCGTACGTGAACACGCCATGGCCGCTATTACCAATGGACTGACGCTACATCAAATGAAAGCTTTTGCGGGTGGATTCTTTATCTTTAGCGATTACATGAAACCTTCCATTCGCCTAGCGGCACTGATGAAGATTCCATCACTATTTATCTTTACCCATGATTCAGTGGCGGTTGGCGAAGATGGGCCCACCCACGAACCGATCGAACAACTGACGATGTTTAGAGCCATGCCTAATCTAAACGTCTATCGCCCTGCCAACGCACAAGAAGTAAAATTCGCCTTAAAAGCGGCTTTGGAATCCAAAACAACCCCAAGCGTTATCGTCTTGACACGTCAAGGCGTGACACAAAAACATCACTCCGACTATAACACCTTTAAACAAGGCGCTTATATCGTGTCTGATCACAAGGATTATGAGGCTATTTTGATGGCTAGTGGTAGCGAAGTCGAACTCGCCCTTGATACCCAAGCCTTGTTACTGAAGGCAAAAGACATCAAAACACGTGTCGTAGCGGTGCCTTCACTAGAAAACTTTAAAAGACAAAGTGAAAAATATCAAGACACCGTATTGCCTAAAACGTGCGAAAAACGCATTGCTATCGAACTAGGTAGCCCAGATTCTTGGTATCGATTTGCAACCCACGTTTATGGCTTGGAACGCTTTGGTAAGTCAGGTAAAGGCAACGACGTGGTAGCGGATTTAGGTTTTACCCCTGAACAAATCATGAAAAAATATTTCTAAAAACCACCCTCAAGACGTTCGGTAAAACGAACGTCTTTTTTGGTGAAAAAAACAAAAGAAAATCGCAATTCACCGTACCATATTTTCGGTATCATAAGGGTAAGGAGGGGCTATGGTTTACTACATTCAAAAACACGCTTTAGGCATTAAAGTCGTCGATGATAAGCAAACGATTATCAAAGCTTGTTCAATGAAGACATATTTAAACAAGCAGTGCTTAAACTATCTAACGACGTTTGAAGGACGGATGCATGCGATCAAACGTTGCTTGAATCAAAAAAGAAACATTCCAATCTTTATCCACGCAAACCTGTGCTTGATTCAAACCTCGCACCTACATGATCCAAATAACCTTTTGATTAACATCTGCGGGGTCTTATCTCTTAAAGGCAACGACAAAAACACAACGTTTGTCTTTGATGAACACACGGTATTAAAGATACCCATCAGTAAGGCAAAAATAAAGAAAAAAATCATCGCTGCCTCTTCCCTCGCAGCGATGGTTTCTTTTTTCATGAAAACGTTTTTTTAAAAGAAAGTGTTTTCAGACCAGCCCTTTCATAGAAAAAGGTCAAAGAATTTAGTATAATACATGTGGAAGTATCATTAGATAAAAGGAGATTAGCAATGACGAAAAAAACGATTCACGATTTGGATGTAACTGGAAAAACGGTCTTGGTTCGTGTGGACTTCAACGTCCCGATGGAAGACGGGAAGATCAGTGATGATAATCGTATTAGACAAGCGCTTCCTACACTTCAAACCTTACTTGATAAGAATGCAAAAATCGTACTCTTTTCACATCTGGGTCGCGTAAAAGAAGAAAAGGATAAAGCCACTAAATCCTTAAAGCCAATCGCTGAGGACTTAAGCGAAAAACTCGCGCGCCCTGTTAAGTTTGTGCCCTATACCAAAGGGGTTGAACTAGAAACCGCTGTGGCTTCCTTACAAGTTGGCGATGTGTTGATGTTTGAAAATACCCGCTTTGAAGATATCGATGGCAAAAAAGAATCCAAAAACGACCCTGAGTTAGGTAAATACTGGGCCTCTTTAGGCGATGTGTTCATCAACGATGCTTTTGGCACAGCGCACCGCGAACATGCTTCTAATGTTGGGATTGCTTCAAACATTAAAGAAGTTGCGGCCGGTATGCTTTTGGAAAAGGAAATCAAATTTATCGGTGGGGCTGTTGAGAACCCTAAGCGTCCTTTTTATGCGATATTAGGCGGACTTAAAGTTAGCGATAAGATTGGTGTTATCGAAAACTTGCTCGATAAAGCAGACAAAGTCATCATCGGTGGTGGCATGAGTTATACGTTCTTAAAAGCCCAAGGCTATGAAGTGGGCACCAGCGTCGTTGAAATAGACAAACTTGATTTAGCCAAACGTCTGTTAGAAAAAGGCAAAGACAAACTCATCTTAGCTGATGACTTCAAAGTCACCAAAGAATTCTCCAATGATTCCGACATTAGAATTGCCAGTAAAGAAGATATTCAACCCGATGAAATGGGCTTAGATATTGGTCCAAAAACGTTAGAAAAGTTTCAAGCCTTACTCAAAGAAGCCAAAACCATTGTTTGGAATGGCCCCGTAGGCGTCTTTGAATTTGAGAATTTTGCCCAAGGCACGATTGGCATTTTAGAAACCCTAGCTTCACTTAAAGATACCACGACCATCTTAGGCGGCGGTGATTCAGCAGCAGCGGCGATTTCGTTTGGCTATGAAGATGCAATCACCCATATTTCAACCGGTGGGGGCGCAAGCTTGGAGTATCTTGAAGGCAAAGTGTTACCAGGCATTAAAAGTATAGATGAAAAATAACCATGTGAAAGAAGGTTAAATAAATGAAAAAAGAAATCCATATCAAAAGCACCGCAGGTATCCATGCGCAATTGGCCGCAAAGTTGGTTGATATCGCATCACATTTTAAAGCCGATGTCCGCTTGGAGTACGCCGATCAAATCGTCGATGCGAAAAGCGTCCTTGGCCTGATGTCTTTGGCCGTACCAAGTGGTGAAAACGTCGTTGTAATCGCTGATGGCGAGGATGCACAAACGGCGATTTATGAAATCGAAAAAATATTAGAATAAGGAGCTAATGATTATGCGTAAACCTATCATCGCTGGCAACTGGAAGATGCATAAGACACGCGATGAGGCTTTGCAATTCCTTTTTAGTGTCAATGTTAAAGTTCCCAACCATTCGTATGTAGAATCGGTTGTGTGTCCCCCAGCCCCGATATTAAGAGACCTTGTCAAACGTCAAGGGGACGATTTAAGAATCGGTGCACAAAACATGCACGAAGAAACCGAAGGCGCTTATACGGGCGAGGTGTCTGCGGCGCTTTTAGAAAACATCGGTGTTGATTATGTCATTATCGGACACTCTGAGCGTCGGGAGTACTTTAATGAAACCGATGCGTCTGTAAATAAAAAAATCCATCAAGCCTTGCGTTATGATATCACCCCGATCATCTGCGTGGGTGAGTCACTTGAAATCCGTGAATCAGGTGATACCAACGTTTTTGTCAGCAATCAAGTTAAAGCTGCGTTGAAAAACATCAGCGCTGAACAAGTGAAAAAACTCGTCTTCGCTTATGAACCTATTTGGGCTATTGGCACGGGCAAAACGGCCACGCCAAAGCAAGCCGAAGAAACCATTTTAGAGATAAGAAATGTTATCGAATCTCTATATGATTCTGCGGTAAGTGATGCCGTGCGTATTCTTTATGGCGGCAGCGTCAAACCCGCAAATATCGATGATTTAATGGCCCAACCCAACATCGATGGCGCTTTAGTTGGCGGCGCATCACTAAAAGCTCAAGATTTCTTGAGCTTAGTTGAAGCCGCAAAACAGTAAAAATCAAAAAAAAGAGCCTTGTTCAAATCTGAACAAGGCTTTTTTGTTTAGGATTAACGGTTGTAGAATTCAACGATGAGGGTTTCTTTGATGTCATTTAGAATTTCACTGCGTTCAGGGAAACGTTTATAAACAAACGTTTTTTTCTCTTCGTCAAAATCGATAAAATCGGGACGTTCCACAACGTTTTCTAAGTTATCTTGGATTACACCAAGTTTCTCAGAACGTTCTTTTAAAGAAATCGTTTGACCAGGCTTCACGCGGTAAGAGGGGATATCCACTTTTTGTTGATCGATGCGGATATGTCCGTGTGTGACGAGTTGACGTGCTTGACGTCTAGTTTTCGCAAACCCTGCGCGGAAAACAAGATTGTCGATGCGGCTTTCAAGTAAGTACAAGAAATTTTCACCATGACGACCTTCAAGTTTCTTAGCCTCATCGAACGTTTTTTTGAATTGACGTTCATTCAAACCATAGGTGAAACGCACCTTTTGTTTTTCTTGAAGCTGAAGCGCATACTCGCTTAATTTACCACGGCGTTGCCCATGTTGTCCGGGTGGATAGGGGCGTTTGCCTAGTTCTTTCCCACTTTCAAGCGTTGAATATTTCAAACGGCGTGAAATTTTCCATTGTGGGCCAGTATATCGAGCCATACGTATTACCTCCTTTTAAAGATTTGCGCAAAGAAGTGCATAAAGCCTATCAAAGTCAGAACGATTTACGACGTTTCATCTTGTCAGCTAAGACTACTAAGTACCCTGAATCAGGAATCGTTCAAAGCATTCGACAAACGTTTATGTAGCTGCCTTTATTACGCATGCGCAAGTATTATATGATACTGCTTATAGATTGTCAACTATTAACCGTACCGCTTTTTCCAAATAAAACTGATCTTGCTTAGTGAAGCGGTTTTTCTTTGGTGCATCAATGTCTAAGACCCCGATTAAGGTTTGCTTCTTTAACATCGGTACGACGATTTCACTCAAAGAGGCCGCATCACACGTAATGTGTCCAGGAAAGGCATTGACATCATCGACGATCAACGTCTTTTTTTGCGCTGCGGCTTGTCCGCACACTCCGTGTTCTAGCTTGATTTGACTGCACGCAGCCAAGCCTTGAAAAGGCCCTAAATAAAGTTTTTCTTTATCGTACAAATAAAACCCAACCCAATTGATATCATCCATAAAGTAGTTGATTACCGCAGACGCATTGGACAATGTCGTTACCATGGGGTCCGTTTTATTGATGTAATAGGGCAGGTGTTCTAACATCAAAAGATAATTTTTAACCGGATCATCGCTTTTTTCTATCGCTACAAACATCACGTTCACCTCTTGTTAAATCATAGTAAAAATTTCTGATAATTGCAATAGGTATGATACAATAAAATGGAACTTGAGGTGGATTGAAATGACAAAAACCATACTTGTGCGCTATGGTGATTTAAGCTTAAAAGGCAAAAACAAAAAACGATTTGTCGATTTGGCTAACCAGCGCATCAAAGAAAAACTAAACGATGAACGCATCGGTTATACCTATCACCATGACCGCTTGTTTTTACATTTGAATGGCGCCCCCATAACCCCCGTCATTGAAGCGCTTAAAAAAACACCAGGCTTACTAAGCTTTTCGGTCATTGATGTGATAGAAAAGGACTTAGATAAGATAAAAGAAGCGGCATTAAAGCGCATTGATGCCTTAGACGATATCAGCCTTAAAGTCGAAACCAAACGCGCCGATAAAAGATACCCACTAAAATCCTTAGACGTATCTAAGGCCGTAGCCAATTATCTTTTCAAACACAAAAAAGATATCAAAGCCGATATGCATCACCCTGATCACACCCTCAATATCGAAATTCGCAAAGAAGAAGCCTTTATCTATTTAGACAAGATTGAAGGGCTTGAGGGGTTCCCCGTGGGTTCAATGGGCAAAGGCATCGCGCTTTTAAGCGGCGGTATTGATTCACCCGTGGCGGCTTATTTAGCGATTAAAAAAGGCGTTGAAACCGAATTGATGCACTTTGAATCATCGCCCTTAACCTCGGTTGAAGCGGCACAAAAAGCCATAGACCTTGCTAAAAAGTTAGCCCCCTACCACAAAAACAACACCATCACATTGCATATGATGCCTTTTTATGCCTTACACGAAGCCATCATGCATTATGTGCCCAAACCTTACCATATTACTATCATGCGCCGCATGATGATGCGCATCGCCGAAACATTCGCCCAACAAGACCATACCCCAATCATCATCAACGGTGAATCGATCGGTCAAGTGGCTTCTCAAACCCTTGAGAGTATGAAAGTTACTGACGTCGTCACCAGCTTACCGGTTATCCGGCCACTGGCTATGATGGAAAAAGGGCAAATTATCGATATCGCTAAGGCGATTGACACTTACACCATCTCCATTCAACCGTTTGAAGATTGTTGTGCGATTTATGTGCCTAGCCAAGTTGCGACCAATCCCAGAGATTATTATGCCAATCGTTATGAGCGCTTATTTAACTTTGAAAGCCTCATCACTAAAGTGATGGATGCACGTATCACCCTCACTATAACCCAAGATAGTGACATCGAGTTATCAAAGCTAGGCTTAAGCGTCCAAGAAGCCTTAAAGCAGGTGAAATCATGATTACCTCAACGCAAAACCAATTGATTAAAGATGCCAAGAAACTGCACATGAAAAAATATCGGGATAAAGAAAACAAGCTATTGATTGAAGGGCATCACCTGATTGAAACCGCCGCTGACATCGGCTTGATTGATACGGTTTTTTTGACTAAACCGCATCCACGTTATAAACAAGCCACGTTGCTTAGTCCCCATGTTTTAAAACACCTGCTGAATACCGACCACCAACCGATGGTTGCGGCTATCATCAAAAAGCCCAAACCAATGACACCCGGTAAGCGCGTATTGGTTTTAGAAAACATTCAAGACCCCGGCAATGTAGGGACATTGATTAGAAGCGCGTTAGCTTTTGGGTTTGATACTTTGGTATTGGACCAATGTGCTGATCTTTTCAGCTTAAAGGTCTTAAGAAGCACCCAAGGGGCGCTTTTTAAACTAAGACTTTTTGAAGGGGGTTTTAAAAAGTTCATGGAAAAACACCCAGATTACGTTTTAATTGGAGCCCATTTATCCACCGACAAACCCCTTAATAAAAGGCCAAATACCCCTTATGCCTTAATATTGGGCAACGAAGGACAAGGCTTGCGTGAAAGCACGATAAAAGCCCTCGATCATACCATCACCATTCCCACAAAAGCGATTGATTCTTTGAACGTTGGGGTAGCGGGCAGTATTATCATGCATGCCTTAACACAAAAACAGCCTTTGTTAAGCGATTAGGCTTGCAAAAATATCGCCGTTGTGTTAAAATACCCTTGCATATGTGTTAGAAGAGTGGGTCAAAACCCACTCTTTTTATGCCAAAACGGAGGGATAACGATGGCAGACTTAAAACAATTAATCCAAAAAGAAATCGAAGCCTTAGGCTATTACTTGTACAACTACACCTTCTCAAAACGCGGAAAAGACCGCGTATTATCGATTGAAATCGACCATCAAGATCCCATTGGCATCGATGATTGCGTCAAAGTAAGCGAACATCTAAGCACGATTTTAGATGCCGATGATCCTATCGAAGATGCTTATATGCTTGAGGTTACCTCAGCTGGCGCCGAACACGAACTTAGAAACCTTGAAGAGATGCAGCGGGCCAAAGGTAAATTCGTCCATATCAAAACCTTCGAACAAACCTTAGAAGGTATTTTGACAGACGTCTCTGAAAGCAGCCTTGAGGTATTAGACAAACAAAAAGGCAAAACCATCACCATTTTTCAAAGCGATATCGAAACCATTCGTCTCGCCATCGATTTTTAGGAGGAATCCCCATGAAAGCAAAAGATTTTTACAAAGCCCTTGACTTGATAGCTCAAGACCGTGGGCTTGAAAAGGAACAAATTTTAGAGATTTTAGAACGCGGTATCCTAAACGCCTATAAAAAAGAATACCACAGTAGCGAAAATGCCCGCGTTGAATTTAACGAAGACAAAGATGAGATCAAACTGTATGCCGATTATCTCGTCGTTGATGAAGTCCAAGACCCAACCCAAATCTCTTTGCAAGATGCCCGCCAACAAAACAAGCGCATCAAAATTGGCGATACCTTGACCAAAGACATCACCCCTAAAGACTTTGGCCGCATCGCGGCGGTCAGCGCCAAACAAATCTTAACCCAAGGGCTAAAACAACTTGAGCGTGAGAAAGTCTATAGCATTTTCAAAGAAAAAGAAAATGAGATGATCACCACGGAAATCATCGGGTTAAACAAAGACTTTGTTACCTTGGATTTGGGTCAAAACTTAGAAACCTCTTTGCCGAGAAAAGAGCTTTTACGCAGCGATGATGCTAGAATTAGTGCCAGACTCAAAGTCTATATCACCAAAGTTGAAATGACGACCAAAGGACCTAAGGTATACGTCTCAAGAACCGATAGAAATCTTGTGAAACGCTTGATCGAACAAGTCGTCCCCGAAATTATGGATGGGACCGTTGAAATCATGGGATTGGCTCGTGATGCGGGTTCTAGAAGTAAAATCGCGGTTTATTCACACGATGAAAACGTCGATCCTGTGGGCGCTTGTTTAGGCAGAGAATCGAACCGTAAAAAAGAAGTTGAAGAAGCCTTGCAAGGTGAACGCATTAGCTTTTATCGGTGGTCTAAAGACCCTTATGTGTTAATTGAAAATGCTTTAGCGCCAGCCCAAATTGTCGGGGCCGCTTTAGAACAAAACGAAAAAAGTGCAGTGGTCATCGTCAGAGATGAAGATTTTACCGGCGCGATAGGCGCTAAGGGACAAAACGTTCGTTTAGCGGCTCAATCCTGCGGCTGGAAACTCGATATCAAATCGATTTCCGATGCGGAAGAAGCCGGCATAGAATATACCGAATTATCCTACGATGAAGGGGATGATTGGGATGAAGAAGAAGCGTAAAATACCGCTTAGAACGTGTATTTTAACCCGTGAACAACTGCCGAAAGGTGAGATGCTTCGCATCGTCAAAAACAAAGAAAACCACGTCTTTGTCGATCCGAGCGGCAAGGCACACGGCCGCGGGGCTTACTTAAAAAAGGATGCGAAAGTGATTAAAGAAGCGCGTAAGAAAAAAGCATTAAACCGCCATTTTGAACTCGATGTCGATGATCAAGTTTATGAGGATATTTTAAATGAAATCGAGCGATAAAATGCTTAAAACCCTGGGACTCGCAATGAGAAAAGGCGATATCATCATCGGCGCAAAACGCACGATTGAGGCGTTGAAAACAACGCAAAACCTCATCGTCTTTATGAGCCAAGATACCGCTTCAAACACGGCTAAGAAAATCCAAGACAAAACCAAAAGCACCAACACAACATTAAATACCGACTTTAGCACAGAAGCCTTATCTCAAGCGATTGGCAAACGTGATGTTAAAGTCTTAGCGATGCGCCAAGATGCCATCAAACTATAAGTAAAGAAAGAGGTGGTCTTTATGGCTAAAAAAAGCCAAAAGCCTAACCAACCCAAAAAGAAAATAACGGAAATTACCTACAAAGAAAACATGACGGTAAGCGAATTTGCCAAAGCCTTAAACAAACCGGTCAGTAGTATCATCAAAAAAGCGATGACTTTAGGGGTTATGGCCAATCAAAACCAAACCTTAGACAAAAAAACCGCAGAATTGCTTGCGATGGCCTATGAGGTCGATTTAATCGAAGAAAAGATAACCGATAAGACCCGCTTTGAAGAAATCAAGATTGAAGACGATGAATCCGATTTAATCTTGCGCCCACCCGTCGTTACCATCATGGGACACGTTGATCATGGTAAAACAACCTTGCTCGACACGATTAGAAGCGCCCGCGTAACCGAAGGCGAAGCCGGCGGTATCACCCAACATATCGGGGCTTATCAATACGATGCAAACGGCAAATTAATTACCTTTATCGATACCCCAGGCCATGCGGCATTTACCGAGATGCGTGCCCGCGGTGCACAAGTAACCGACATCGCCGTTTTAGTCGTGGCCGCCGATGATGGGGTCATGCCTCAAACCAAAGAAGCCATCGACCATGCCAAAGCCGCTAAGTGTCCTATCATCGTGGCAGTGAATAAAATGGATATGCCCGGGGCCAACCCTGATAAGGTGAAACAAGAATTGAGTGAATTTGATCTTTTGCCCGAAGATTGGGGCGGAAAGACAATCTTCGTGGAAATGTCTGCCTTAAAAGGAGAAGGGGTAGAAGAGTTAATCGAAATGATTCTTTTGACCGCCGAGGTAGAAGAATTCAAAGCCAACCCGAACCGTCTTGCTAGTGGGACCGTGATCGAAAGTGAACTGGACAAAGGCAGGGGACCTGTAGCGACGTTACTCGTCCAAAATGGAACGCTTAAAACCGGCGATACGCTTGTCGTGGGTGATACCTTTGGTAGAATCCGCGCGATGCGCGATGATTACGGCAAAGCCGTCGAACAAGCCCCACCCTCTAAAGCCGTCGAAATCATCGGCTTAAACGATGTCCCTCAAGCCGGAGATCCTTTCCAAGTCTTCGATGATGATAAAGAAGCCCGTCAAATCAGTGAAACCAGAACCCACCGTACCTGGAAAGAAGAACGCGGTCTTTCTAAGGCGATGAGTTTAGATGAGTTATTCGCCAATATGAACAAAGGCGATTTAAAAACGTTGCCTTTGATCGTCAGAGGCGATACGCACGGTTCAATCGAAGCGCTTAAATCGAGCTTAGAAACGATCGATGTTGAGGGGGCTAACGTTGAGGTTATTCGCAGTAGTGTCGGTACGATTACCGAGACTGATGTTACCTTAGCCTTGGCAAGTGGGGCGATTATCTTAGGCTTTAACGTCAGACCCAGTGCCGCAGTAAGAGAAACCGCCAAAAACAAAAACGTCGAAATCCGCCTTTATAACATCATCTATAAAGCCCTAGAAGATATTGAAAACGCGATGAAAGGCTTACTCGATCCAGAATTTGAAGAAGTCATTACCGGTCAAGCTGAAGTGCGGGATTTATTTAAAATCTCACGCATCGGGACCATTGCTGGTTGCTTTGTGACCGACGGCAACATTCAGCGTGATGCTTTAGTCCGCGTCTTGCGCGATGGCGTGGTCGTATATGAAGGCAAACTAGCCAGCTTAAAACGCTTTAAAGATGACGTAAAAGAAGTCAGACAAGGCTTTGAATGCGGTATTCAAATCGAAAACTTTAACGATATCAAAGAAGGCGACATCATTGAAGCCTCCGTTATGAAGGAGTTAAAACGCTAATGCCAAAAATCGAACGCTTACAAAGCGATATTGAACGTGCTTTATCGTTAATCATCAACCGCGAAATCAAAAACCCCAATATTGAGTTCATGACGATTACCGCGGTCAAACTAACCAATGATCTATCTTATCTAACAATTTATTACACGATTTTAAAAGATACACCCGATAATCGTCAAGCCGTCAAAGAGGCTTTAGAAAAATCAAAAAGCTTTATACGTACCAGCTTGGCCAAAAAAATCACGATCCGCAAAATGCCACAACTGCGTTTCCAATACGATACCTCATTAGAAACCGGTAACCGCATTGAAAAAGGCTTAAAAGACGTGATGGACAAATAGAAAAATAAGTGTTGGCGCACTTATTTTTCTATCGTTTTTTAAAGGGGGTTAGCGATGAAGGACAAACTAAATAGCGTACCCAATCTACCGGGTTCTTATCAGATGAAAGACGGCCAAGGACGCATTATTTATGTGGGCAAGGCCAAAGACTTAAAAAAACGCTTGTCCAGTTATTTCACCGGTTCACACGACAATAAAACCACCAAGATGCTAAGGATGGTTGAAGACTTTGATTACATCATCACAGACAGTGAACTTGAAGCCTATATCTTAGAAATTGACTTAATCAAAAAACACCAACCTAGATATAACATTTTATTAACCGATGATAAAAGCTATCCCTACATAGAAATCACCCGTGAAAAACACCCTAAAATGATCGTAACTAGACGCGTGAAGAAAAAGCATCGCAATCTGTTTGGCCCCTACCCAAACGTTAAAGCGGCCCGCGATACGATTAAACTCTTAAACAAACTCTATCCATTGAGGCAATGTCAAACCTTGCCTAATGAGCCCTGTTTATATTACCATTTGGGCCAGTGCTTAGCCCCTTGTATCCACAAAGTTGAACAAAATACATACCGCGATATTGAACAAAATATCCGTCAATTTTTAAAAGGACATACCCAAGCGATTCAAAAAGAGCTAAAAACCAAGATGTATCAAGCCTCAGAATCACTTGCTTATGAACGCGCTAGTGAATACAAAGCGATGCTGGATGCGATAAAAACCACGATTCATCAAAGCCAACAAGGTATCAATTTAAAAGATGATCGCATGATTGATTTAATCGCCATGGCGACCGATAAAGACACGCTTTCTTTAGTGATATTTTTCATTCGCAACGGAAAAATCTCAGCGGTGGATAAACGGTTGTTTGACTATCAAGGGGAGCTCAATCAAGCCTTGCAATCTTTTTTGGGACAGTTTTATCAGACCTATCCTAAACCGAATGCCCTATTAATCGACCGAGACTTTGGCGATGAGTTTATCTATCACACCCTAGATGTGCCCATCTCCATACCGAAGCGTGGCGAGAAAAGACGGATGATGAACATTGCCAAACAAAATGCGATTGAAGCCTTAGAAAACCATCAAAAAAGCCAACAAAAAATCAAAGCCAAAACCTTTGATGTTCTCGACGAACTCTCAGAACTATTGGACATTCCTACCCCTTACCATATTGAAGCATTTGATAACTCTCATCTGTTTGGTGAATACCCCGTCTCGGCCATGGTCACGTTTAAAAATGCCAAGCCTGACAAACATAACTATCGCAAATACAATTTAAAAGATAGTGCGGTACAATCTGGAGATACCGATCAGATGAAAGAAGTATTATACCGGCGCTTTAGAAGGCTTTTGATGGATAAACTTAAAACCCCCGATCTAATCGTTTTAGATGGCGGCATCAATCAACTGAGCGCAGGGATAAAGATGAAAGAAACCTTTAACCTCGATATTCCATTGATTTCACTGGTAAAGGACAAAAAACACAAAACCAGCCACATTATCGATGAAAGTGGCACCACCTATGAAATCAAAAAGGATAGCGAGTTGTTTAAATTGCTAAGCCGTATTCAAGATGAAGCGCATCGTTTTGCGATTACCTTTCACCAACAAAAACGCCAAAAAGGGTTGTTTGAAAGCAAACTTGACACCATCGAAGGCATCGGCAAAAAACGCAAAGAAACCTTGTTAAAACATTTTAAAACGATTAGCAACATCAAAAAAGCCGACTATCAAACCTTAAAAGCATTAGGCTTTTCTGATAGTCTCATCAAGCGATTAAAAGATAATTTATAACCTCAGGTGATACTATGCAAATTCAAGGAAAAATACTTGCTGTGGATGAAAGAAAACGTACCATTACGATGCTAGGTCGTCGACAAAAACGGATACTGTATTTTCAACGTGCGATGTTTTCAAAATTTGAAAAATACTTGCATCCCAATTTTTTTATCGCCCTTAGCTTTCAACGCAAACACAAAACCAACCAAAAAGCGATGCACACGGTAAGAAACGTTAAAAAAATCATTAAGCCAACCGTCTATGGTCCTAAGGTGCTTTATTCTTTTAAACACCTCAAAAACCAAACCAAATCATTTGTTAATCAACTCGGTATGAAGTTGTTTTTGGATTTTGAGATGAGCATGCATCCTTACTATAAACAAAAGAATTTTGTTCAAGAAATCATTCAAGTCGGCTATATTTTACAAGACAAAGAGGGTAAAGTCTTAAAAACATTTTCAGCTTGCATCAAGCCAACCAGACACGAAACGCTAAGTAAGCGCACCTTGAAGTTTTTAGACCTCACCCAAGATGACGTCGATCAAGGCATGAGCTATGAAACGTTTTATAATCATCTCAAAAACCTCATTAATACCTATAAACCGGCCATCATCGTATGGGGTCGCAATGATATGTTGGCGCTTAGAGATTCTTATAAAATCAATCATAAACGTACCTTGGCCAAAAAGACGCGATTTGTCAATTTGCTCAAACTGCACAAAAACTACTTCAATCTAAAAAACGATGTGGGTTTGTTAAGTGCCTTTGAACGCTATGGCCATCAACTTAAGCAAAGGCAAAAACACGATGCCTTAGAAGATGCATACATGACTAAAAAAGTCTTTGAAGGCTTTAAGCACCTGATCAATTGCGACGATAACCAACCCCCACTATTTTAAACGCACCCATGACCTAAAAAGGTTGTGGGTTTTTTTACGCGTGCAAGCAAACAGATATGCTATAATGAGAATAGGGGTGAGAGTATGAAAGAGACGATTCGTAAAAACCATGATTTGCATTTTAACAAAAAACCAAGCAAAACCTACTTTGCGCCCGCTACCATTCAAATCCTAGGAGAAGGTAGCGATGTTTTGAAGGGCAAGGTCATGATGCTCACGTTATCCAAAGGCATTTATGCCAGTGTTTCGGATAAAGAAGAATTGCAACTTGATATTCAAATGGATTTTATGAGTGAACAATATAGGTTACTGGTTGATTTAACCAATCTCAATCAAGAAACCAATGATATTTATGCCAAACGCGTAATAGCCTTAATCAAAAAACTTCAATATGAAGGCTATCCCGTTCAAAAGGGCTTAAATATATCGATTACACCTTCTCAAACCCTACCTAAAAACTTAGGCTTGCACGCGACGTTTGATATGATGATCATGTATATTTTGGCGACTGAAAATGCTTTTGATATTACAGATATGAAACAAATCCGCTACGCTTATTCTATAGAAAAAGCACTCCAAGGCAATCATCACGTCAATATCGCCCAACATATCGCTTGTGCTTTAGGTAAAAAAAATCAAATGATGATGGTCGATACGAAAACATTGCATTATGAATATCTGCCTTTTGATGCGGAACATTACCGCTATGTCCATGTATTTATCAACCGTCCTAAATTCATATTAAACTCCGATATTACGATTAGACTTAAAGGCATCCAAAAAGCCACCGAACAACTCAACGCGTTTAGAACAATCGATACTTTGGTCGATTTATCGTTTGAGGATTTTAAACGCCTCAAAGCGAAACTAAAGGGCAGTGATATCATCCGGTTTGCCGAACACGTCATGTTTGAACAAATGCGCATTGAACAAGCCTTAGATTACTTAAAACAAAAAGACATGATCATGTTTGGCGATACCTTAGATCAATCACAAAACTCTTTAAAACATCTATATGAAATATCCAATTCTTATTACGATGCCATCATCAGTCAAATGCTCAATCAAGGCTCAATTGGGGCCCGCTTGTCTCAGATTGGCTATGATCAAATCGTCATAGCCTTGTTTGAAAAAACCGACACCCCACATGATGATGACTTTAAAGAAGCATTCTACAAACAGTACAAAAAAGAACTAGATATTCAACCCATCGCTTTATCACAAGGCATGCATATAATCACATAAAAAGGCGCATCTGCGCCTTTTTTTTAAAATTTTCTAGGATCATCTTTAATGTTTTCTAAAATCGTCATATCGTTTTTCGATATTTCAAAATCGAGCTGGGCATTTTCTTTAATACGGTGTTCATGTGTGCTTTTAGGAATGACCACGAGGTCTTTTTGAATCAAGTAACGCAAACATATTTGTGCCGCTGAGACGTTATATTTTGAAGCGACTTCTTTAATCGTTTCGTTGTTCAGTGCATAACCGATGCCTAAAGGGGAATAGGCCTCAACTAAGATTTCATGTTGATCGCAATACTGATGAATGTCTTGGTTGTCCAAGCCGATAAAATAGCCGATTTGATTCACGTGAGGCGTAATTTCACAATGGTCTAAGATGTTTTTAACATCGGCCACCGAAAAATTAGATACACCAATCGCCTTGATTTTACCTGCTTTATATAACGTTTCCATGGCTTTGAACGCGGCGACGTTTCCTTCATCACAGTTTTTCCCCATCTCACTCCAAGGCCAAGGCGCATGAATGAGATAAAGGTCTAAATATTCAAAGCCCAAATTATCAAGAGTTTTTTCAAAGGCTTCAAGCGTTTCATCATAACTTTTGATATGACTTTCCAGTTTCGATGTGACAAACACATCCTCGCGTTTTAACCCTGAGTCTTTAATCGCTTGTCCCACGCTTTCTTCATTGCCATAGCCTGCGGCTGTATCGATGTGCCGGTATCCCGCCTTTAGCGCTGATAATACGCTTTGATAAGTAGTTTCACCTTTTGGCATTTGCCAAGTACCTAGTCCAATAACAGGAATTTTCACATGGTTATGCATGGTTTTTTTCGATTCTAAAATCTTAATGTTGACCGCCTCCTTTATGGTCGTTATTATAGCATATTTTTATCTTAGTCAAGTTTTTGTTACTTTTCATTCTATTGTTTTGTGCTAAAATGAACGTTAAAGGAGGTCATATATTATGATGAAGAAATCTTATGGTAAACAAAAAACATCCGTATCGCTACTGGGCTTTGGGGCTTGGCCACTCGGCAATCAAGCTTATGGCAAAACGATGACAGAAAATGAAGGTATCGCACTAATCAATAAAGCCTTAGAAGCTGGGGTCAATTTTTTTGACACCGCTCCCAATTACGCCAATGGCCGCAGTGAGATGATTTTAGGACAAGCCCTCAAAGGCCGAAGGGAAGAAGTTGTCATAAATTCAAAATTTGGCCATCACCCCGATGGGACGATTGATTTTGACGAAAACAAAATCGCAGCCTCTTTAAAAGGCTCCTTAGAAAGACTCAAAACCGACTATTTGGATTCTTTGTTGTTGCATAACCCGAGTATGGACGTCTTAGCAGGTAAAACCAAACATTTTGATATTTTAAAAGACCTAAAGCAAAAAGGCTTAATCAAAGCATACGGGGTATCGATTGACACCGAAACAGAACTTAAAGCGGTTTTAAAGCGCAACGATATAGAAGTTATCGAACTCTTGTTTAATATTTTTTCACAGTCCACCCGTCATTTATTAGACCAAATCAAAGAACAAAACATCGCCCTTATCATCAAGGTCCCTTTAGATTCGGGTTGGCTAAGTGGCAAATATCATAAAGACTCAAGATTCACCGATATCAAACAACGATGGCGTAAAGCAGACTTAATCAGACGGGATAATTTAATCAAGCAACTTGAAAAGACACTAAATGATCGCATTTCTCCAAAATACGCCTTAGGCTTTATCAAACAATATGACGCCGTTACCACCATCATCCCAGGTATTAGAAACCAAGCGCAATTAAAGGATCATCTTAAGGCCATCGATTTTGCATTTCCCAAAGACTTAAAAGCGAAACTCGAGCACTATTATGATGCATATATTGCACCAGATCCTTTACCTTGGTAATAAGATATAAGGTTCATCTAACCATGTAAGAAATTTTTTCATTTTCTTAATTTTATTGAAAAAACCATGAAAAAAGCATGCTTTTGCGATTAACGCATGCTTTTTTATTTTTGCTTATTTATAAAATATTAAATCTTAATTATAAAAAACGAAAACGTTATAGTAAAACGTTTACAAGTATGATAATCTATAAACGAAAACGATTTCGCTATTGGAGGAAACCATGATTAAACATTATGAAACATCGCTTTATGAGCGATTACGGCATGCTTTGGTTGATCGTAAGATAGCTTCGGCAAAGGGAAGAATTACGCTAAATGATGATAGGGCTTTCCAAAGCATTTTGGGTTTTGGTGGGGCCTTTACTGAAGCGGCAACCTATACCTTGAGTCAATTATCTAAATCTAATCAGGCTTTGATTTTAAAAGCTTATTTTGACGTTGAAGAAGGACTGAATTATAACTTAGGTCGAGTGCACATCAATAGTTGTGATTTTGCACTTGAAAACTATACTTATGTAGAAGAAAACGATGAATCGTTACAATCATTCGATATATCACGGGAAAAAAAGTGGGTTATTCCAACCATTAAAGCAGCCCAAGAAATCCGCGGTGAAGAAATTAATCTCCTCGCTTCACCGTGGTCTCCTCCTGCTTGGATGAAAACCAATCAACAAATGAATAACGGCGGCAAACTTAAACCTGCTTATTACCAAACATGGGCAGATTACTACGTCAAATACATAGAACATATGGAAAAAGAAGGCTTGAATATTTTTGCTGTTAGTGTTCAAAACGAACCCGCCGCGGTTCAAACGTGGGATTCATGCGTCTACACCGGCGAAGAAGAAAGAGACTTTGTTAAAAACCATCTTGGTCCAACCTTACATGACTCACCTTATAAAGATGTAGGTATTGTGATATGGGATCACAACCGAGACATCGTTGTTGAGCGAGCTAAGACGGTTTTAGAAGATCAAAAAGCCGCATCCTATGTATGGGGTGTAGGGATTCATTGGTATGTCAGTGAAGCGTTTGAAAACTTAAGTGAAGTGCATGAGATGTTCCCGGATAAACACATTTTGTTTACCGAAGGCTGCATCGAAGGTGGCGTAAAGTTAGGCGCTTTTGAAACCGCTGAGCGTTATGCTAGAAATATGATTGGCGATTTCAACCACTATTGTGAAGGCTACATCGATTGGAACCTATTGTTAAATGAAATTGGGGGACCCAATCACGTGGGCAATTATTGCGATGCACCGATTATTGCCGATACGAAAGAAGATAAGGTACACTTCAACAGTTCTTATTATGCCATTAAGCATTTTTCTAAACATGTAAAACCCGGGGCTAAACGTATTGAATCTATAGCTACAAATACCCCTTTAGGCCATGTGGCTTTTATAAATCCAGATAACTCAAAAGTGATCGTAATTCAAAACGAAAGCGAATTAGATGAGACCATCGAACTTACCGCCGGTACCGTCACTTATCCATGTATGATTAAAAGACGCAGTATCGCTACTATCTTGATTGAGGTGTAACTTATGAGTGATTATTATTTCCAAGGTTCGACGTTTGTCGTTAAAAATTACAACCAACAAAAAACGTTTGCCAACTTTTTACCGGGCATTGCCGGTAAAAAAGGGATTCCCCTTTGGAGTTTTTATGTCAATAGAGCCCAAGCTATCAGCGGTTTTGGTTTAAAAGACAAAGGCAATCCAATCATGGAATTCACCCCCGCCAACAAAGCATACGAATCGGTGGGGACCATCGGGTTTAGAACGTTTTATAAAATCGACGGCGTGCCTTATGAGGCTTTTAAAGCCGAACAAACCAACCCGCACGAAATGCATGTAAATAAAGCAACCTTAACGTTAAAAGAAACCAATGAGGATTTAGGCATCAAAACGACCGTCACCTATTTCAATCTTACACAGGAACCCTTAGCAGGCTTGATTAGAAAAGTACAAATTGAAAATCTAACTTCAAGTGAAAAACACCTAGAGCTTTTAGATGGCATTAGCCAAATCTTCCCTGCAGGTATTCACAACGAAGGATTTAAAGCTACATCTAACTTATTGGCTTCATGGATGGATGTCAACCATTTAGATGATAAGCTTGCTTATTATAAATTGCGTGCTTCAACCAATGATTCTAGTGAAGTCAAGGAAAACTTAAGCGGAAATTTCTATTTAGGCTTCATCGGTAACAAACGCGTCACGCCTATCGTCGATCAAGACTTGGTCTTCGGCTATAACAAAGCCAAAACCTATCCAGTCAATTTTCACCAAACGACCATAAAAGATTTGACAAAAGCCTCACAGATTACCGCCAATAAGATTCCCTGTGGCTTTATCCCTTATGAAACCACTTTAAAACCCAAAGAAACCTTAACGCTTTATGCGATGAGTGGGCATAGTGAAAGTTATCATATATTGAAAAAAGCCTTAGACCGCATCGACAAACCGGGATGGTTTGAAGAAAAAGAAAAAGCGGCTCAAAGCGTTGTCGATGATTTGTTAATCGACGTTGAAACCAATACCGCTTACCCCATCTTTGATGAATACATCAAACAAAATTATTTGGATAACTTTTTAAGAGGCGGCTATCCGATTGAGATTGGCGATCAAATCTATCACCTTTATTCTCGTCGCCACGGAGATTTGGAACGCGATTATAACTATTTCTCTTTAGCCCCGGAATATTATTCCCAAGGTGCAGGAAATTTTAGGGACGTGTGTCAAAACCGTCGTTTAGATACCTTTATAAACCCTAATGTTGAGCGGTTTAACATCCATCATTTCGCTTCTTTGATTCAACTCGATGGCTATAACCCCTTATCGGTCAATGGGACGCTTTATACCCTAGAAGAATCAGACAAACAAAAACTTATCAAAAAACATTTTGAAGCTGATGAGCGCCTAGATAAGTTTTTCAAAAAACCATTTACCCCTGGTGAAATCGTCAATTTTATTGAAAACCAAAATATCAGTGTTAAGACCGATGAAGAAAGCTATTTAAACGATATCATCAATCATGCAACCCCCATCATCAACGCCGCTTTTGGCGAAGGGTATTGGAGCGATCACTTCACCTATGTGCTTGATTTGATAGAAACGTATGAAAGCATTTATCCCGATAAAATGGAATCACTGCTTTATCAAGATGAAAGCTACTTATACTTTGAATCGCCTATCAGTGTGCTTGAACAAACGCAAAAGGCCGTTTTGGATAAAGCAGGTAACGTGCGTCAGTACGGAAGTTTAAGACATTTAGATGAAGAAAAAATAAAGCGCCTCAACCTTTCTAAAGACCAAAGTAATTTTACCAAAATAAACGATAAACCTTACCGTTCTAATCTATACGTAAAACTGTTTTCGCTAATCATGAACAAACACAGTTTATTAGACCCAGAAGGCTACGGGATAGAAATGGAAGCCAACAAACCTGGGTGGAACGATGCGATGAACGGACTGCCAGGGCTATTTGGTTCAGGCGTCAGTGAAACAATTGAAACGTTGCGAATCGTCGATTATCTATTAAAACATCATCAAGACAGGACCATTGATTTACCGGTTGAACTTAAGACGTTCTTTGAACACTTAAAAAAAGCGCGCGACTATCAAGCCCGTTTAAACGCCAAAGAAACTTACAGAGCGGCGATACGCTTTGGGTTAAGTGGCCGCTTCGAAACCCTAAATACCAAAGAGGTAAAGCGCTATTTAGAAGCCTTATCTGATGGCCTCAAAAAAGGCATCGATAAACTATATGAAGAAAACCAAGGCATCTTACCAACGTTTATCACCTACGAGGTTACGGATTATGAACCGCTTTTTAATAAGGATAAGCCCCAGATCGGTAATTACGGTTTGCCATTAGTCAAACCAAAACGGTTCAAAAAACGATTCTTACCTAACTTTTTAGAATCGCCCGCGCGCATGATGAAAGTTGACCGCGATAAAAAACGCTTATCAACCATGCATCAACATATCACCAAAAGCGATATTTACGATGCTACCTTGCAGATGTATAAAACCAGTGGGTGCTTAGAAAGTGAATCTCATGAAATCGGCCGTATACGTGCCTTTACAAAGGGCTGGTTGGAACGTGAAAGCAACTTCTTACACATGAATTACAAATATTTGTTAGGGTTACTTAAAGCGGGGTTATATGAATCATTCTATGAGGCGATGCAAACCAACTTGGTCTGCTTTATGGACCCAAGCATCTATGGTAGAAGCACTTTAGAAAACAGTAGCTTCATCGTACCGACAAACAACCCGAACCCAAAGATTCACGGTCAAGGCTTCTTTGCCCGTCTCAGCGGTTCAACCGTCGAGGTGATCGATATGTGGCGCATGATGATGACGGGTGGGAAACCCTTTAAGGTAGAATCAGGCCAACTGGTGTTTAGATTGGAACCCAAAATCGCGGGCCGTTTCTTTAAAAATGATAAGACGTTGTCGTTTACATTTTTAAAGGATATTACCGTCACTTATATTAACGAAAGTCTACATGATACGTACAAAACGTGTGATATTCATAAGATAGTCTTAAAAAATGATGAAGAAACCAAAACCATTAAAGGAGGGGAAGTCGTAGGAGAAGAAGCAAGCAAGATTAGAAATGGCAGCTATGAAATAATAAATATATATATGAATTAAAAAATTTGGAGGATTTTTATGAAAAAGAGTTTGTTGTTAGTTTTAGCTTTATTGTTAAGTTTTACCCTTTATGCATGTGATAGAGGCGATCGCGAAGCCCCTGTAATTGAAGGTGCAGACGATGTAACGATTTATCTAGATGAAGATTTTGACCCCATGGATGGCGTTACGGCCACCGATCATGATGGCAATGACATCACCGATGAAATTACCATTATCGGTGAGGTAAAAACCGATGAAACTGGTACTTACTACTTGCGTTACCGTGTCGAGGATGACCGCGGTTATTCAACCGAGGCACCCCGCTATGTTACCGTAGAGGTTGATCCAGACCAAGTTGGTGATGAGATGGTTCCTAATGGAGACTTCTCACTAGGCATGAACTTTTGGTCTACGACGACTGGTTTAGAAGGCGGTACCGGTAATTTTGAGGTTGTCGATGGCGAACTTAAAATTGAGATTTTAAGTGTCTCAGGCGGTATGTGGGAACCAAGACTAGAAAATATTGGTATTGAGTTTGAAGAAGACCAAGCTTACCGCGTAACCTTTAAAGCCCGTGCAGAAGAGCCCCGTGCGGTGCACGTACAAGTTGGCGAATTGTTGCCTGCAGCTCCTTGGTTCACTAATTTCAAACCAGCCGTTCCGGTTATTGTGGACCTGGATGAAGAGATGAGAACCTATAGCTTCGAATTCATCATGAGTGAAGAGACCTCAGACAACGGTGCTTTAATTTTTGAGTTTGGAACCGTCCCTGGTACCGTTGGTACCGATAACTTAATGACTACCGTTTATCTTGACGATGTCATGATTGAAGAAATCGATGAACTTGAAGAAACCTTACCACCCGTTATTCAAGGTGTTGACGATGTTGAAGTTACGCTTGGTGAAGAATTTGATCCCCTTGCAGGCGTTAGTGCGATCGACAGCGTTGATGGCACTATTGAACTTACCTTAGATAACGTTACAGGAGAGGTAAACACCGATGAATTAGGTGAATATGAACTGACGTATACCGTTACCAACTCTGCTGGTGATGAAGCCGTAGAAGCCCGCATAGTAACGGTGGTTGAACCCGTTGAAGATTTACCGATTGGTGCAGATTTTGGTTGGCGTTTATTTGTTAATGACTGGGAAGGCACACAAGGTGAACTCGAAGTCATCGATGGCCAACTGGTTGCAAGTCTTTCTGATATTAACACCTCTGCAAACTGGAACATTCAAATCATTCAAGATGCTGAGGCACTGAGAATGGCTGAAGAAGAAGGCGAAGGCTCTTTGCAGCTTGAAGCAGGTAGAACTTACCGTGTAAGTTTTGATGCGAAAGCATCTGTTACTGGCGATATCGCTGTGGCATTTGGTCATGAAGTCGGTGGCTGGCATGAATACCATATTGAAGAAGGTCTTTCAATTTCCACCGATATGGAGACTATTTCCTTCGAGTTTGAAACCGATGAAGAGGGCGATTATGATATGCTTTCAATGTTTAAACTTGAAATGGGCTTATTGTTCGAAGGCGAAGATGGCACTCAAACCTTCACTTTGGACAACGTGATGATTGAAGTCTTAGAAGACGATGAATTCGTCGATGCAGAATTAATCGTCAATGGTACTTTTGAAGAACCGGATGAAGCCTTAAGATTACCTGCTTATGGTTGGCGTGGATTCTTTAACGATTGGGAAGGTACCGTAGGAGATCTTTCAATTATTGAAAATGCCTTAGTCTTAGAATTACATGAGATTAACGTTTGGGAAAACTGGCAAGTACAAATCATTCAAGATGCCTATGCCTTAGGTACGGGTGAAGATAACGAAGGCTCAATTGAGTTTGAAGAAGGCGCAACTTATCGCGTAAGCTTTGATGCCAAAGCGACCACAAGCGGCATGTTCACCGTAGCGATTGGTCATGCTGGTGGTGGCTGGACGCCTTATCATATGGAAGATTTAGAAGTGTCTAAGGAAATGCAAACCTTCGAGTTTGAGTTTACACTAGACGATGATGATGAAGATTATGATGTATTAGCACAATTTAAGCTTGAAATGGGCAACTTGTTTGCTGGTTTATCAGGCACACAATCGTTTACCCTTGATAATCTCTCTTTAGAAGTACTAGACGATGACGATTTTGTCGATGCAGAGCTGCTCGTCAATGCAGACTTTGATCAATACGGCGAAGAACTCAGTGATTGGCGCGCGTTCTTAAATGATTGGGAAGGCACTACTGGGGCTCTTTATAAAGCCGATGAACAACTGCTTTTAGTTCTTGAAAGCATCAACGTTTGGGAAAACTGGCAAATTCAAGTCATTCAAGATGCTTTTGCTCTAGGCACAGGTGAGGACAACGAAGGTTCAATTGAATTTGAAGAGGGTGCAACTTATCGCGTGCGCTTTGATGCGAAAGCGTCTGTGGAAGGCTCAATCAACCTTGCTATTGGCCATTCTGAAGATGGTTGGACACCTTATCATATGGAAGAATTAGAAGTAACGCGTGAGATGCAAAGCTTTGAAGTTGAGTTTACTTTAGACGATGACGATATGGATTACGATGTATTAGGTCAGTTTAAACTTGAAATGGGTATGCTTTTCTCTGGTTTAGATGCCCCACAAAGCTTCACCTTAGATAACGTGATCATCGAAATTAAAGATGGCGATGATTTCGTTGATGCAGAACTTATTGAAAACGGTGACTTCACCGAGTAAAGATATGTAGGTAGGTTATTGATCAATCTTCTCTCCGAAGCTTGATGGAAAAAGCTGCAGCTTACGCAACTATGATTGTCGTATTTGCAGCGGCAAGGTACAATTAAAAAGAGGGTAGGATCACTACCCTCTACCTACCGATTTATGTATTATTATTTTGAAAAGGAGCAATAAAAATATGAAAAAAATATTGTTATTTGTTTTAAGCTTAACCTTAGGTTTAACCTTGGTTGCTTGCGGTAACGGTGAATCAAGAGGTAATATCGTTTTAACCTATGCTGATTGGGGAGACCAAGATTTGAATCAGGCGCTCATTGAGGCATTTATGGAAGAACACCCCAATATCCGCGTTGAACTTCGACAAGATATTACAGGAGCTGGTGGCGAGTTTACGCAAAGTTTGCTAAACGCACAAGCCGCGGGCGTATTACCTGATGTATTCGCGATTGACAATGTCCCAACGGGCTATTCGAATGGCATGATTTTAGATATCTCTGAGTATTGGGATGCCGATCCAGACACAGAATATATTTATCCTAATATTAAAGATACGGCCATTTATGGTGATGGACGCTATGCGATTCCATCTTTCCAATTCATCAAAGGCATCTACATGAACAAAAACATTTTTGAACGTTACAATATTGAACTGCCCCCTAAAGATTGGAAATACGATGATATGGTTGATTTAGCCATTGAAATCAGACAAGCCGGTCAAAACGATATCGTCTATGGTATCGATCCTTGGTTTGGTGATTTAGATTTCCCCTCTATTTGGCCAACACAAGATTTTGAAGACGTTGGATACAATACCTGGGATGGCGAACAGTTTAACTTTACTTCCGATGCATGGATAGAAGCATGGGAAGCGAGAAATGACCTTTATGAACGCGATGTTGTGGCTGGCTTTACCGAAGAGGAAATGGATGTGCTTGGCGACATTTGGCCTTGGGAAGCTGGTTATATTGGTATGAGAATCGATGGTAGTTGGAACTTTTGGATGGTTGAATCCATGTTGGATGACTACGGTATTGAACTAGGCTTTTGGCCTTATCCAGGCGGAGATGCTGGTCAGTTCCCACCTACTATTTTAGATTTTACCGTGATTTCTTCACAAACAGACCATCCTGAAGAAGCCTACAAATTAGCTAAGTGGATGACTTTTGGTCAAGAAGGATGGCACACGCGTCTAGATGTGATGGAAGAGCGTGATATGCAATATCTCGACCGTTTCCCTGTGGCGGATTTCCCCGATGTATGGGAACGCACCGATGAGTATATCGATCGCGTTGATGGCCTAAGAGAAAGCATTGATTTACTTGAATATTCAAAACCCGATGTAGATAAATGGCTTCCAGGCTACAAAGCTTTCTGGGAGTGGGTCGATAGCGATGAAAACGATTATTGGGAACGTATTAATGAAGGCTTAATCAGCCCCGATGTATTTGCGGCTGAATGGGAAGAAAAAATTAACGAATTAGTCAAAGCTGCTTTAGAAGACTGATGCTTATATGTAAAGCTTGGCATCTTTGCCAAGCTTTACATCATTATTGAGGTGTTACTATGGAAATATTGAGTGTGATTAAAGCACAAAAATTTAAAGTTATATTCGCGGTTTTGGTGGCTGTAGGGGCCGTATATTTTTTTACCGGTAGCCGTCATCAAGATGCTTATGTTGATATCGATAAAGAAGCGATCATTGCGAATGAAAAACTCGATCATCGTTATCATAATGTTAAGCGTACTTGGAACGCCTTGCCCATTGGTGGGGTGAATATCGAAATCGAGCCTGAAGCGATGCACGATACCACTACGTATTCAGAAACCTATGGTGGGGAAGTGATCGAGTTTAAACGTGATGATACGATTAGCTTTACCGTCGATGTGGATGAACGCGGGAAGTATATTTTTGCGTTCGATCATTTAGATGTTTGGGACAGTTTATTAGAAAACATGTTGATGGTTAAAGTGAATGGGGAGTATCTTTTTGAGGAAAGTGAGTATATTGTTCTGCCTACCCAGTGGGAGTTCACACAAGACACCTTTTCTACGGACCGTTACGGTCATGAAATATTACCCATGTCAAGAAAAGTAGATCGTTTCCAAAAAACGTACTTTTATGATTCAACGGCATTAAACGTCAGACCCTTGACTTTCTTATTGGAAGCTGGGGAAAATACCATTGAAATCACCAATCGCCGAGGGGCCTTAGAACTCGGTTCTTTCTATGTCGAATCACCGGTGGCGCCACCGACGTATGAGGCGTATTTGAATATGCATGATGGTGATTTAATCGAAGATGAACAAATTATCATTGGTGCTGAAGAGATTGCACTAAAGACCAATCCTTCGACGAGTCTGATGGGCTTAAGAGATCCCTCTGCGACTTCCTATCATACGCGTTATCGTCGTTTGAATGCTTTGGACGGTTCTTCCTTCCGTCTTGGCGATAATGCCATTACTTATAATATCGATGTACCAAAGAGTGGCTATTATTATATTGGCTTTAAATACAGCCAAAACTTTTTAATGCAAATGCCTGTGTTTAGAGAAATAAGAATCAATGGTGAAGTGCCCTTTGAAGAAGTAGAAATGATGCCCTTCAATCATACAAGTACTTACCGCAATACATTACTTAATGCGGGAGAAGAACCATTTAAGTTTTATTTGGAAGAAGGTCAAAACACCTTGAGTTTAAGGGTGGTTTTGGAACCTTACCGTAATGCGTATGAAAACATTGATGTCATTATGGATGAAATCACCGAACTCAGCTTAGAAGTTAAACAAATTACCGGAAATGTTCAAGACCGTTATCGTCGTTGGGATATGAAATCATATATTCCGGATATCGAAGAACGCATCGATGGTTGGATTGAAACCTTAGAGCACATCGAAGAAGAACTCGGTAAATATTCAAATCATGATGATCCTGGTGAATTGACAAACTTAAACGTGGCGATTAGACAATTGAAACAATTGCGTCGTGACGTTAACGATATCCCTCATCAAATGCGTATGTTAGCAGACGGCGATTCTTCAACCTCACAACTGCTTGGCATAACGATTCAACAACTCCTTGAAAATGGCTTAAACCTAGAAAAGATATTCGTTACAGGCGATGAGGCATTACCTAGCCCAAGAGCGAATCCCGTGGTGCGTTCATGGGAGACGACAAAACGTTTCTTCTTATCGTTCACCGAAGATGATTATGCGGCTGGTAACGTCGATGAAGGCGTGATAGAAGTTTGGGTTAACCACCAACGCCAACATATAGAAATTATGCAACAAATTATCGACAGTGAGTTTACTGAACAAACAGGAATCGAAGTTAAACTGGCAATCATGCCAGATGAGAATAAACTCATCTTAGCCAATTCAGCAGGCAATGCGCCTGATGTGGCCATGGGGGTCAATCACTGGTTCCCTTATGAGTTTGCGATCAGAAATGCGTCTTTGGATTTAAGACAGTTCGATGGCTATGAAGAAACCGTCAGTCAATACGCACCTGGTGCGATGGTGCCATATGCCTTTGAAGACGGCATATATGGCTTGCCGCAAACGCAAAACTTTTGGGTCACTTATTACCGTGAAGATATCATGAGCGGCCTTGACATTCCCGTGCCTGATACGTGGGATGGCGTTATTGAAATCTTGCCAGAATTGCAGCGCTACCAGATGAATTATTACCAACCGATTGCCTTGCATGGTGGGTTTAAACCATTTGTGGCAACCTTGCCTTTCATTCATCAATTTGGCGGAGAATTATATAGCGAAGATGGCATGTCGACGCTTATTAATAGTGAGGATTCTTTAGAAGGGATGCGTTTGATGAGTGAGCTTTTCACCGTTTATAACGTCCCTAAAGAAGTGCCGAACTTTTATAACCACTTCAGATTCGGTTTATATCCCATTGGCATCAGCGATTTGGCAACCTACTTGCAATTAACCATCGCTGCCCCTGAACTTAGAGGCAAATGGAATATCGCCCCACATCCTGGGGTACCTCAAGATGATGGTGAGATTGTACGTTGGGCCGCTAGTGGTGCACAATCAAACATGATTATGTCTACGACCGATTATCCCGATGAAGCTTGGGCTTTCTTGCAGTGGTGGTCATCGACCGAAGTCCAATCTGAATTTGCTTTGCGTATGCAAACAACCTTTGGGCCAGAATATTTATGGAATACCGCTAACTTAGAAGCGTTTGCACAATTGCCACTGCCTGATGAACATATCGATGTTATTTTATCGCAATGGGATTATGCCTTAGAAGCCTCTAGGGTCCCTGGTGCTTATATGGTAGAACGTGAGATTTCTAACGCGTGGAACCGTATCGTTTTCGATGATGTTAATCCTAGAATTGCGCTTGATAGGGCTGTTAGAACCTCTAACCGAGAGATTTTATACCGAATGGAAGAATTTGGTTATGTTGAAAACGGTGAGGTACTGAAACCTTATCCAGTACCGACTATCCACAATATTGATTATTGGTTAAGGGGGCGAGACAATGATTAGACGCATGAATCACCCAGCTTGGTTTTTTACACCCTATGTGCTTTTGTTCGTTGCCTTTATTGTCGTGCCCGTCTTAATGGCGATTGCGCTTTCTTTTACTTATTTCAATACGATTGAAACCCCTGAATATGTAGGGCTTAGAAACTATATAGAACTTTTTACCCGCGATGAAGTCTTTATGCAATATGTCTTACCCAATACCATTCGCTTTGCCTTTATCGTTGGTCCGGTGGGTTATGCGATGAGTTTCTTACTTGCATGGATGCTCGCACAAATTCCGCATCGACCCAGAACAATTTTTGCGATTGTTCTTTACAGTCCTTCCATGACTGCAGGGATTGCGATGGCCGTTTTATGGCGCGTTATTTTCTCTGGGGACCAAACCGGCTATCTCAATGCGATGATGTTAAACTGGGGGTTGATTCAAGAACCGATACAGTTTTTAACCTCGCCTCAACATCTGATGACCATCATGATCATCGTCTCTTTGTGGAGCAGCATGGGCGTTGGCTTCTTAGCGATGCTTGCCGGTATTTTAAATATCGATCAATCACTTTATGAAGCAGCTTATATGGATGGTATGAAAAACCGTTGGCAAGAGATTTTCTACATCACGATTCCTTCGATGAAACCCCAGATGTTATTTGGGGCCGTTATGGCGGTGGTGGCAACCTTCACGGTCGGCCAAATTGGCGTGCAGCTATCTGGGGCCAATCCAACGCCACAATATGCAGGACAACTCATGGTTAACCACATTGAAGACTTTGGCTTCATCCGTTATTTGATGGGTTATGCCTCAGCCGTGAGTGTCTTATTACTCATCATTATATACGCCATCAGCAAAGGCACCTTTACGTTGCTTGGTGACAGAGATAAGGGGAATTAATATGGCTAAATTTAGTGGTATGAAGATTAATCCCAAAAAATATCATTCCTCCCAACTTAAGTTTTTCTTGTTTTTGATTCCAATGACGTTGTTTGTAGGCTTGCCGATACTATTTATCTTTTCACACGCCTTTAAGCCTTCAAACGAACTCTATGCTTTCCCTCCAAGATTTTTAGTCCGCGTTCCGACCATGCAAAACTTCATTGATTTGGTCAATTTTGCTGGGGATGGGGGCGTACCCTTTAGCCGCTATTTGTTTAACAGCGTCATCGTAGCGGTATTAGGCGTTGGACTTAGTATTTTAATTACAAGTTTAGCGGCTTATGGTTTATCAAAACTAAAATTTAGAGGCAAAAAGATTTTATTTGAAATCAATACCTTAGCGCTCATGTTTGTCCCGATTGCAGTTACCATTCCGCGTTATATTACCATCTCGCGCATGGGCTTGATCGATTCTTATTTGGTCCTTATCTTACCGCTTATTGCGATGCCAGTAGGACTCTTTTTGGTCAAACAGTTCGTCGATCAAATCCCCAATGAATTGATTGAATCGGCTAAAATTGACGGAGCGAGTGAGATGGAAATTTTTATCAAAATCATCATGCCCGTCATCGCACCGGCGGTTGCTACGGTTGCAATATTATCTTTCCAATTAATATGGAATGACCCTATTGGTCCCAATTTATACATCGATGATGAACGCATGAAGACCTTGCCCTTTTACTTTTCTACCTTAGCCGCTCAAGCCGGTGCCCCGGGTGCCGCAGCGCAAGGAAATCCCGTCGCAGGTCAAGGTATGTTAGCCGCAGCCAGTATGATTATGTTTGTGCCAAACTTAATCTTATTTATCTTCTTACAAAGTAAAGTCATCAACACGATGGCACATTCAGGAATCAAATGATGAAAAAAATCCTGTCATTATTATTATCATTAGTCCTGTTGCTTGGGGTGTTTGGCACGACATTGCAAGCTGAAAGCGTGGCTCGTTATGAGACTTATACCATTTCTAATCAACGACTGGTAAGAACCCAAACGGCCTATATGCCTATCACCAGTGTCTCAGAGATTTTCGGGGTTTCTTTGGGAACGCCTCATGATATCCATATTGACCAAGATAACAACATTTATATCGTTTCTGAGGGTAGTGATGGTGGTAAACTGATCGTCTTCAACCTTGAAAATGAAGAGATAGAAGTGATTGGTGAAGATTTCTTAATAGAACCAACCGGCGTCCATGTCAACACCAGAGGTGAAATCCTGATTGCCGATTATGGTGCGCGCCTAGCTTACCGTTTGGATAGTGATGGTGAGATATTGCATACCTTCGAACGTCCAGATTCTCCTTTGTTTGGCGGTGGGACCTATCGACCTCAAAAGATTATTGGCGATAGTCGTGGGAATGTCTTTATCTTATCGCCCGGCCCTCAAGGCTTGGCACAGTTTTCACCAACGGGACAGTTTTTAGGGTATTATGGCGCTAATACCATTCAACCGACTTTACGTACTATCTTGCAACACACCTTTTTCACAGAAGAACAACAAGAGCGCATTTTCAATATCACCCCACCTGAGGTAACCAATGTCGCTATTGATCAGCGTGGCTTAATCCACACCGTATCACGTGGGGTGGAAGATTATGCGATTAAACGACTTAATATCAGTGGGCAAAACTTATTGCCTGCGATGTATGGCTCAACCGATTTAAGAGATATTGCCGTGGGGCCTTTAGGCAACATTTACGCTATCTCAACTTCGGGGATGATTTATGAATATGACCGCGAAGGCAACTTGTTGTTCGCTTTTGGCGGTCGGGATACGACCAATCAAATCAAAGGATTGTTTGACACCCCAAGAGCGATTGCTGTGGATAGCGATTTTAATATCTTTGCCATCGACAGAGGCGCAGGTGAAATGCAAATATTTATGCCTACTGAGTTTGCCACATTAGTACACACGGCTTTAGATAGTTATCAAGATGGTTTTTATTTAGAATCGCAAGACCCTTGGAGCCAAGTCCTTAAGATGAATGATTTCTTTGACTTAGGTCATCAGGGAATGGGCAATGCCTATTATTCATTAGGCGAATATGAAGAGGCGCTTGAAGCGTATGAAAACGCCTTTGACCGCAATGGTTATAGCGATGCTTATTGGGAAGTGCGTAATGCTTGGTTGCTCGATAACGTCGGGGCATTGATTATGGTTTTATTTATCTATTTGTTTATGTATGTTATCAATCTTAAACTAAAATTTATGCATCTGTTTACCGACCCGATTAAAAAGGTTTACCATAAAGCCCGCGCCAAAAGCAAAACCTATGACGAAGTAATGTATGCCTTTAGTTATTTACGTAATCCCGCTGATGCAACCTATGAAATCAAACGTAAAAAGCGCGTTGGGTATTTCTCCGCTAGTTTGTTGTTATTGCTTTATTTCGGTTTCTACCTTTACTACATCTATAACCTTAACTTCTTATTCAATTATCGTGTGATTTCCAACATCAACTTAGGCGAAGAAGTTATTAAAGTGTTTTTACCAATCTTACTGTGGGTTTTATCCAATTACTTGATCGGCTCAATTCGCGAGGGTGAAGGGCGTTTAAAAGACGTCTATATTACGACGATTTATTGCTTGTTGCCATTTTTCATCATGTTACCCGTAATAACGATTCTGTCTCATGCCTTAACCCATAATGAAGCGTTTTTAATAACGATGCTTCAAACGCTAAGCATCATGATTACGGTTGTATATTTTTTCTTCATGGTTAAAGAAACCCATTATTACAACGTAAAAGAAACGTTCCAATCGATCTTTATATCGGCTTTTACCATGGTGATGTTATTGTTAGGAACCTTTATCATCTATATTTTGTTAAACGAATTTGTATCATTATTCAGAGACATCGTCATGGAGGTGATGAATCGTGTTCAGTAGCTTTAAAAAAGGCATTATACTCGTATTGTTTTTATTGGTGTTTGGCATTTTCGTTCATGCTCAAACGACTGATTCAAGCGATCATAATCTTCCAGTTGATGACATATATAACTACATCGAAGATCAAAAGCTGTCTTCATCAATGTATACGAACAAAGACGATATGCGTCCATTGGCTGATGAGTCCTACATCGAGATTGAACAAGACGATCGTTTAATCGCTAGTAATGATCGTTTTGAACTTTACCTAAATGAACAAAACTTAAACTTTAAAGTCAAAAATACTGCTACTTCTTATGTGTGGCAAACGCTTATACCTGACCCCCAAGAAGCAGGTGGTTTAACCAGTTTCTTTAGCAGCACTATAGGCTTTGAATATATCGCTAGACGTGCTCAAAGAATGGATTTAATACCTAATCGCGGCTTGGAACAAACTGACTACAGCGTAGATATCAGTGATATCCATGATGGCGTACAGCTCGATTTGTTTGTGGAACGCATCGGAAATGTGGTTTTGGATTTAAGTTTTACCCTTGAGGTCACGCTAGAAGAAAAAGGGATTAAAGCTCATATTCCTTATGACTCCATACATGAATCTGAAACCGAAGAGACGGCTTTAGCTAGCATTATATTATTTCCTGCACTAGGTGCAACTTACGTCGATGATGTACCTGGTTATATGATTATTCCTGATGGTATTGGGAGTATGATTAGATATACCGATAAGGAAGGGAAATACTCTGCCCCATTCTCTGATCGTTTTTACGATTCTGATTTCGGTATACCAAGACGAACCATTACCAATAACGTGACGTCTTATCCGCTTTCCATGCCAATTTTTGGGGCGGTACACGGCGTCGATCAAAATGCCTATTTGGCGGTTATTGACTCTGGAGATAGCTATGCACGCTTGGTCGCCTATCCTAACGGCGCAAGCAACCAACCCTATAATTTAATATTTACAAAATTTGATTACCGCGCCGTATACGGGCAAAGCATTACTTCCGATGGACAAAGTAGAGTTGATAGAGTAGCCAAAACCATGGCAGAGGATATGACCAAGTATTACTATTTCTTAGATGACGAAGATGCCAACTACACAGGCATGGGCCGTCAGTACCGTGAATATTTGCTGGAGAATGGCATCTTGCAAGATGCCTTAGAACCTCAGGATGATATTCCTGTTCATCTTCAGTATTTGATGAGTGATTCACGCAATCGCTTTATCGGTACGGGCATCGTTGAGATGAGTACGGTTGAACAAGTCAAACAGATGTATGATGCTTTGATGTCACAAGGTATCACCAATCAAACCATCAGTTTGCAAGGCTGGAATGATGGGGGATATAGTGGCCATTTACCAAGCCGTCTGTCGTTTGAAACTTCTTTAGGTTCAAGATCACAGTATAAAGACTTAATCGACCATATTAATGCGGATAATCCGCTGTATTTAATCAATAACTATGTAAGAGCGACCGAAGCCACGAGCCGCGTTTCTTACCGCAACGATGTTGCCCAAGGCGTTGATCGGTTCAAATTAGAACGTAGCTGCTCAAGTTGTGTTTATAACCGTCATTATACGCTTTACCCTGAAACCTCAAAAAGATTGAGTCTCAGACATTTTGAAGCGTTTGAGGAAGCGGGTGTGAACATCCTATTTGAACAACTTGGCTCAGCGTTATTCTCTTATTATTATGATGATATGTATATGCGTTCAGATACTTTAGAGTATTATGAAGAAATATATGCCCACTATGAAAATCATGCAGGCTTTATGTATCCTAACGCGTATGCTTATGCTTATACTAACCGTTTTTTCCAAACACCCCTTTATAACTCTCAGCTCAATTACTATGATGATTTAGTACCGTTACTACCCATTGTTTTAAATGGACATATGGAACTTTACAGTCATTTTTTAAATTATAACGCACGGGGTCGTGAACAAATTCTTATGCTAGTCGATTTTGGCATCAATCCGGCTTATATTTTGACACACAATCCTTCTAGCGATTTAAGAAACACCGATATCGAACGGTATTTCTCTACCCATTTTGAAAAATGGGAAGATAGTATTATCGAAGAGTATACCTACATCAACGATGCTTTAAAGCACGTTAGGGGCGCAACCATTGAAGACCGGCGTGTCATCGATGATGGCCTGGTTTCTACAACCTACAGCAACGATGTCACAATCATTATCAATTACTCAGCGAAAGAAGCTCAAGTCGATGATATCATCATTCCACCCTTGGATTATCATGTGAAAGGGGCTGAATCATGATCGAAAAGATCCTTGAAAAAGTAAGTGGATGGTTTGAACGCTATCTATCTAACCCCCTTAAAAAGGCTTGGGATAAATTAACCCACAATAAAGTAGTATACAGACACCCCACTAAAATTGTGTTTTTCAATAAGTTCAATTATAAGATGACCAATTTAAGAAGAGAGAAGTGGGTTGGTCTGGGCTTTATCTTTATTTGGATGGTTGGCTATTTAATCTTCACGCTTTACCCCGTTTTTTATAGCCTATATCTAAGCTTTTTCAAAGTACACTTAGATGGTAGAGATTTAGAATTAACCTTTGAAGGCATCAATAATTATCGCGCTGCATTTTTGACAGACGCCAGTTTTAGCACCTATTTGCTTGAATATAGTCTTGAGATGATTATCAGCACCTCAGTTACAATCGTTTTTGCCCTGGTAATCGCGATGTTAATCAATCAAAACATCAAAGGCAAAGGCTTGTGGCGTACCGTGTTTTTCTTACCCGTCATCATCACCTCGGGGCCGGTCATTGGTACGTTGATTGCCCAAGGCGCAACCACATTGCCATCGCTACAGGATATTGGCATCATCGATCAAGTTTTAGATAATGTCGGCGATGCGTTTGAAGCCCCGATTCAAGCTTTATTTGATCAGATTTTGATTGTCTTTTGGTTCGCTGGTATTCAAATCTTGATTTTGTTGGCCGGCTTACAAAAAATTGATGTCGCTATTTATGAAGCCGCGGCGATTGATGGTGCGGGTCCTTGGGAGAATTTTTGGAAAATAACGTTGCCTTCTTTAATGCCGCTTATTACCGTTACGATTATCTATACCGTGGTCTCGATTAGTACTTTTAGTCTCAATCCGATCATCACGTATATTAGGGATGACATTATGCTCGCAGAATCCACCGCTGAGATTACTAGCGGATATGGCTATAGCGCAGCCTTATCGTGGATATATTTCTTGACGATGACACTGATTATCTTACTTTTTACCGGCATAATTAGTATCCGGAAGAAGGTGGCATCATGAAAAGTATAAAACGGATAAAACTATTTTTCCAAGAGGTTCACCATGCCATTAAAACCAAAAACAAACAAGCGTTAAAATACGGCTTCAAAAAAACATTTATCGGCAGTAAATATACCGATGGCCTCCTTTATAAGACATTTATTTATGTCATGCTGTTTAGTTTGGGTTACGTTTATCTTTATCCGATGCTTTATATGATTAGTAACTCACTGATGAGTATGAGCGATATTATCAGTGTCTCGGTACGTTGGATTCCTAGTTCTCTTAACTGGGATAATTACCGTATCATTTGGGAAGACCTTAATTATCCTAGGGCGTTAAGGGATGCTTTGATCTTAGCGACTTTACCAGCCTTGAGTGCAACCGCATCAAGTGCGATTGTCGGCTATGGATTTGCGCGTTTTAGATTGCCCTTTAAAAAGACGTTGATGGCCTTGATGATTATGGCATTTATCATTCCGCCACAAATTACGATGTTGCCAACGTTTAGAATGTATGCCAATTATGAACTTTTGGGCTCAGTTAGAGCGTTTGTTTATCCTGCGCTTTTAGCTCAAGGGTTGAATGGTCCGATCTATATATTGATCTTTTATTCCTTCTTTAAAACGATTCCCAAAAGCTTGATTGAATCGGCACAACTCGATGGGGCGAGTGCGTTTAAGGCGTTCACCAAAATTGTCTTGCCCTTAGCGATTCCCTCTATTATCATCGTGTTCTTATTTAGCTTTGTTTGGTATTATAATGAGACTTATCTTTCCGGCTTATTCCTAAGAGGAAGCGACATGATGACCCTGCCACTGAGGGTTTCACAGTATATCAACCAGTACACCGAAATCTATCCTGCAGGTTCAAGAGCTAGAGAACTTTTCCAAGCCGTGAGTCTTGCGGGGAACATTTTAGCCTTATTACCATTATTAATCCTTTACTTCTTTACACAACGTCACTTTGTTGAGAGTATTGAACGAACAGGAATTACAGGAGAATAGTTATGAAAAAAATACAATTAGCAACCCTTTTATCCCTTATATTACTATTAAGCGCTTGCATGCTTTTTGACCGTGGGCCCGGTTATGATGAACGCGGGTTAGTCCCTGAAGAATGCGCTCACCTTGACAACATCGATGCGTGGCAGCCCGTTTGGTGCGATGAATTTGATGAAGATGGTCTGCCTAGTTCCAATCACTGGGGGTATGACGTTGGCGGTCATGGCTGGGGCAATCAAGAACTTCAGTACTATACCGATGCTAACTTGAACAATGCGTTTGTTGAAGATGGTATTTTACATATCCGTGCCATTAAAGAGGATTTTCAAGGTTCTTCATACACCTCAGCACGTCTAGTAAGCAAATATTATGGTGACTTTGAATATGGCCGCGTGCAAGTCAAAGCAAAAATGCCTACAGGCACAGGTACTTGGCCTGCGATTTGGATGTTACCAACGGAATGGCGCTATGGCGGATGGCCCCATAGTGGAGAAATCGATATTATGGAATACGTCGGTTATGACCCAGGCGTGGTTCACGGTACCATTCATACCGGTGCTTACAACCACATGCAAGGCACTCAAATAGGCTTTTCAAAAGATGTGCCTACCGCAGAGACGGAATTTCATCTTTATGAGATGATTTGGGAACCAGGCAAAATTGACCTTTATATCGATGGTGAGCGCTTTGCGTATTTTGGGTTTAACCCAAATGCCAATATCGGCAAAGAAAACTATGAAGCCTGGCCCTTTGATCAGCCTTTCCACTTGATTTTGAACTTAGCGATTGGCGGTACTTGGGGCGGTGTTCAAGGGGTGGATGATAGTATCTTCCCTACCGAGATGCAAGTTGAATATGTCCGCGTTTATCAAAAAGATTATGCAGGTATGAGTGAAGAGGCCCCAAGCGAGCCTACTCAAATTGAAATGGCGGCTTCAAGACACGACCACATTCGCGTCCATTGGCAAAAGGCTGAACACGATGTGATGGTCCACAAATATGAAATATTCTTGGATGGCGAATTGATTGGCGATACCACGCTTAACGCCTTTAACATCGATAATTTGGATCCACAAACCAGCTATGAAGTCGGTATTGTTGCGGTTGATTTTGCTGGCAACCGCTCTAGGATGGCAACACACAATGTACAAACCTCAAGCGCACCTTAATGAATACTTGCATTGTTGCTATTTATCAACTATAGTATAATTATTACTCAATATAAACACGACTAAGAAGGTGACGTTATGGTAACGATAAAAGATATCTCCAAAGTCTCAGGCTTCAGTATTACAACCGTGTCCAAAGCTTTGAATAATTACCCCGATATATCGAAACAAACCAAAGCTTATATCAATGAACTTTGTGAACAGATGGGTTATATTCCTAACAGTTCGGCCCGATCTTTAAAAACGGCTCATTCATATACGATTGGCATCGTATTTGAAGAAATTACGAATCAAGGGTTGCAACACCCCGTCTTTTCGAAAATCTTAGAAAGCTTCAAAAGAGAAGTAGAATCCCGCGGTTTTGATATCTTGTTTTTGGCTAAGCAAATGGGCAATCAAAACGGCTCTTATTTGCAGCACTCCAAACGCAAGCAAGTTGAAGCCATTCTCGTTTTATGTGCGGATTTCAACAGTCCTGAGATGATTGAACTTTATCAATCCGATATGCCGATTATCATGATCGACTTTGATGTAAACACCGCGACTAATATCACCTCAGATAACTATGGTGGCGTAGAAAAAGCCGTCAAACATCTGATTGATTTGAATCACCGCTTGATCGCTCATATTCATGGTGATTTAAACACCTATATTGGCGGACAACGTAAAGAGTTTTTTGAACAAGTTTTAAAAGAACATCATATTGAATTGCCAGAAAATTACTTAGCCGATGGTCAAAATTTCTCCAAAGATGAAGGCTATCAAGCAATGCAAAAACTAATGCATTTACCCAATCCGCCTACAGCCGTATTCTGCGCCTCAGATATGCTTGCAGTCGGGGCGATTGAGGCGATTCATGATGCCGGTAAACACGTACCCAATGATTTTTCCATCATCGGCTTTGATGGCGTTGATATCGGACAACACATTACCCCAAGATTGACGACCATCAAGCAAAACACCGAAGAGATGGGACGTTTGGCCGCCGTGCACATGCTTAATCACCTAGACAATCCTAAGCAAATCAAAGAAAGCAAAACGTTTACGGTCAAGACCGATTTACTCATCGGCAATTCAACCAAACCTTACTAAAGGAGCTTTTATAGATGAAGTTAATCAAGCATTACGATTTTACCAACATGAAACGGCTCAATAAAGATGATTGGAACATTGAAGTTGGTGCAAAATGGGCTAATGATGAAGCACAACATTATGTCAATGCGCCAAAAAACCTATTTTTAAACGAACAAGGCTTGAACATCAAAGCCACCAAATATGGCGATATTTACGAAAGTGCGCGCATCCATACTAAGGGAAAGTTTTTCTTTCAATACGGCAAAGTCGATATCATCGCCAAAGTGCCAAAAGGCAAAGGGACTTGGCCTGCATTATGGATGATGAGTAACGACAACCGTTATGGTTATTGGCCGAAAAGCGGTGAGATTGACATCATGGAACACACCGGCAACGAATTGGATAAACTCTATCTTTGTGTCCATACCGAAAGCTACAACCATACCAAACCCACGCAATACTTTCAGCAAATACATAGACTGGGCCTCAGCGATGCATTTCAAAAATATTCCTTGCTTTGGCAAAAAGATACCATCAGCTATTATTTGAACGATGAATTAGTTGGCCAATATAAAAAAGGTCAGGATGGTAAAGACCAAAGTGAAAAAGGATGGCCCTTTGACCACCCTTACTACCTGATTATTAACCTTGCAATCGGTGGCAATCTAGGCGGGAAAATTGACCCGGATGCCTTCCCCCAAAGTTTTATCATCAAAGATATTAAAGTCTATCAATAAACAAAGCGCCTTTTAGGATTTTTACATCCTATAAAAGGCGCTTTTTTTCATGCTTATTCATAGGGTAAAGCGAATAAGATCAGTATAGATTTTTTAACGCTTATCGTTATCCACAAGTCTTATTTTTCGTTATAATATAAGCACCACTAAAAAAGGAAGTGTTTGACATGAAAGCCGTTGTAATCGGTGCTGGTGGCACCATTGGTCAAGTATTGATGAAAACGCTCAAAGAACAAGGGCATGAAGCCTTTGCCTTTGACCGCACTAAGGTTGATATTGAAGATAAAGAAGCGGTTGAAACCTATTTGAATGAATTTAATCCAGACATCGTGTATCATTTGGGAAAGTCTTCTTTGGCGTTCACTGAAAGACTCGGTGCATGGGCCTACCAGCAAAAAGTAGCGCTTTTATTTACCTCAAGTTATAAAGTCTTTAGCGGTAAAAAAGTCACAGGCCCCTACAGTATATTTGACAGTCCCGATGGCACCGATGCCTTCGCCAAAGACAAGATTGCGCAAGAAAAAGCGTTGTTTGATTATTATCCTTACACCTATATCGTTAGATTGGCTTGGCAAATTGACAAGGAACCAAAAGCCAATACCTTTTTAGGATTTGTTAAGGATCAAATTGAAAAAAGCGGGACGTTTAAAGCCGCTAAAGAACATTATATCTCGCTTATGTTTATAGAGGATACCGCAAAGCATCTCATCGACTTACCCAAGCAAAACCCCCCTGGTCTTTATCACCTTAATGCCAATGAGTTTTTTAGCATTTATGAAGTGCTTAAAAACCTACAAGAAAGACAGACTTATGATTGGCTAGACTTCAACGACCAAAACCCGCTGATCAAAGATGAGACGATGGAAAACAATATCACCGTTAAAACCTTTAGCGATGAGGATTTTAAGTCTTTTGACTGACCGAGATCATGTTTAAATTCAATGTTTAAAAAGCGACGCTCATTTGAGCGTCGCTTTGTTTTATACTAGCTTTACTACCGGTAAGATCATCGGATTTCTTTCGGTTCTAGATACGATATATTCGTTTAACAGTCGGATGATATCACGTTTGATTAAACCGACGTTAATTTCATCGTGTTTAGCCAAGATTTCGTTGACCTTATCATCGACTTTTTGCGCAATATCTTTGGTAAGGGCGGTATGGTCTTTCATATAGACAAAGCCTCTTGAGACAATCATCGTGTTGCTTTTGATGGTGCGCGCCTTTTCATCAATGGTCACCACCGCGCTTAATAAACCATCTTCACTTAATATTTTGCGGTCTTTTAAAACGACATAACCAATATCGCCTACGCCTTTACCATCGATATAGACGTTGTTGGCTTGAATGCGTCCACTAATGTGGGCTTTTTGTTTGCTTAAGGCTAAGACATCCCCATTATCCATAACAAAGTTATTGGCTTTTTTAACCCCGCAGGCGACCGCGGTTTGCGCATGGATTTTAAGCATGCGGTGTTCGCCGTGAACGGGCATGAAAAACTTCGGCTTGATTAGTTTTAGCATCAATTTAAGTTCATCGTTGCCCGCATGCCCAGAAGTATGGGTATCGCTCAACGGTGAGTGAGTAATGACGTGTGCCCCGCGCTTAAAAAGCAAGTTGATGGTTTTATTGATACCCGCTTGATTACCGGGGATGGGCGATGAAGAGAAAATGACGGTATCTTTAGGCTGGATTTTGATTTGTCTGTGGGTCCCCGCCGCAATACGAGAAAGCGCCGCAAATGGTTCACCTTGTGAACCGGTACACAAAATGGTGATTTCGTGTGGGGCAAAGTGTCTTAAGGCTTTAATGCCCACAAAGGTCCCGTGTGGCGCATTGATATAGCCTAATGATTGACCGACCTCAACGGTTCTTTCCATGCTACGGCCAAAGACCGCAATCTTGCGATTTGTTGAGATAGAAGCCTCAACGATTTGTTGGACTCTGTGGATATTTGAGGCAAACGTCGCTACGATCGCGCGTCCTTTCATATGCGTGAAAATATCTTTAATGTTTTCACTGACCTTCGTTTCACTTTTGGTAAAACCCTCAACCTCAGCGCCCGTAGAGTCACTCAACAGCAACAATACGCCTTCTTGACCGAGTTTGGCCATTTTGGCATAATCGGCATCCTTACCCACGGGGGTAAAATCAAACTTAAAATCGCCCGTATGGACGATACTGCCTTGTGGGGTTTTAACGACCACGCCAAAAGAATCGGGAATGGAGTGGTTGGTTCTAAAAAACCCGATACTTAAATGTTTAAAGCGAATGATATCATTTTCAAAAAATTCCAATAAATTGTACTTGATACCTTGATGTTCTTGCATCTTGTTCTTGATGAGGCCTAGCGCCAGACCGTTGGCGTAAATCTTGGGTATATCCACTTGTCTTAAGAGCCAAGGGATCCCACCGATATGATCTTCATGCCCATGTGTAATAATGAGCGCTTTAATCTTCTCTTGATTTTCTTTTAAATACGTATAATCGGGAATCACGTAATCAATACCTAAAAGGGAATCATCGGGGAACATTATCCCAGCATCGATGATAATGATTTCGTTTTGATATTCCACCACATACATATTCTTTCCAACTTCACCAAGACCACCTAATGCAAAAACACCGACTTCGTGTTTCTTCAAAAACTGGTTTTGCATTAATGCGTCCTCCTAGTATAGAATCGAATATATGCACTTATCCTATTATAGCTTATTTTACCTTATAAATAAATGACTTTGTGTTATAATTTTGATGAAGGTGATTGCGATGAAAACGAAGTATATTGTGTTTTTTGACATCGACCATACCCTCTATGATGTCCACAGCAAAAAAATTCACACCTCCTCTATTGAGGCCATCAAAAAACTAAACGCCCGTAAAGATACCTTGATAGCGATCGCTACAGGGCGGGCTTATTATATGTTGGATGTCTTAGCCCCTATCCAAGCGTACATTGATTTATACATCACCATCAACGGGCAGTTAATTTATCAAAACGATCGCATCATCTATGATGATCCCATGCCAAAAGCTTTAGTAAAACAAGCCAAAGAAAGCTTTAAACAACATCAGTTACCTTATGGTTTTATCGGTAAACACACCCAAGCCATCGACCAATTTAACCCGCGTGCCAAAGCCTTATTTGATAAAGACGATTTGGCTTACCCCATAGAAGATCCCGATTTTGATCAGCACCAAGCGGTCTATCAAATGTGGTCATTTGGCGATCAAAGCACGATGCAAAAACTACAAGCTGCGATGAAACCCTTAAAACTCATCCCATGGTTGAGTGAGGGCTTTGATGTTATTGACCCGCATAAAACCAAAAGTGAAGGCGTCTTACGCGTTTTAAAACAGCTAAAGCTTAACCCCTCACAAGCCATTTGTTTTGGCGATGGGCACAACGATATTGAAATGTTAAAGGCGATACCGACTTCTTTTGCGATGGGACAAAGCCATCCCGATGTTTTGGATGCGGCGAATCACATTACCGATGCTTGTGATGAAGACGGTATCTATAACGCCTTGAAAAAAATAAAGTTAATCGATTGAGGGATATCATGTATGCACAAGTATTAGTAGACGTTGAAAACCAAGCCGTAGACCAAATCTTTGATTATATGATCCCAACATCTTTGCGCCCCGTCATTATGGTTGGTCAGCGCGTTATCATTCCTTTTGGCGCGCGCAAAATCACCGGCTTTGTCGTAGGTCTTAGTGACCAAACCGAGTTAAAGACGTTAAAACCGATTATCGATATCAAAGATTTAACCCCGTATTTTGACGCCCAAGACCTCGCGCTTTCTGAGCTTCTTTCAAAACGGTATTTTCACCCCCGTATCAGTTATTTAAACGCGATGTTGCCAAGCGGGTTATCAATGCGTTATCAAACGACGTATCGAGTGTTAAAAAAAGAAAAGCTAGATGAGAAACTTAAACCGCTTTTTGAGGACCAAGAAATCATTAAAGAAAGCGTTGTTCCTAAAACCCATAAATACGCTTTAAAAAAAGCCCTTGAAAACAACTGGATTGAAAGTGAACAATCCATCAAACAAGCAACAAAAATCAAAACGACGCCCATTATCACCTTAGAAGATCAAACCTATAATCCACCAAAAAACGCCCATAAACAACACGCGTTGATTGAGGCGCTTAAAAACCGGCCTAAGGGACTGATGTTAAAAGAGCTGACCCGTCATTTAAAGATCACACACGCTACTTTAAAACCGTTAATCGATAAAGGCGTCATTAGAAAAGAACATCAAGAAACGCGCCGCATCATGATGAACTATTATCAAGAAGCCGATAAAAACATTACCTTAAACTCCGCACAACAATCGTGCTTTGAGGCGGTTAATAACCGTTTAAATGAGGCCAACACCTTCTTGTTGCACGGTGTCATCTCCAGTGGGAAGACCGAACTGTACATCAAATGGTTAAAAGCGATTCTCAAACAAGGGAAAAATGGCTTATTATTGTTGCCAGAAATCGCTTTAACCCCGAAGATAATCGCCCGCATCAAAGCGGCCATAGATGTCCCGATTGCCCAGTATCATTCTGCGATGTCAACGGGGGAGCAATATGATGAGTGGCGCCGCATTAAACAAGGCGAAGTCCGCATTGTCATTGGTGCTAGAAGCGCGATTTTTACGCCCTTAAAAAACGTGGGCATCATCATAATTGATGAAGCCCAAAGCGATGCCTATATCCAAACCGAACAGGCTGAATATGATACTATTTTTATCGCTAAAATCAAAAGCAAACAGTACGCTTGTCCACTTATTTTAGGTTCGGCAACGCCGTCGATTAAAGATTATTATTTGGCGACTGAAAAAAAAGAATATATCTATTTGCCCTTAAAAACGCGCGCTTTAAAAAGTCCCAAACCCCATATCCATCTAATTGACATGAAACAAGAATTCAAAGCCAATAATCCCTCTATTTTCTCAAAAGCCCTTCAAGAGGCTATCGAAAAAAGACTAAAACACAAGCAACAAGTCTTGATTCTCATTAACCGAAGGGGGCATGCACGCTTTGTTTTATGCCGTGATTGTGCTCACCGTATCAAGTGTGAGGCTTGTGATATATCCTTGACTTATCATCAAGAAGGCAATCTATTAAAATGTCATCATTGTAATTATGAACGGCCAATGCCTAAGCGCTGTCCGGCGTGCGATTCAAAAAACATCCGCTACATGGGCATCGGCTCACAACGCGTTGAAGCCGAAATCAAAAGCCATTTCCCCAAGGCAAACGTCTTTCGCCTAGACAAAGATACTTCTCAAACCAAAGGCGCACACGAGCGTCTATTATACGATTTTGAACATCAAGGCGATATTTTAATCGGGACCCAAATGATTGCCAAAGGGCTTGATTTTGACAACGTGACCTTAGTCAGCGTCCTATCGGCCGATATGTCTTTGTTTGTGCCGGATTTTTACGCTGAAAGTGAGACGTTTATGTTGCTGTTTCAAATGGCGGGACGCAGTGGTAGAAGAAGCGAAACCGGGGATGTCATCATTCAAGCTTACGATATAGAACACCCGGTATTGTCGTTTGTTGAAGCCCAAGATTATGACGCGTTTTACCAGCGTGAAATCGCCTTTAGAAAACAAGCCAAAGTAGAACCTTTTTATGAACTAATTCAAATTACAACCAGCCACAAACGCTACGATGAAGCCTATAAAAAAGCCCTAAAAATCAAGCAACAACTTAATAACTTAGATCATTTAACGATCATGGGACCCACCGATGCCAAAATCAAACGACGCATGCACCGTTACCGCATCCAACTACTTATAAGACACCAAGACCATCCCACGCTTCACCAACATTTAAAAGCGATTCAAAAAGCAAGCAAAAGCGATGTCACCATCACTAAACATCCCCGCTTATTTTAGGAGTGATACAATGAAAATTATTTATATGGGCACCCCTGATTTTGCCTTACCAGCCCTCAAAGCCTTACACGAAAAACACCAGATTTTAGCCTTAGTCACTCAACCCGACAAAAAACAAGGCCGCAAACAAACCTTGATTGAACCCCCTACCAAACAGTTTGCCAAGACGGTTAATATCCCCATTTTTCAACCCAAAAAAGTAAGCGAAATCACCGATGATTTGTTGGCGCTCAAGCCCGATATTATCATCACCGCCGCTTTCGGTCAGTTTTTACCCAGCAAACTAATTGAAACCCCGCCTTTAAAAGCCATCAATATCCATGCTTCATTGTTGCCGGAATTAAGAGGTGGCGCTCCGATTCAACGGGCTATTGAACGCGGCTATAAAACCACGGGCATCTCTATTATCATCATGAGTAAAAAGATGGATGCAGGCCCCATTATCGCGCAAAAAAGCATCGCTATCAAACCAGATGAAACCGCCAAAAGTCTATTTGATAAATTGGCCACACTCGGCAAGGATGTCTTGTTAGAATCTTTACCCCTTTATCATAAGGGTGAAGTCATTGCCCACGAACAAGACCATAAAAAGGCGACGTATGCTTATACCATCAAGCGCGAAGAAGAAAAACTAGACTTCAATATGTCTGCAATTGAATTAGAACGAAAGATTCGCGCTTTTTATGATAGCCCAGCGACTTATTTGACCTTAGAAGATGGTCCCTTAAAAGTCTATCAAGCTAACGTTGTCAAAACCCATAGCGACAAAACCCCTGGTCAAGTCATAGAACACACCGAAAAAGGACCGGTAATAAAATGCGCTTCTAACGCCCTTGAACTCATAACGGTTAAACCCGCTGGCAAAAAGACGATGCCTGCGGTTCAATATATGCACGGCAAGGGTAAAAAAACTTTGGCCAAAGATAAAATATTGCCTTTATAGAAGCCTCTAAAACGGAATATCTATTCACCTTTACTATAAAAAATGCTATAATTGATAATTAGATGATATGTCTTAGATTTAAAGGAGAATATCCATGAAAAAGCGCACCTTGTATTCACGTGATGAAATGCTTAAAATGAACGTCCAAACGCTTAAAGAACGCGATGTTTCCGTCGCTGAGATTGCTGAGGTAGCTTACCAACAACAATCCAAGTGGAGCGATACGGTTTCTCGGAAGGACTGTATTGATTCGGTTGAAAAAATCTTATCCTTACGCGATACCTTCCATATTTTACAATTAGGCGCTGAGATAGACCGTCTTACCGAAGAAAATAAAATCAAAGAACCGCTAAGAGAAATACTGCATTCGGATTTGGGCTTGTTTGGAATTGACGAGCTGTTTGGCTTAGAATTAGCTGGTATTTATGGCACCATCGGCAAAACCAATTTTGGTGATATCGATGTCAACAAACCCAGTGTCGTGGAGAAGCTCAATACCGAAGGGAAAAAAAGCACGCAAAAATGTCATACTTTTTTAGATGATATCGTCGGCGCCATCGCTGCGGCCGCAAGTACACGCGTGGCCCAAATAGCCAATGAAGAAGAGGCACGAAAAGACCCTAATTATAAGGAAATCAAACTCGACTTTGATTTATAGGAAGTGACATCATGGCGAAACGTGAGAAGGATTTGGACGACTTTTTCAAAAAGGCGGACAAAGACCCTGAAGAGCTAAAACAATACGTCGAAACCATGAAGCATGGCGAAGACCCAAACAAAACGACGCGCCTTGACAGCATTGCAATGTTTTTTAAAAACATTGTCGAGCGTATCAAGCTTTATTCAACCACAAAAGAAGCGACCAGAAACCCCAACAAACCATCTAAAATCAGACGTCGCTTACGGGTTTTATATAAGCTTATCGCCAAGCGCGCCAGTGAAAAATTCAACTTCGAGGCCGGAGTTGATATTTTAGATGATACGTCTGTTTTATACCGCCGTAACCGCGTTATCAAAAACATCTTGATCGTAACCAACGCCGTGTTCTTAATCTTTACGGTCATCGGAAACCGTAATCCTAACTATATTGTAATCTTTGGATTCGGGGTCATCATGTTTGCGACCAATACCACCTTAAAACGCATCATTAGGGAACGACCCAGGACCTTGCTCAAACAACAAATGGCGATGTATATCGCCAGTGTTTATATTTTGCTTGCCAGTTTTGCGGTTTACATCAAACTGCGGGTGGGCGTCATGGATGGTTCTATCGCTGGGTTTTCCATCACCCAAGCGGGCTATGTCTTAATCTATTTTGCCTTAGTTGTGATTGCGCTTTATCAAGATGCCACGTTGTTAAGAATTTTATTCAAGTGGGTTTTGGTTTTAATGACCGTTATCCACGTGACGATCATGTATCCTTTGTATGAATATGCGTATTCGATTCAAGCCTTATACGATTACTTGCTTGTGACCGATTATCAAGTTACTATCGATATTTTACTTAGAACCACGCTACTTATTATCTTTTATATTGCGCTTTATTCTTCTGTGGCCATCGGTCAGATGATGAATAATAAACGTAAAGAAGAACTCGTTAAACGCCGCGATATGGAAAGCGATTTTAAAGCGGTCGTTGGCGATGTCTTTGATGTGATCGGTGTCTTTAACGTCTATTCGGATGAAGATAAGAAGAATGCCGCACACCGCGTAGGCGAGATTGCCTCAAGACTGGGTAATATCTTAGGCTTATCACCGAATGTATGTAGTGAAATCTATGATTATTCCAAAATACACGTTGACCGTTTAAAAGATTTGTCCATCGTCGCTTACGAAGAAAAAGAAGTTCTCAATGAAAAGGACTATCAAGTCATTAGAGAAAAAACCATCTTGGGTAGTGTCATCATCAAACGTTTACAGCTTAATCAAAAAAGTGAAGATATCGTCCGTGCCCATTTTGAAAAGACGGCCGATAAAAGCTTTACCGACCGGATGAAAAAAATCCAACGCTCCCAAGAAGGCCAGATTATCTTACTCGCAGAAGTCTATGAAATCTTAAGACAAAGCAGAAACTATAAAACCGCCCTTACCCATCAACGAGCCATTGAACTACTCGAATACGAATTTAAAGCGTATTTTGAAACCTATATCCTAGACCGCTTCTTAAAATATAGTAGCGAGTTTGAGACCTACTATCAACGCTTCTTGAAAAATGCCGCTTAAGGAGGTTTTGTATGATTACCCACCCCTTTATAGATTTAAGTTTACTCATTTTGTTGATTGCGCTGCTCATCATGGTAATCGTTCGCTTGCGTAACAAGACTTTAGCGCTTTGGAACGAAGTGACTAGATTAGAACTGACGTTTCACAAAAAACTGTTTGAAAGCTTACATTTGTTTTTGAGTCATAAAAATCAGTTTGAGCACCATGCCCATTACCATTATTACGATATCTTATCCAAATACAAAGATGAAAGCGCCAAAGCTTTGAGTTTAGCGGACAGACAAGACATCTTCAAAGCTTTGCAAGCCCTCTATTTATGTATTGATGAGGGCTCTCATCCCGCTCAAATAACGTTAAAAAATCAATTTGATGAACTCCAAAGTTGTCGTTTGAAGTATAATTCAAAAGTCCTTTACTACAACCATTTCATCCAATCATTTCCCATGAACTTACTAGCCAAACGCATGCATTTCGATGTCAAAAAATATTTTGGATAAAAAAGTGTCTGAAGACACTTTTTTTATGGCGTGGAACAAATAGTTAGCAAACAAAATAACTGTTTTAAAAAGCGCTTGATTTACAATTGAAATAACGTATAATAAAATTGTAGAAAGCGTTTACAACAAAAAGCTAAAAAATCAAGGAAAGGTCCGACCATGAACATCGAAAATGCTACAAAAAAAGAAAGGGTCTTGGGCTTAACCACACTTATTCAAGTGTTCGGTTTTTTCGTATACTATTTCTATAACCAAGGATGATTTTACGAGGGTAAAATGATCCTTTTTCTTGCTGTGAAAGGAATGGTTGTTATGCACACTGTTGTTATAGGAGTCATTGGTTCTGATGTGCACGCTGTTGGCAATAAAATTATCGATCACGTATTAAAAGAACATGGTTTCAACGTCGTCAACATCGGAGTGTTGTCTTCGCAAGAAGATTTTATCAATGCTGCGATTGAAACCAACGCTAAGGCGATCTTAGTTTCATCATTGTACGGCCATGGTGAGATGGACTGTTATCAGATGAAAGATAAATGTGTTGAAGCAGGCTTATCTCATGTAAAGCTTTATGTTGGTGGCAATATTGTCGTTGGAAAACAAGATTTTAAAGATGTGGAAGAACGGTTCAAAAAAATGGGCTTTGACCGCGTGTATCCACCCGGAACAAATATTGAGGATGCGGTTGAAGAGATAAAGGCAGACTTGAGTTAACATGTCAGTTCATCTGTTGGTCGATTTTGGATCCACGTATACCAAACTTACCGCGGTAGATATAAAAGCCGAAACGTTAATCGGGACAGCCAAAGCGATGACTACCGTGAAAACCGATGTCTTAGAAGGGTTTAATACCGCTTATGAAAAACTGGAACAAGCTCATCCTGAGATGGGCGAAGTTACCGGTATTTCTGCGTGTTCATCAGCGGCAGGCGGCCTTAAGATGGCCTCGATTGGTTTGGTAGAAGAGTTGACCGCAGAAGCAGCTAAGCGTGCTTGCTTAGGTGCAGGCGCGTTAGTAAAGCATGTATTTTCCCATCATTTGACCAAAAAGGAAATCAAGACGTTAAAAAGTGCGGCTATCGATATTATCTTACTGGCTGGTGGGACGGATGGCGGCAATAAAGAATGTATCATCCATAACGCTAAAAAACTGAAAGAAGCGCAAATCGATGTACCGATTATCGTCGCTGGCAATAAAGATGCCGCCGATGAAATCGAAGCGCTTTTTGAAGATACCGATATCGAATACTATATCGTTGATAACGTGATGCCCAAGTTAAAACAACTGCAAGTCAAAGAAGCTAAAGAAGTTATTCGCAAAATATTCATCACAAAAATCATCGAAGCCAAAGGCATTAAGAAAGCCGAAGAGAAAACCGGTGAAATTATCATGCCAACCCCCGAGAGTGTATTGATGGCCGCTGAGTTATTGGCAAAGGGGTACCAAGATGAAGAAGGTTACGGTGAAATTATGGTAGTTGATATCGGTGGGGCGACTACCGACATTCATACCATCGGCAAAGGTTATCCCAAACGCACCGAAGTCATTTTAAAAGGGTTGGAAGAACCGTTTGCCAAACGTACGGTAGAAGGCGATCTTGGCATGCGCTATAGCGCCAATGCCTTGTTAAGTTTGGTATCGCCTTATGAATTCAAAAAATATTATCCCTACGAAGACGAAAGCCATATTGAGGCTTCCGCCAAAAAGCGCGCTGAACACGTTGATTATTTACCCGATAGCGATGAAGAAGAAGCTTTTGATGCCGCGTTGGCAAGAATTTGCTGCGATTTGTCTGTCTCTAGACACGTGGGTACGGTCGAGGTGGTTTATACGCCGCTTGGCAATATGTATTATCAAACCGGTAAGGACTTAACCGAACTCAAGTATGTCATCGGTACGGGCGGGGTCTTGATTCACCGCAAAGACGCCAAACAAATCTTGAGCGAAGTCACGAAAAAGAGCAACAAAAAACTAGAGCTTAGACCAGAAGACCCGACGATTTTAATCGATGAACAATACATTTTGGCATCGATGGGTCTGTTGAGTCAAAAATATCCTAAATTAGCCCTAAAACTACTGAAACGACATTTAAAATAGGAGTTAGCCATGGTAAAAAACAAACGGATTTCCACAGAAGAATTTTTTAAGAAACGCAAACAGATATTAATGCATTGGCCTACAGGCAGCAGTGAAAAATTAAATTTGGATCAAGCGATCGAATACCTTAAACAAGTTCCCGATGAAAAGAATTTTGCCAAAGTATTGAAAAAGGCCAAAGCTGAAAATAAAACGCTAATTCAACCACGCGCAGGTGTGGCGCTTTTAGAAGACCATATCGAGCTTTTAAACTTTTTACAAAAAGAAGGCTATGCTGATTTTTTACCTTCAACCATCGATTCTTATACGCGCCAAAACCGTTATGCAAATGCCGAGGATGCGATCAAGCAATCACAACGGCAAAAACGCTCCATGTTAAACGGCTTTCCTGCGGTTAATTATGGCGTTGAAGGATGCCGACAAGTCTATGAAGCGATTAACGTGCCCCTCCAAGCGCGTCATGGTACACCAGATGCAAGGTTATTAAGTGAAATTATTCACGCTTCGGGTTGGACCTCCAATGAAGGGGGCGGCATATCGTATAATATTCCTTATGCCAAAAGCATTTCCCTTGAAGATACGATTCGCTACTGGCAATATTGCGACCGTTTGGTCGGTTATTATGCCGAGGCAGGCATCGAGTTAAACCGAGAGCCATTTGGCCCGCTTACCGGCACCTTAGTCCCACCGGCCATAAGCCATACCGTGGCCATCATTGAAGCGATTTTAGCGGCCGAACAAGGCGTTAAAAACATTACCGTTGGTTATGGGCAATGCGGCAACATCAATCAAGATATTGCGGCTTTGCTTACTTTAGATCAGCTGACGAACTATTACTTAAAACTATTCGGTTATGATGATGTCTTTGTGACGACGGTCTTACATCAATGGATGGGTGGTTTTCCAAAAGACGAAGCGCAATCGATGTCTATCATTTCTTTAGGCGCGATGGTCGCGACGTTAGGCGGTGCCACAAAAATCATCACCAAAAGCCCACATGAAAGCCAAGGGATTCCAACCAAAGAGGCTAACGCAGAAGGCTTAAGGGCTTCTAAGATGATGACTACCTTACTGAAAGAACAGCGTTATCCCAAGAACAAATACGTCCAACAAGAAATAGAAATGATTAAAAAAGAAGTTAAAACACTACTATACGCCACGCTTAATATCGGCAAAGGCGATTTTGCAGAAGGCGTCATAAAAGCCTTTGCGAATGGGATATTGGATATTCCCTTTGCGCCTAGTGAAATGAATCAAGGCAAAATCTTACCGGCTAGAGACGCCCTTGGCAACATCCGTATCTTAGAATTTGGAAATTTACCTTATGAAGACGAAATCAAAAATTTTCATAAAGACGCCTTAGAAGAGCGCGGTAAGCTAGAAAATCGTCCCGTGAGCTTTCAAATGACCATCGATGATATCTATGCGGTTTCGCGCGGTGATTTGGTAGGCAAAAACCTAAAACCCCCAAAGGAGTCACAAGATGAAAATTAAAGAAGTACTCGCCTCAGAAGGCATGACAGGATTTTATTTCGACGATCAAGCCGCCATCAAAAAAGGCGCAGAAAGCGATTTATTTACCTATATTGGCGATCCCATTACCGACCATTTCAAAGCGATTCGTCAAGCAGGAGAAGCGTTGTCGATTATGTTTATCTTAGAAAACGGACAAATCGCTTATGGCGATGCCGTGGCGGTACAATATTCAGGAGCCGGGGGACGCGATACGTTGTTTGATGCGGCGAAATTCAAACGGTTTTTCTTAGAAAATATCAGACCCTTGCTTTTGGATTTAGACGTCTCGACCTTCCGTTCTAACGCGAGGCGTTTTGATACCTTAAATATCGATGGGACGCCCATCCATACGGCTTTAAGATATGGCATTACCCAAGCGCTGTTAGATGCAACGGCCAAAGCCCATCAAAAAACGATCGCAGAAGTGATTCGAGAAGAATATCATATTGAAGAAAAGACCTATGACCCCATCCCCATTTTTGCCCAAACGGGTGATGACCGCTATATGGGTGTGGATAAAATGATTATGAAAGAAGTCGATGTTTTACCCCACGGTTTAATCAACAGTGTAAAGACAAAGCTAGGTATCCATGGGGAAAAACTGATGGATTACGTCAAGTGGCTTCGAAACCGGATTATCGACAAACGGTTAAACCAATCCTATCATCCGATTTTGCATATCGATGTTTATGGGACCATCGGGATGATTTTTGAAGATGACATTGAAAAATCTTTTCAATACCTAAAAAAGTTGAGCGATACCGCCAAACCCTTTTCCTTGCGCATTGAAGGACCCATAGACAAAGGTAACCGCGAACAAACCCTAGAAGCGTTAAAACAATTAAAGGACCGTATCGATGCTGATGATGAGGTCTTAGTTGAAATCGTTGCCGATGAATGGTGTAATACCTTAGATGATGTCAAAGTATTTGCCGATCAAAATGCGGCTCATATGTTGCAAGTTAAAACCCCGGATTTAGGTGGGGTGAACAATACCATAGAAGCTCTTCGCTATTGCTTGAAAAAAGGCATTGGCGCTTATAGCGGTGGCTCATGTAATGAGACGAACATCAGCGCTGAGATTACCACCTCTATCGCGATGGCTTGCAATGCCAAGCAATGTTTGGCCAAACCAGGCATGGGAACCGACGAAGGCATTATGATTGTAAAAAACCATATGATGCGCACCTTAGCGCTCATAGAAAGTAGGCGATTCGATGGCTGAAATCATTACCGTAGGCACCTTGGAATCAAGTGATTGTATGGTTAGTCTAAAACCATCCGATGCAGTAACTATCGAGATAGACACCGTTGTACACGAAGCCTTTTACCATCATATTAAAGCTTTGGTGGAAAAAGAAATCAAAGCGACCAATCTTAAAAAAATCCATATCACCATCACCGATAAAGGCGCGCTTGATTACACGATCAAAGCTAGGCTGATTACGGCAATCAAACGTTATAAGGAAAGTCATCATGGCTAGAAGCTATTTGTTTATCCCCGGCAACGTCCCCAGCATGCTGCAACATATGGACGTGTATGATGCCGATGTCATTATCATCGATTTTGAAGATAGTATCGCGCCGCAAGAAAAGGATGAAGCACGTCATTTGACCCGTGCCTTTTTGCGTGCGCACCGACCTAAAGATTTAACCATTTTAATCAGAATCAACAGCGATAGCGATGAACTGATCAAAGCCGATTTAGAAGCGCTTAAGCATTTAGCGATTGATGGCATCGTATTGCCAAAGACATCAACCTCGCAAATAAACGCCTTCATCAATCTTATTCAGGATAAAACCGTCTCAATTTATGGTTTGATAGAAACCCCTGAAGCCTTCTTTGAACTCGATGCGATTGCAAAACACAAAAATATCAAAGGCTTGATGCTTGGGGGCGAAGATTTAAGCCGTTTCACTCACATCGATAAAGCCCCGCTCTCAGAAACTTGGCATACGCCTAAAACCCTGCTTAACTTTGCGGCCAAAGTCTATCACAAAGAAGCGATTGACACACCGGTCATTAGCGATGATGAGACTATGTTATCAGAAGCGACTCAAGTATCCAAACGCTTTGGCTTTGATGGTAAATTATCGATTCATCCCAATCAAGTACCAGTGATCAACAAAATATTATCCCCATCGCAAAGTGAAATTGACGACGCCAAACGCATCGTTATCGCACATCAAAAAACGAACAAAATGCGTTTTTCACTCGATGGCAAAATGGTCGATAAACCGATCATTGAAAGCGCTAAACGCTTGTTAGAAAAAGCCAAGCACTATGGGTTGCTTGGAGGCGATTTTGATGTACTATAAAGACGTAGATTTACTATTAGATGCCTTGCCCTTGAAAGATGGCATGTCTATTTCATTTCACCATCACTTGCGCAATGGCGATAAAGTTTTAAACCTAATTTTAAATGCGTTAATCAACCGTGGGTACCGCGATTTAAACGTGTTTCCTTCGGCGATTTTTCCCGTGCACACGTCGATAAAAACAGCGATAGAAAAAGGGTTGATTAACAATCTAACGACCAATTATATCAACGGGCCTGTGGCCCTCGCACTTAAAAAACACGGCCTTAAAGGCCAGTTGAAAATGCAAAGCCATGGGGGCCGAGCCCGTGCTATCATTGAACAAGACCAAAGCATTGACATCGCTTTTATCGCTGCGCCTTGCGTAGATCAAGACCAAAACGCAAGCAGTCTTGAAGGAAGAAGCGCTTGTGGGTCTTTGGGGTATGCGATGGAAGATTATCAACACGCAAAAATAAAAGTCTTAATCACCGATCACATCGTCTCTAAACTTAGTGAAGCCCAACTATCAGGCAACCAAGTTGATTATGTCTTGAAAGTAGATTCAATCGGTGACCCAAAAGAGATTATGAGTGGAACCTTAAAACCCACCAACGATCCTTTAAACTTGAAGATAGCGCGTCTTTGCATGGCCTTTTTAAAAGAAAGTGGCATGCTTAAAGAAGGTGTGTCTTACCAAAGTGGGGCCGGTGGCACCTCTTTAGCCATCACCAAGATGTTCATCGATTATTTAGCGCAACAAAAGCTCACCGCAAGCTTTTTTACCGGTGGCATTACCGCCCACCACGTGGCGGCTTTAAAAAAGGGATTGGTCAAAAAGCTTTATGATGTACAATGCTTTGATGAGGTCGCGATTAAAAGCTTAAAAGAAAACCCCGACCATGAAGCTATATCGGCGAGTGATTATGCCAATCCTTCCAATGAACAACGAAAAATAAAAGATTTAGATATTGTCATCTTAGGCGCTTCTGAAATCGACAAAGCCTTTAACGTCAACGTCACCACCGATGCTTATTATACGATTATTGGCGGTTCAGGAGGGCATAGCGATACCGCTGAGGATGCGGCTTTAACGATTGTGGTCAGTGCGCTTTATAAAGCGCGGATTGCCTTGATTAAAGATCAGTTAACCGCGCTTAGCACCAAAGCCAATCATATCGATGTTTTAATTACCGAACGCGGGATTGCGATTAATCCCAAACGTCAAGATTTAATCAAACGGTTCAAAAACTCCCCCTTGCCCATCATGTCTATTGAACGCTTGCAAGCCATAGCTTATGGGTTTACAGGAGTACCTAAGCCGATAAAAAAACCACAACATACCATTGGGATTATCGAAGACCGCCATGGTCACAAACAAGATTATTTGTATGGAAAGTAGGTGCAATCATGGAATTAAAAGACGTTGTACTGAGGAAAGAAAAACAACCGATCGCCACGTTTTTAAAACGCTTCAATCTAACCTTAGAAGATGATGTGGACAAAACCTTGGCGCTTTATGATGGGCAAAGACTCATCGCCACCGCTTCAGCGACCAAAAACATCATCAAATGTGTCGCCATCGACCCTGAATACCAGCACCAAAACCATCTGAATTTTTTGATGAGCAAACTCATCAAACAACTATCAGAAGATCATAGACACCTATTTGTCTATACGATGCCCGAACACGTAGCCATCTTTAAGTCTTTAGGCTTTAAGGAAATCGTGCAAACCATGAACCTTTCTTTCATGGAGCTTTTTGGTGATATTAAAGCGTCGCTAAAGGCTTTACGCGATAATTATGACTTGGATAAATCTCAAAAAGCTAGCGTAGTCATCAATGCCAATCCACTCACCAACGGCCATTTGCATCTCATTAAGACCGCCGCTAGTGCCTCAAAGCATTTAATCGTCTTTGTCGTTAGTGAAGACCGCTCCTTTTTCTCTTTTGAAGACCGCTTTAACATCATTAAAGCGGCGCTTAGGTCCTATGAAAACATTACCGTCTTACCAACGATGGATTATTTGGTCAGTTATGCGACCTTCCCTAAATATTTTATGAAGCGCGAACAAACGATCAAAGAAGAACATGCCTTGATCGATGTTTTAACCTTCAAACAACACTACATGAAAATCTTTAACATCAACGCCCGCTTTGTCGGCGAAGAACCGTATTCACCCACGACCAACACGTATAATCAAACGATGAAACATTATTTGGGCGATGCGCTAAAAATCATTGAACGCAAAACCGTGGATGAACAACCCATCTCCGCTTCAACCGTACGGCGCTTACTGAAACAAAACGGCCTTAAGGCCATTGAGCGCTACGTGCCAAAAAGTACCCTTGATTATTTAAACAGTCCAGAAGGACAACGCATTATCAAGGAGTTGAAAGATTATGACAGACGACATTGATGTGATTTTAAAGGCAAAAGAAACCCGCCAAAAAACCATCCAATCGTATCTTGTAAAACACCAAACCGTCGTGACCTTAAAGCCCAACATTCCAGGCGATCACAAACATACCGACTTGGCGGATCTTTTATTGGTGATCTTTCATCATTATTTAAAACAGCTTTGGCGCACACCATCTCAACCCATGGCATCGGATGATGGCGATTATATCCTTTTTGGCCTTGAAAAAGACCCCATCAAGACCAAAAAACTTTGTCTGTATCTTGAAGACAATCACCATTTAGGGCGTTTTATCGATTTGGACGTCCATCACAAAGACATGCGGTTAACGCGCAAAGACATGCAAGTAAAAGAAAGAACGTGTTTTATATGCGCTAAGCCCGCCTCTCAGTGTCGCCGCGAAGGCAATCACAGTAAAGAAGCATTATATGATCATGTGCTTTATGCAACTAAAGCGTTTTTAATCGAAGCCTTAAGTGAAGAAAGTATTATGGCCTTAAGAAAAGAGCTGTTCACTTATCCTTGTTTTGGCTTGGTTTCTCACCGCTCTAATGGCAAGCATAAAGATATGAATATCAGTCATTTCTTAGCGGCTCTTAAGGTATTAAAAATCATCTTTAAACAATATCTCACGATGGCTTTAGAGGCATCTTTTAACACCAAACAACTAAGACAAGTGGGGCGCAAAGCTGAAAAAAGATTGTTAGAAGCGACTAATGGGGTAAACACCCACAAAGGCGCCCACTTTATCTTCGGGCTTTGTCTGCCTTTTTATCTACAAAACATATGGCAAAGAAAATCCATGCATCATTTTATCATCGACCTTAGAACCGCCGCGGCAAAAATCGCGCGTGATGACTTTAAGCGCAATATAAAAGCGACCACCAATGGTTTGATCGCTTATCATAAATATCAAGCCAAAGGCGTTCGCGGTGAACTTGAAAGCGGCTTAAATAGTATTTTTGATTGGTATCCGCACAAAACCTTAACGCCCTTTCAAAAACTGTGTAAAATCATGGCGCGCTGTGAAGATACGACCTTGATTAAGTCGCATGGCTATAAGGCTTTAGAAGAAATTCAAGCATGCATGAAAGATTTAGAAACCCAAGGCTTTAAACACGAACAAAAGGTACAAAAATGTCTAAAAAGCATCGTCTCCCCAGGTGGTGCCGCCGATTTATTGGCGCTCACATTCTTTTTTGAAAGCACCGATCATTTGTTAAAGTAAATGCCTTGATACGTCTTTCTTTTTCTTAAAAGTTTGTCGATGGTGTTCATCACGACAAACTTTTTCATAATCCAAAGCGGTGCGATTAAGTCTGCTTTGTTAGCATCTCCACTGATTCTTTGTACGACGATGTTAGGGTTTAAATGTTCAATTTGTGTCGCCACGATATCGGCGTAAGTATCCAAATCGATTAACTCGAAAGGGGCTTTTTGATACCATGTCGCTAAGCGGGTATTTTTGATTACATGCAACATATGAATCTTGATGCCTTGAATGTCCAAACCATTTAAGTGATGAATGGTAGCCATCATATCGGATTTATCTTCCCAAGGAAACCCGTTGATAATATGAACCACAACATTGATCCCACGGGCTCTTAAGGCTTTTACCGCGTTATCAAAAGTAGTAAGATCATGGCCGCGGTTAATTTTTTGTGCCGTACGTGCATGGATGCTTTGTAAGCCCAGTTCTACTTGCAAGTAAGTTTTTTTATGATAGCTTTCCAACAAATTAACGATCTCTTTTGAGATGCAATCCGGTCTTGTGGCGATACTTAAGCCTACGATATTTTCATCAAGTCCAAGCGCTTCATCATAGAGTTCCTTTAAGCGTGAAACGGGCGCATATGTGTTGGTGTTGGCCTGAAAATAAGCGATGTATTTGGCTTGCGGCCATTTTTTTAACAACCTATCCCTTACGCTTTCAAACTGGGTTTTTAAGGCATCGCTTTGATGCCCTGCAAAATCGCCTGAGCCCTTTAAACTACAATAAACACAACCGCCTTCTCCAAATAGACCGTCTTTGTTGGGACAGCTAAATCCCGCATTTAAAGAAACTTTAAAAACCTTTTGGCCAAAGGTTTCTTTTAAGAACCGATTCATTGTATAATAAGGTTTCTCATAGGTAAATGTCCGCATAAATAGCACCTCGGATATATTTTATCACATTGAGTTCTAAATTGGCCAAATTATGATATAATACGCTTTGGGTGATGATATGTTAGAACGGGTTAGAAACGCGATAATCGCGCCGCAAAAACTAATAAAATACCGTAACGACCGCATGCTTTACATCATAGCTTATATGATGTTTTTTGCGTTGCTTATGACCACGGGTCCGGTGCTTAGAACCTATCAAAGCATTCATCTAACCCCGAGTGTCCAAGCAAACATCCGCGATTCTTTTTCGTTTCCGGCTTCTGAATGCTCAATTGAGGATGCGGTGTTGAAGTGTGCAGAAGAAAAGGCACACGTCGTTTATGAAGAAGCGTTTTTTGGCTTGCCATTCACCATCGTTTTAGAAGGCCGCGATCATTATGACAAAGATAATTACGAAGGTCATCATATCGTCTTTTTTGAAGATCAAGTCTATGTTGCTTTGGACCAGTTGTTTGTGGATAGAACGCTGTTGGTTCAACCGATTGACCAGCTACATCAGAGCATTCATAATATCAGCTTTAACCCTGAAGGGGAAGCTGAAAAGGCCGCTTTTTATGATGCGATTTTTGAAACCGTATCTGAAGAACTCGGCATTTTTAGAGTGATGATTTCGCTTTCGCGTTTTATCGTTGAATTTTTCAGTGGGATGTTGTTGATATTGGTGTTTGTCTTACTCAATAGCTTTTTAGTCCAGCGCCAGCTGTCTAAGGTCCCTTTTAAGCAAATGTTTGCGATGATTGCTTATGCTTCAACGCTTGCCTATGTCGTTTTGGCGTTTTATAACTTAGTGTTGTTTAATATCTTTGTGTTTTTGATATTGCTGTTTATAGCCTTTAGACAAACCTCTCGTTTGGCTTTTGAAATTCAAAGACGCATTTATAAATCTTGATTATTCTTTTGGCGTGTGCTAATATGAATTATCATAAAGACGATGACATAGACTATTAGCAAACCATTCGTTTAAAGAGACTTGGTGGGGCTGCGAACCAAGAACGAATGCTTGTGAACTCATCTATCGAGTTGCCCTAGGGCCGTTAGCTGCGTTAAGGCTTTGAGTGCTTTTGAATTAAGGTGGTACCGCGGTTAAACATCGTCCTTTTTTAGGGGCGATTTTTATTTTCTTGTGCCCAAGCAGAATCATAAGGAGTGATTATGATGAAATACAATCCCCACGCCATTGAGAAAAAATGGCAAAAACAGTGGTATGAAAGTGACGCTTTCAAAGCCATCGATTTTAGTGAAAAACCGAAATACTATGCCTTAGTTGAATTTCCTTACCCCTCAGGCAGCGGGATGCATGTAGGCCATATTCGCGCCTATACATCCTTAGAAATCATCGCTAGAAAAAGACGCATGGAAGGCTATAATGTCTTATTTCCTATCGGCTTTGACGCGTTTGGTCTGCCGACAGAAAACTATGCGATGAAAGAAAAAATTCATCCTCGCACCATCACCGACAACAACATCGAAATCTTTACCAACCAATTAAAAAGAGCGGGCTTCAGCTTTGATTTTTCTCGTCTTGTCGATACGACCGACCCCGATTATTATAAATGGACGCAATGGATCTTTTTACAGCTCTTTAAGCATAACTTAGCTTACCGTGCCAAAACCACCGTCAATTACTGTCCTTCTTGTCAAGTCGTCTTATCGAACGAAGAGTCGCAAGGTGGGAAATGTGATCGTTGTGGTGAGTCGGTTGTACAAAAAGAAAAAGACGTGTGGTTTTTAAAAATCACCGCCTACGCAGACCGCTTGTTAGAAGGGTTAAAAGATTTACAGACGCTACCGAGAATCAAGACCGAACAAGAAAACTGGATCGGCAAAAGCGAAGGCGCCACCATCCGCTTTAACTTAAACGAAACCAACGATGTTATAGAAGTCTTTACTACCCGTTCTGATACCGTGTATGGCGCGACGTTTATGGTCTTAGCCCCAGAACATCCCTTGCTTTTAAAACAAGCGGATAAAATCCAAAACATCGCTGCCTTGAAAACCTACCAAGAAGCTGCCAAACAAAAGACGGAGTTTGAACGCACCGAAGTCAATAAAGACAAAACCGGTATTAAAATTGAGGGGTTGAGTGCCAAAAATCCCTTAAGCGGTGAAACGATGCCCATCTATGTGGCCGATTATGTCATGATGGGTTATGGAACGGGGGCGATTATGGCGGTACCCGGTCATGATGAGCGCGATTATGCGTTTGCAAAAAAACATGATTTAACCATTCGCGAAGTCATTCAGGGTGGAAACCTTGAAAAAGAAGCTTACACCGATACCGAAAGTGGTAAGCTGATTAACAGCGGATTCTTAAACGGCCTTGAAGTTAAAGACGCGATTAAAACCATGAACGATTATTTAGAAGAACATGAACTTGGTGAGAAAACCGTCAACTTTAAAATGAAAGATTGGGCCTTTAACCGTCAACGCTATTGGGGTGAGCCGATCCCTATTGTTCACTGCGCATCATGTGGGATGGTGCCCGTGGATGAGGCGGATTTGCCTGTAACTTTGCCTAAAATTAAAGATTTTGCGCCCGCTAGTGATGGAGAGAGTCCTTTGGCTTCGATTGAAAGCTTTGTACATACCACGTGTCCTAAGTGTGGTGAGAAGGCCAAACGCGAAACCGATACGATGCCACAATGGGCAGGGTCCAGCTGGTATTTCTTAAGATATATTGACCCTAAAAACGATAAGGCCTTAGCCAACTACCAAAAACTAGAATACTATTTGCCGGTAGATTGGTATAACGGTGGCATGGAACACGTCACAAGACACGTCATTTATTCACGCTTTTGGCATCAATTCTTGTACGATATCGGCGTCGTGCCGACCAAAGAACCTTATAAGAAACGCTCTGCTCAAGGCTTGATTTTGGGGCCTGATGGCGATAAGATGAGCAAATCTAAAGGCAACGTCGTCAACCCGATGGACACCATCGAAGCTTATGGGGCCGATACCTTAAGGCTTTATATCTTGTTTATCGGTGATTATGAACAAGCCACCCCATGGAGTGAATCCGGCGTCAAAGGCGCGCGGCGTTTCTTAGATAAAGTTTGGCGCTTGCAAGACCATCTTAAAACAAGTGATGAACAAGCTTTAATCGCACTTTTACATCAAACGATCGATGGGGTGCACAAAGATGTTGAAGCGACCAAGTTTAATACCGCCATTTCTAAGTTGATGACATTTGTCAATGAAGCGACCAAAACGGGCTTAAGCAAAGAGACTTTACAAACATTCTTAAAATTATTAAATCCCTTTGCGCCCCATATTGCCGAAGAAATCAATGAAAAACTGGGCTTTGATGCGCCGTTGATGTTCGCTCCATTCCCTAAAGCCGATCCTAGCTTGATGCAATCGCAAACGATGACTATCGTCTTATCGGTTAACGGTAAAGTGCGAGACAAAATCGAAGTCGATAAAAAGACCGAAAAGGCCGAGTTAGAAAAACGCGCCCTAGAAAGTGAAAAGATTCAATCATTCACGCAAGGCAAGCAAATAATCAAGGTCATTGTCGTCCCTAATAAGCTAGTCAATATCGTTGTTAAATAACCCTCTTTTTGAGGGTTATTTTTTACATATTATAAAATTTCTATAATACAAATTTTTTGTGATTTACGTTGAAACTATCGATAAAACGTGATATAATCCAACATGTAAAAACGCTTTCATGATGATGGCGTTTAAATTATGAGTGTAAACAAATATAGGGAGGCTTTTTTTATGAAAAAATTCGAGTATATGGAAAAGCATGGATACGAACAATTGGTGTTCTTCTATGACAAGACCACAGGCCTAAGAGGCATCACTTGTGTGCATAATACCACGCTTGGTCCAGCCCTTGGTGGCACCAGACTTTGGGATTATGAAAATGAAGATGACGCGACTTTAGATGTATTGCGTCTAGCACGCGGCATGACTTATAAAGCAGCGGCTGCTGGTTTGAACTTAGGTGGCGGTAAGACCGTTTTAATCGGCGATGCCGATAAAGTGAAGAGTGAAGCTTATTTCCGTGCTTTAGGTCGTTATGTTCAAACGCTTAATGGGCGTTATATCACGGCTGAGGATGTCAATACCTCAACTAAAGACATGGATTTTGTCAATATGGAAACCGATCACGTCGTTGGTCTGCCAGGTAAAAGTGGCAATCCATCACCCGCTACAGCCAAAGGGGCTTTCCACGGTATTCGGGCTAGCTTAAAAGAAGTCTTTGGCAGCGATGATATGACTGAGCGTACCTTTGTGGTACAAGGCGCTGGGCAAACGGGTGACTTCTTAATTGGTTATCTATTAGAAGCTGGCGCGAAAAAAGTTTATTTCAGTGAAATCAATGAAAAGCACATCAAGAAAATTCAAGAAAAATATCCTAAAGTTGAATTTGTCGCACCTGATGATGTCTATGGTTTAGATGTTGATGTTTATGCGCCATGTGCACTCGGTGCTGCAATCAATGATAAGACCATTGAGCAATTAAAATGTTCCATCGTTGCGGGTACGGCTAACAACCAACTTGAAGATGAAGAAAAACATGGCCAGCGTTTAAAGGATAAAGGCATTCTATACGCACCGGACTTCGTTATTAATGCAGGGGGTTTAATCAATGTTTATCATGAGATTAAAGGCTATAGCGAAACCGCTGCATACAGAGACATCGAAAAGATCAATGATCGTCTCACCGATATCTATAAGATTGCAAAAGAAGAAGATATTCATACTCAAGCGGCTGCCAAAGCTTTTGCGAAGCGTCGCATTGAAACCATCAACAACATGCGTGCAAATTACGTTAAGCGTTGATGAAAAGAATTCAAATTTTAACGGGACACTATGGCAGTGGTAAGAGTGAAATTGCCATTAATCTTGCCCTTGAACAAAACGTGAACATGCTTGTGGATTTGGATATCGTCAACCCTTATTTCAGATCTCGCAGCATGCATGAACTTTTGGAAAAAAACGGCGTTAGTCTCGTTGAATCTACGATTGAAAAATCTTTAGGAAGTGACCTCCCTTTCATATCTCCGAAAGGGAGTCGTCCTTTTTATGACCCCAATATAACGGCTATATATGATTTGGCAGGCACGCATGCTGGGGCAAAATTACTGATGCAATACCACAAGTACATAGACCCCAAGGATATTGATTTTTTGGTAGTCATCAATATTTTTCGTATGGAAACGGCTACAAAAAAACAAATCATCGATGTCATCAAGACACTAGAAACGTTCGCCCAAGTCAAAGTAACGGGGCTGATTAACAACAGCAACTTGATGCAAGAAACCACCAGCGCCCACATCGAAGCGGGAGAAGCGGTGGTCAAAAGCGTGTCTGAGGCATTAAATCTTCCCATTCGTTATACCTTCATTGAAGAAAGCATCGAAACGAATCGCACTTTTGAAGGACAAAACAAACGTTTAACACGTTACTTAGCAAAAAAATGGTTATAGGAGGCAACTATGGCAGCTAAAGGCAGAATACTTATTGCAGAAGATAAATGTAAAGGGTGCAACCTTTGTGTTTATCAATGTCCGGTCAATATTTTAAAATTAGATACATCTAGAACCAATAAAAAAGGTTATACGCCATTGATGGTTACCGATCAAGACAAATGTATCGCGTGTTCATTTTGTGCGATGATTTGTCCGGATTCAGTAATTACCGTCGAGCGTTACATCAAGGATTAAAGGAGGCAAATTGTGGCAAAAGTTCTAATGAAAGGCAACGAAGCGATGGCTCTAGCAGCGATCAAAGGTGGGTGTGATGCCTTTTTCGGGTATCCGATCACCCCGCAAAATGAAATTCCTGAATATTTGAGTTATCATATGGAACAAAACAACCGTATCTTCGTCCAAGCAGAAAGCGAAGTCGCCGCCATCAATATGGTGTATGGTGCTGCAGGCAGTGGGGCCAGAGTATTGACATCTTCTTCCTCACCAGGCATCGCTTTAAAACAAGAAGGCATCAGTTATCTAGTCGGAAGTGAACTGCCAGCCGTCATCATCAACGTCATGCGTGGTGGACCGGGTCTAGGCGGTATTCAACCTTCCCAAGGCGACTACAATCAAATTACTAGAGGTGGCGGTAACGGCGATTATCGTTTATTGGCTTACGCCCCAGAGACGTTGCAAGAGACCGTCAACATCGTCAAACGCGCCTTTTCTTTGGCAGATTATTACCGTAATCCAGTCATCATTGCCGTCGATGGGCTCATCGGTCAAATGATGGAACCCGTTGATTTGGATATGGATGTAGAAGAAAAGAAAAGTCCCAAAAAGACTTGGGCTGCAACCGGCGAGGCAGGAAAAAGAGGCGAACGCAATAAGATTGTTTCCTTGCACCTCGATCCTTATGAGTTAGAAAAACACAACCTAAGACTCAAAGCGAAATACGATGAGATGGAAGAAAACGAACAACAATATGAGCTAATCAACATGGAAAAAGACCCAAAGATCGTTTTCGTCGCGTATGGCTCCATGGCCAGAATCGCTAGAAGCGCGATTCAAAGCTTAAAAGCAGAAGGTATTGAAGTGGGTATGATTCGCCCGATTTGTGTCAATCCATTCCCCGCTAAAGCGTTTGAAGCCTTGCCAAAAAGCGTAGAGACTTTACTAACCTTAGAGATGTCTTTAGGCCAAATGCTACAAGACGTAAAAATTGTAAATCAAGGCCGTTATCAGCTAGACTTTTATGGTCGCGCGGGTGGCGTGGTACCCGATAGTGAAGAAATTGTTAATAAGGTAAAAGACATGATTGAGGGGGCAATGCAATGAAAACCAAAACGGTATACAATCCAACCTCAGGTTTAACTGACCGTGATTTAACGTATTGTCCAGGATGCACCCATGGTATCATTCATAAATTGGCCGCAGAAGTGATGTCAGAAAAAAACTTGATCGAAGAAGCCATCGGCGTAGCTAGCGTTGGTTGTAGCGTCATGAGCTATGAATTTTTCAACTGTGATATGCAACAAGCCGCTCATGGTAGAGCGCCTGCGGTGGCCACGGGTATCAAACGCGTTCGTCCTGAACATACGGTATTTACGTATCAAGGCGATGGCGATTTGGCGTCTATCGGTTTAGCAGAAGTCGTTCATGCAGCGCACCGTGGTGAAAACATTACCGTCATTTTCGTCAACAACGCCATCTATGGCATGACGGGCGGACAAATGGCACCTACGACATTGCTTGATCAAAAAACGTCGACCTCTCCAACGGGACGCAAAAAAGAAGGAACGGGTGAGCCGCTGCGCATGTGTGAAATGCTTCAAAGCGTACCCGGTGCAACTTATTTGGAACGCGTTAGCGTCCATGACCCCAAACATATTCGCAAAGCGAAAAAAGCTCTTGAGAAAGCCTTTGATGTGCAAACGAAAAAGCAAGGCTTCTCAATGATAGAATTTATCTCTACGTGCCCCGTTAACTGGGGTATCAATCCTAATGATTCATTGAATTGGGCTGTAGAAAATATGATTCCCTATTTCCCCTTAGGGGTTTATAAAGATGCAACAAAGGATGGTGAGTTATGAAAAAAGAAGAAAAAGTCATCATCGCTGGTTTCGGCGGACAAGGCGTCATGCTCATGGGACAAATTCTTTCTTATGCCGCCAATGAAGAAGCGTTAAACACGGTTTGGATTCCATCTTATGGTCCTGAGACCAGAGGCGGCACGGCGAATTGTTCGGTGACGATTTCTAAAGATTCGATCCATGCGCCAGTCGTCACCCATCCACATACGCTTGTGGCTTTAAACGAGCCTTCTTTGAACAAATTTCAAGACAAGATTAAACCCGGTGGCTTACTTATTTCCAATAAGAGCCTTATCAAAGAGGCTACCTTTAGAGACGATATTAACGTCATTGAGATTGATGCTTCTCAAACCGCCATTGACCTAGGCAATATCAAAGTTGCCAATATGGTTATTTTAGGGGCTTATCTCGGGGCGACTAAGATATTTGATGAAAGCGCGATTCACAAAGTTTTCGAAAAGATTTTTACAGGGGATAAAGCCAAGCTGATCGATTTGAACAAACAAGCACTACAAGCTGGAATGGCGGCGGCTGGCAAGTAGGAAGGAGTGATTCTCTTTGAGAATCCTAACGGTAAATCCTGGTTCCACCAGCACCAAGGTTGCGGTCTTTCAAAAACAAAAACGCATTGCTAAGGCAACCATCAAACACGATGATGCCAAAATGTTACAATTTGACAACCTTGTTGAACAATTACCTTATCGCCAAGCGCTTATAGAATCGTTTTTAAAAGAATACGATATCGATATCAAAAGTATCGATGGCTTCATTGGTAGAGGGGGCTTACTCCGTCCTTTAAGCAGCGGCCTTTATCGCGTCAATGAAAAGATGATCCAAGAACTAAAAGAAAATGCCCACGGTGAACACGCCTCAAATCTTGGCGGCTTGATCGCCCGTGCGCTAGCCAAAAGCATCGGTAAAGAAGCGTATATCGCTGACCCTGTGGTCGTCGATGAAATGGACGAAGTCGCTAAATTTTCTGGTTTAAACGGCGTAACCAGACGCAGCTTATTTCATGCTTTGAATCAAAAGGCCGTCGCGAGAAAATACGCGGAAGAAGTTAACATTCCTTATGAAGAGTTGCACTTGATTGTGGCTCATCTTGGGGGTGGGGTATCTGTTGGGTATCATAAACTAGGCAAGGTCGTCGATGTCAATAACGCCTTAGATGGCGATGGCCCCATGAGTCCTGAAAGACCCGGATCTTTGCCGGTCAATGGGGTTGTTGAGCTTTGTTATGGCGGCCAGACCAAAGACGAAGTCATGAAATTCGTGCGTAAATATGGCGGTATGTTTTCATACCTAAATACCAAAGACGCCGAAGAAGTCTCGGATATGCTTGCCTCAGGCCGCGTCGAAGCCCGTAAAGTCGTCGATGCGATGGTTTACCAAATCGCCAAGGAAATCGGGGCTTTACACGCCTTGACCAAAGGCCAATTAGACGCCATTATCCTAACGGGTGGGTTGGCATACAATCAAGATATCATCATGCCTTTGATTGACATGCTTGAGCATCTGGGCGATATCACCATTTATCCAGGTGAAAACGAACTAGAAGCTTTGGCTTTCAATATGCGTGCCTACTTAGAAGGCCGTATCAAACCATTGGAATACTAATAAGTAAAATACGCACCTTTTGCCAATCATTGTGGTGAAAGGTGCGATTTTTATGAAAAGATGCCGAATTTGTCATCAACCATTCAAACCATTGCAATCATTTGAGACGCTGTTTGTCTATCAAGAAGTTTGTCAAGGGTGTGAATTGTTTTTAGAATTGCCCTTGAAAGATAGCGTCTTGCCTTTGGATGATAACGAGTTAATCGTCCATAGTTTTGAAGCCAAAAAACACCCTGCTTTGTTTTATTTGATGATGCACCATATTGAAAAGACTAAAACGGGGATTATTATTCATGACCCCTCCCCGATAGACAAACAAGCTTGGCCCCTTTTAACCGCTTTGTTTAAACCTCTAAGAATTTATACTTATCGTCGTTTAACGCTCGATGAAATCGAAGAGATGTTACAATGAGTAATTGCCAATTCTTTTTAAAACAAAACTAAAAAATTTATGTTATAATACGTATATAATTTACAAAGGAGATGATGGACATGTTCTTGGAAGTTAGAGGCAAAAACAATTTTAAAGTTACCAAAGCAATTGAAAATTACGCCCATGACAAGCTCTCCAAACTGGAACGATACTTTAAAGAGGAACTCGATGCGGTGATGGTTTGTAAGACCTACAAAGACCACCATAAAGTAGAGGTTACGATTCCCACCAAGTTTTATACGATGCGCGCTGAAGTCGGTGAAGAAGACATGTATGCCGCAATCGACCTTGCCATTGACAAACTAGAAAGTCAGATTCGTAAAAATAAAACGAAAATAAACCGTTCTTTAAGAAAAAGAGAAGGCGTCGCTGATTTATTCAATGAAGATATCGACTTAGAAGCCTTAGAACGCGAATTAGTCGGTACTCCGGTGAAGAAAAAAACCATAGAATTAGAGGAAATGACCTCAGAAGAAGCCATTACAGCCATGGAAATGCTCGATCACGATTTTTACATTTATCGCGATAGCGAATCCAAAAACGTCCATGTGCTATATTTAAGAAACGATGGCGATTACGCCGTCATTGAAACCACATAGGTTAAAATGCGCGTCTAACGCGCATTTTTTTTGTCTAATACCCATGGGTTTTAACTTTTTAAACGCAGGGGTTTGTGTTATTATATTTATGATATTTGAGGTGATATAGATGCTTAAAAAAATATTCGACCCAAGTCGCCGCGCGCAAAAGCCCCTTAATCATTTTGCCGATCAAGTTTTGGCGCTTGAAGATAAATACAAAGCATTCAACGATGAAGATTTTAAAAACGAAACGAAACGTTTAAAAGCGTTAGTCCAAGAAGAAAAAGTCGCTTTAGATGATTTGGAGACCGAGGTCTATGCCATGGTGCGTGAAGCTTCCACAAGAGTGACTGGCATGACCCCTTTTAAAGTGCAAGTCATGGGCGCACGCGTCATCCATCAAGGCAACATTGCCGAGATGAAAACGGGGGAAGGGAAAACCTTGACCGCCGTCATGCCCGCTTATTTAAATGCCTTGAGCGGTAAAGGCGTGCATATCGTGACCGTAAACGAATACCTAGCAGCCCGTGAAGCGGAAGGTGAAATCGGTGATATCTTTCGTTTTTTAGGCATGGATGTAGGACTCAATAAGCGCGACATGAGCAAACAAGAAAAAAAAGAAGCCTATCAATGTGATATACTGTATTCCACCAACAACGAACTGGGCTTTGATTATTTGCGTGACCACATGGTGATTTATAAAGAAGATATGGTTCAAAGACCGCTTAATTTTGCGATTATTGATGAGGTTGACTCGATTTTAATCGATGAGGCTAGAACCCCGCTAATTATCTCAGGAGGCGCAAAACAAACGCAAAATTTGTACCAACAAGCCGATAGTTTTGCCAAAACCTTAAACGAAGATGATTACGATATCGATATCAAATCCAAATCCGTGACCCTAGATTCTCCAGGCATCAAAAAAGCAGAACGCTATTTTGGCGTTGAAAACTTATATGACTTAGACCACGTCACGCTTTTGCATCATATCAATAACGCGATTAAAGCGAATTACACGATGGAACGCGACGTCGATTATGTGGTACAGGATAACGCCGTCATTATCGTCGATCAGTTCACGGGCCGGATGATGCCGGGTCGTCAGTTTTCTGAGGGCGTACACCAAGCCTTAGAAGCCAAAGAAAACGTAGAGATTAAAAAAGAAACGACCACGATGGCCACGATTACCTTCCAAAATTTCTTCCGCATGTATGAAAAACTCTCAGGCATGACCGGGACCGCTAAGACAGAGGAAGAAGAATTCCAAAACATCTATAACATGCTCGTTATTGAGATACCTACCAATGAACCCGTCATTCGTATCGATGATAACGATGTCATATACCCGGATATGGAATCCAAATATAAGGCGTTAGCCAATGAGATACAAACCCGCCATAAAAAAGGCCAACCCCTTTTGATTGGGACCATTGCGATTGAATCCAGTGAAAAGCTTTCAAAATTATTAAAACGAAGAGGCGTTAAACACGACGTCTTAAACGCCAAAAACCACGAACGCGAAGCTGAAATCATCGAGACAGCTGGCTATAAGGGCTCTGTCACCATCGCCACCAACATGGCCGGTCGAGGCACCGATATTAAGCTAGGACCTGGGGTGGTAGAACTGGGCGGCTTAGCCGTCATTGGGACCGAACGCCACGAATCCAGACGCATCGATAATCAGCTGCGCGGACGTAGTGGTAGACAAGGAGACCCCGGTTACTCAAAATTCTTTTTATCGGGCGATGATGAATTAATCCGTCGCTTCGGAGGAGAACGTTTTAAACGCAACTTAGAACGCTTTAGCGGCGGCAGCGGCGAACCGCTTGATTTCAAAGTATTCTCGCGTTTTGTCAAACGCGCCCAAAAACAAATTGAGGGCAATAACTATGACCGCCGTAAAACCGTTTTGCAATACGATGAAGTCTTGCGTAAGCAACGTGAAGTCATCTACCAACAGCGCCGTGATGTGTTGCTTAATGAATCGATTGTCACGATGGTTAGAGATATCGTTTTAAGACATATTGAACGTATTGTTGGCGCCCATACCAACTATGAGAAAAAAGAAGCATCCTTAAACGTAGATACGCTTTATGAATTCTTAAAAACCAATCTTTTTAAAGAAAGCAGTTTAGAAAAATCACACTTAACTCAAGACCCCGAACAAACAAAATCCACCCTCAAAGACTTAGCGATGAAAGACTTTGAAGGCAAAAAAGAAAAGTTTGGCGATGAGAAGTTTAACGAGTTTTTAAAGGTTGTGACCTTACGTGTGGTCGATACTTATTGGGTCAAACACATTGACCAGATGAGCGAACTAAGACAAAGTATCGGCCTTAGGTCTTACGGCCAACAAAACCCCTTGCGTGAATACCAAGAAGTTGGCTACCAACTGTTTGAAGACATGATTGCGGCCATTGAAGAAGATATGACGCGCTATATCTTGCGTGCCCAAATTAGAGATAATCTAAAACGCGTGCAAGTCGCCAAACCGACCAAAGCCACATCAGGCAAAGAAGAAACCAAAAAACGCCAACCCATTCGCCGGGAGAAAAAAGTCGGACGCAACGATCCTTGTCCTTGTGGCAGCGGCAAAAAATACAAGCATTGTCACGGCCGTTAAATCCCCTAGGTGTGACATCAAAAAAGTGGTGATGTTATGGAAATACATGAGATAAAACAAACCTTACAACATTTTAAAAAGCAGCGCGAAGAAATCGCGCGGCTTTTGGATGTTGATGAGCTTAAAATAACGATTGAAAACCTGGAGAAAAAAACGTATGACAATGCCTTTTGGGACGATCATAAACACGCTCAAAAAACGATTAAAGAACTAAAAGCGCTCAAAAACCGGCATGCGAGTTATCTTCAGTTTGCCGATCAAATCGAAGATATCGAACTCGCCTTAGAACTACTCGAAATTGGTGAGGAAGCACCGGATATCGAGCCATTGATCGAGGAGAGTAAAGCACAGCTGGAAAGCTTAGAAACCATGCTTTTCTTGAGTGAAGACTACGATACCCTAGATGCCATTATCGAGTTTCATCCCGGCGCTGGGGGGACTGAATCACAAGATTGGGCCTTGATGCTTTACCGCGCTTTTCGCCGTTACGCAGAAAAAAAGGGCTTTAACCATGAAGTGATCGATTATCAAGACGGCAATGAAGCCGGATTAAAAAGTGCCACCGTCTCGATTAAAGGCGCTTATGCTTATGGGCTTTTAAAAGCGGAAAACGGCGTGCACCGTTTGGTTAGAATTTCACCCTTTGATGCCTCAGGTAGAAGACACACCTCATTTGCCTCAGTTAACGTGGTTCCCCAAATTGACGATACCATCGATATTAACCTCAATGACCAAGATTTAAAAATCGATACCTACCGAAGCAGCGGGGCTGGAGGACAAAGCGTCAATACGACCGATTCAGCCGTACGGATTACCCATAAGCCTAGCGGCATTGTGGTGACGTGTCAAAACGAACGGTCTCAACTTCAAAACCGCGAACAAGCCATGCAAATTTTAAAAGGAAAACTCTATCAAAAGGAACTAGAAAAGCAACACGAAACCTTAAGTGAGTTAAAAAGCTCAGATGCCAACGCCTTTGGCTCTCAGATTCGCTCTTATGTGATGCATCCTTATAACATGGTAAAAGACCACCGGACGGCCCATGAAACCTCACAAGTTGAGGCCGTATTGGATGGCGATTTAGACCCCTTTATTCACGCTTTTTTCAAGTGGCGTATGCAGGAGGGTAAATCATGAAAATCACCTTGAAAAAAATGACCTTCATCAAACGATATTTCATGATAAGCCTAGGTATCTTTATCATGGTTGCAGGATTTTATTACTTCATTATGCCCCCCGCCTTAGTCATCGGTGGTGTAAGCGGGGTTGGGGTGCTTTTTTCCGAGTTGCTAGCGATACGGGTTTCTTTGGTCGTCTTTGTCCTAAACGTGTTATTGCTTGGTTTAGGCTGGGTGTTTTTAGGCTTTAAAAGCTTTTATAGAAGTATTTATGGTTCTTTGATGTTTCCGCTCTTTTTGTTTATTTTAGAAACGTTCAGTCCTTTTTTGGATATGCCGGGGGACTTTTTGTTATATACGACTTTCGGGGGCTTCTTACTCGGGATTGGCTTTGGCATCGTCATTAAATATGGGGGTACAAGTGGGGGGACGGATATCCCCATCAAGATTTTACACCGCCGATTAAAACTGCCTTTAAGCGTCTCCCTTTATTTGGTTGATGGCGTCATTATTTTGGCCGGTGTCATCGCCTTTTATGCTGAGCGTGGTATTTCCACGGGGCTTTATGCGCTTTTGGTCATGGTGATCAGCGGCAAATTCGCTGATGTCGTCGTGGTTGGGTCCAATTCCTTAAAGGCCGTGCATATCATTACCGATAAACCCGAAACCATTAAAGATTTAATCTATCAAACCATCCACCGGGGCGTATCATTGGTCCCTGCGGAGGGTGGCTATACCAAAGATAAAAAAACCTTGATTTTAAGTGTCATTACGCGGGATGAGTATTACGCGATTAGAAATATAATCGCCGCAAACGACCCAGATGCCTTTGTGTTTGCCTCACCCGCCACCGAAATACAAGGAGACTTCACACATCATTGGGAGGATGAATAACGATGCAAAAACTCATCAAAGGCTTGTTATTGGTGGTTTTACTGCTTTCACTATCTGCGTGTGAGCTGTTTAACGATCATGAAATGGACCGCTCACAACAAAGTAAGTTTGAAGATATCTTAAGACATTTGGAACAAAATCACTATAAGCAACCCGATCAAGAAACGCTTTGGGATGGGGCGATTCAAGGCTTGTTTGATGCCCTTGAAGACCCTTATTCACGCTATTTTTCACAAGCAGAGTACGAACAATACCAATCGAGTTTGGGCGAAAGCTTTGTCGGCGTTGGTGTCACGGTTGAAAACGTCAATGAAAACTTGTTGGTTATTCGCGTATGGCCAGATTCCCCTGCAGAACGCGGTGGTCTTTTACCGGGGGATATCGTTACCCATGTCGATGGCGAAGACTATTCCGATAAAAGCTTTATCGAAACCTTAGGGGCTGTTGGTGGTGAAGAAGGTACCGATGTAGAAATCGGTGTCAAACGCAGTGGGGTAAGCGATACGGTCTTTATTACCATGACCCGCGAAGAAATTCCCAACCCTACCGTTGAGTATGAAGCGCTCACGATTGACGATAAAACGGTTGGTTTTATTCAAGTCAATACCTTTGGGGTCGATACGTTTGATATTTTTGAATCGGCCTTAACGGACTTAGAAAACAACCACAACATCGAAGGCTTAATCATCGATTTAAGAAACAATAGCGGTGGGCGTTTGGATACCGTTTTACAAATGTTGGATACGTTTTTAGCCAGTGGTGAAAAACCGCTTTTATCCACAGAAAGTTATCGCAATGGAAACTTTTACCGCGATGATTATGAAGCCACAGGCAATGAAATCAAAGATTACGATATTTTAACGTTGATCAACGAACATAGTGCTTCAGCCTCAGAAGTCTTTGCGATTGCCATGATGCAAAAAGGCGGTTTTGACGTCTTAGGTATGCCGTCATTTGGTAAAGGGACCATGCAAACTTCGCATTCACCCAGAAGTATTGGGGATGATGAACTCCACATCTCAACGGGTATTTGGTTAAGTCCCAATAACGATTGGATCAACCAAGACGGTGGCGATTATAAAAGCGTGATGCCAAGTATCGAAGTCGCGCAAAATCACTATTTCCAAACTCAAAATATTTTCCTTAGTGACGATGAAACTTTAACTTACGACCAAGTGGATATGCGCATTGGTTCAGCCCAAAAAATCCTCAATGCGATTGGGTATGGTGAGATTCGTGAAGATACCTATTTTGATCAAGACACGAAAGCGGCGGTAGAAGCGTTTCAAGCCGATTATGACTTAGACGTAAGTGGCGTCATTGATGCTCAAACGGCCCGCGCGCTTAGCGATGCGCTAATCGCTTATCGAAACGATTTGGCAAACGATTTACAATTCCAAGCGGCCAAGGCTTATTTCGATGAATAAGATCTTATCGGTTAAACCCGTTAAAAAGCATGAATACAAAGTGGAATTAATGCAAGGCGATGCGCTTTATCTACATCAAGATACCGTCTTAAAACACAGCTTATTACAAAAGCCTAACCTCGATGCAAAAACGCTTAAAAAGATAAAGACCGATGATACTTATCATCGCGCCATGCAAAAAGCCTTAGATCAACTCGCCAAACAAGAACTATCCAAAAAAGGCTTAAAAGATAGTTTAAAAACCTATTCAACAACGGTAACCAATCAAGTGGTTGAATCGCTTGAAGCCCATGGGTATCTCGATGAAGAAAAGGCGCTGAAACGCTATATTAACGAGATGATTGAATATGGCGATAAGGGCCCTAAATATATCTTAGATAAACTGTTGCGCGATGGGTATGAAGAAGCCTTGGTATTAAGTGAACTTAGCGCCTATGAAGAAGCCATTGAAAAAGATAAAATTGCACACCTAATCGATAAGCAATTAAGGCAATCTCAAGAGATGACACAAAAAAAATGGCGTGAAAAGTTATCGCGCTATCTTTATAACAAGGGATTTAATCCCGATTACTTTATGCCTCTAATCGAAGCCAAACTCGCTTCCACCAAGGCAGATGAAGCCGCGTTATTAGAAAAAAGGTTGCTGCGCTTAAAATCACAATACCCATTAAACGACTATAAGGAAAAACAAAAATTGATAAAAAAACTACTTAATGAGGGTTTTGCCTACGATTTGATTAAATCTAAATTATCTTAAAGGCGGGGATGACATGTATCATATTAACGATGAGACTATTTATCACTTATTCAATGGCACTTTGATTAATGCCGGTGAATTTTTTGGTTCTCACCTCATCAAAGAATCGGGTGATATAAAAGGCACGCGGTTCACCGTTTTTGCGCCCAACGCCAAAACGGTTTCTGTGATTGGCCCTTTTAACGACTACGATATTCACAAACACCCATTAAAAAAACTCGATGACCGGGGCATTTTTTCTATAGTCATTGAAGAAAACTTATCACGGATGCCTTATAAATATCATCTTTTGACCCACGATAATCAAGGCATCTATAAAAGTGATCCATTTGCGAGCTACAGTGCTTTAAGACCCGATACCGTCAGTATCGTCACTGATTCTGAGCTTTATACGTGGCAAGACCATGCCTATATGAAAAAAAGAAAAACCGAAAAACCTTACCAAGGGCCGATGAATATTTATGAAGTTCATTTGGGTACATGGATGCAAAAGCCGAATGGCGATTTTCATACCTATGCCGATTTGGTAGACTTATTGATTCCTTATTTAAAAGAAAATCATTTTACCCATATCGAAATCTTGCCCTTGATTGAACATCCGTTTGATGGATCTTGGGGATACCAAGGGACAGGCTTTTATAGTTTGACCTCACGCTATGGTACGATTGATGACTTTAAATATTTTGTCGATCAGTGTCACCAAGCGGATATCAAAGTGCTTTTGGACTGGGTACCTGGCCATTTTTGTAAAGATGCCCACGGTTTATACTTTTTCGATGGAACCCCGCTTTTTGAATATGAAGATGAACACCGACGCGAAAACGTCGAATGGGGAACGGCCAACTTTGATTTAGGCAAGGGGCATACCCGTAGCTTCTTGATCTCTAGTGCCCTTTATTTCATGAAAAACTATCATGTAGACGGTTTCAGAGTTGACGCGGTCTCCTATATGATTTATTATCATGGAGACACCACTTTAGGGGAGAATGAAGGGGCCATCGAATTTTTGAAACGCTTGTCCACTGCGATTTTTGATTATCACCCCAATGCCTTGTTAGTCGCAGAAGACTCCAGTGCCTATCCTAAAGTAACCCATCCCGTGGACCAAGGCGGACTGGGGTTTAATTACAAATGGAACATGGGCTGGATGAACGATACACTAAAATACTTTGAAAAAGATCCTATCCACCGTAAATACCATCATACCTTATTGACGTTTTCTTTAATGTATGCCTTTAGCGAGAACTATATTTTACCGTTTTCTCATGATGAAGTCGTACATGGCAAAAAAACCTTAGTCGATAAGATGCCAGGCGATTACTGGCAAAAATTTGCCAACTATAGAACCTTAATTGGCTATTTGCATACCCATCCAGGGAAAAACTTGTTGTTTATGGGACAAGAATTTGCCCAGATGCATGAGTGGAAAGATTACACGGAACTCGATTGGCATTTGCTCAGTTATCCCATGCATGAAAGCGCACAACGCTTTACGCGTGATATGAATTATTTATCTAAGAATGAAAAAGCCCTTTATGAACTGGATCATGACCCGAAGGGATTTGAATGGATCGATGCCGATAATGCCGATTATAGCGTTTTATCGTTCATTAGAAAAAGCAAAGATGACCAAGAAATCATCATCGTGATTCTAAATATGACCCCCGAGGTTCATCACCAGTTTCCTATTGGAGTCCCAAAAGAGGGCCGTTATGAGGAAATATTAGGTAGCGATTATCAAAGCTATGGTGGCTCAAACCTATATAACGGGAGCCCTTTAAACAGCAAAAACGACCCCTACAAACACTTTCAACATTCAATTGAAGTATTGTTACCTCCATTATCGATTACGTTATTAAAATATAGAGGTTAATTATGAAAACAGATTGCTTAGCGATGGTTTTAGTTGGTGGCAGTGGTTCAAGGCTGCACCCCATTACCAAACAAACTGCCAAACCGGCGGTTACTTTTGGTGGGAAATACAAGCTAATCGATTTTGTTTTGTCTAATTTAAGCAACTCAAATATTAATACCGTAGGTATCATCACACAATATGAACCCCACGCATTGATGAATTATATTGAGCATGGCGCTACATGGGATTTGGATATCACCGATGGAGGCATCCAGTTTTTGACGCCTTATACCTCATCAGATGGTGAGCACTGGCAAAAAGGAACCGCCCATGCCATTCGCCAACATATGCGCTTTATCGATCAACACCAACCAAATCATGTCCTTATCCTACCGGGCGATCATGTTTATAAAATGGATTATAACGAGATGCTTAAAAACCATAAAGAAAGTGATGTCGATATTACCTTAGGCGTCTTTGAACCCCGTGATTCGCTTTCGCGTTATGGCGTTTTAAAAACCGATGAAAAAGGGTATGTCGCCGAATTTGATGAAAAACCCAAAGAACCAAAAAGCACCCTTGCTTCTATGGGGATTTATATCTTTAAAACCGAAGCCTTAAAACGCATTTTAAAAGAAGAATTAAAAGAACAATTCGATTTTGGCAAAGATATTATTCCTAAGGCACTAAAAGAGCATTACTCGATTAAAGCCTACACCTATCAAGGCTATTTTCGTGATGTTGGAACGATAAAGAGTTTGTATGAAGCCAACATGGATTTGATACACCATCCAGAATATTTGAAGCTGTTCGATGAAAAGCACTTGCCGTTATACACCAAACCCACCGATTTTCCGCCCCATCACATCCGCAGAAAAAACGCCGTTAAAGATGCACTCATCAGCGATGGATGCGTTGTTTTAGGGGCGATCACACGCTCGGTTTTAGCCCCAAACATCAAGGTAGGCTTAGGCGCCCTAATCAAAGATTCAATCATTCATGAAAACGTCGTAATCGGTGATCATTGCACGCTTAAAAACGTCATTGTCATGCCGGGGACGGTTATCATGAAAGATACCGATATCGTCTTTGATGAAATTACCGTTGTAAACAACGAAATGCTTTGGGCTTTAGGGGCTGATGTCGATGAATAATATGTTTGCGATCATCGATGCGGCAACGCGCGGCAATTTCGAAAAATTGACGCTACATAGAATGCCGGGAGCTTTGCCTTTCAGTGGCCGTTATAGATTGATTGATTTCGCCTTATCAAACATCTTTAATGCCGGTATTACCAATGTGGCTATCTATCCTTTTGGCAATTACCGCTCCTTACAAGACCACGTGGGTAGTGGCAAGCGTTGGAATTTAGACCGCCGCAAAGATGGCTTATTCATCTTACCACCTAAAAATATGATGATGCCCTCAGAAGACATCTTGACCTTTCAGCGTATGCACGAACACTTGGAATATTTTAAACGCAGCAATCAAGCATACGCCATCATCATGCCGGCTCACTTGGTGTGGAACGCTGATTTAAATGCGCTTTTAAGCGAACATATTGACCACCAAGCCCATATTAGCGAAGTGGTTCAAAACCAAACCCGCTTAGGCGTTTTTATCATCAGAAAACAAGAGTTATTAGAATATATTAACCACTATGATGTCATTCCTTATAAAACCTTAGATGACGTATATACGAAAAAAACTCAAATTAAAACCCATACTATCGCTTTTGATGGGTATGCCAAAAAGATCACCGATCCTATCACCTATCTAGAAGCCAATTTGGCGATGTTGACACCGGAGACAAGAAAAAGCATCTTTGAACCTTCGCGTCCGGTGTTGTCAAAAGAAAAAACGATGCCACCCGCACGTTATATGAAAAGACCAAAAATCGAAAATGCGATGGTTTCGAGTGGGTCTTTGATTGAAGGACGGATTGAAAATAGTGTTATAGGCCGTCATGTCATCGTTAAAAAAGATGCCCACATCATTAGCAGCGTCATCATGAGTGATGCGGTTATCGAATCAGGCGCGTTTGTCAAACACGCCGTGATCGATAAAAACGTCATCGTCAAACAAAACACCTATATCGAAGGGACCTCAACACAGCCCTTTGTAACACAAAAGGGTCAAATCATTACCGACCAAAGCGATATGAAAGTCTTGTTTGCGGCTTCTGAGGCCCACCCTTACATTAAAACGGGTGGCTTGGCCGATGTGATTGGAGGCCTTTCTAAGGCTTTAAGCAAAAAAGGCCTTGAGATTACCGTCATTTTGCCTTTATACAAACAAATCAAAGAACGGTATCACGAAAGCTATACCTACTTAAAATCAACGACCTTTACGTTCAATGGCCAAACCGAAAAAATTCGTTTGTATGAAATCATGCGAAATAAAGTCCGTTATGTGTTTATTGAACATTTTAGTTTTTTTGAAAGAGATAAGCTTTATGGATATGAGGATGATGGGCTTAGGTTTGCATTTTTCTCCCTGGCAATCAAAGAGGCTTTAAGTATTATTGGTCCCTTTAACCTCATCCACATGCACGATTGGCACGTCGGTTTATTGCCTGCCCTTTTAAAAACCTTTGAAGCTACACCCCCTAAAACGTTATTAACGATTCATAACATTGATTATCAAGGTCAGTTTTCTGTCGATATATTAAATGCGCTTAATTTACCTTTAATGGGACGCAGCGAAGTGAATTTCTTAGAGATGGGTATTTTAGAAGCCGATAAACTTTCAACCGTCTCACCGACATACCGAAATGAACTGAAATACGAATATTACGGTCAAAACCTAACCCATGCCCTGCAGCGTAGAGACCGTGATTTCCATGGGGTTTTAAACGGGCTTCCAAAACGCTATACCCCACAAAATGACCCAGTATTGTTAAGTAAGTATTCGGCTCAAAATATTGCCCCTAAAACAGAAAATAAGCTGTTTTTACAAAAACAAATGCACCTTAGTATGGGCATGTCATATTTCGTGATTGGCATGGTTTCTCGCATTACCGAACAAAAAGGCTTTCCGATTTTAATCGATAGTCTTTATGAAGTATTAAAAACGCATAATGACATTCAATTTGTTTTGCTGGGTACGGGTGATGACGGCTTGACTGACCGTTTGAAAGGCTTAGAAGAAGCTTTCCCCAATCAAGTAAGACTCAACTTAAAGTACGATGCGACTGAACCTGCTTATATTTATGCAGGCTGCGATTTATTTTTGATGCCCTCGCGCGTTGAGCCTTGTGGCCTAGCTCAAATGATCGCTTTAAAATATGGGGCTATACCGCTGGTAAGAAAAACTGGGGGCTTGGCGGATACCATCCAAGATTATGACCCCATCAGCAAAGAAGGAAACGGCTTTACGTTTTACCACTATGACCCTTGGGTTTTAAAAGATAGGCTCTTCGATGCCTATGATGTCTTTAAAAATCATAAAGATGATTGGTATACGCTGATAAAAACCGCCATGCACAGTGATTATTCCTTAGAGACGCAAGCACAAAAAATGCTCGAAATATATTTAACTACCCTATAATTTGCAAGGAGAGATACAATGACCAATGCATTCAAAAGCAAAGAAGCCTTTGAAAAAGACTTCAAAGCCCGTTTAAAGCACCGTTTCTTAAAAGATCTCGAAACCAGCACAAAAAGAGAACAATACCATATTTTAGGTGAAATGGTACAAGCGTTCATCAGTGAAAAATGGTACGAACACCAAAAAACGCTCGCCAAAAAAGATACCAGACAACTACATTATTTCTCGATGGAGTTTTTAATGGGGCGTTTAATCACCAACAATATCCATAACCTAGGTTTAAGACAAATCGTTGAAGCAAGCTTTGAACACATGGGCTTAGACTTACAAACGATTGAACATCAAGAAGTTGATGCGGGCCTTGGTAATGGGGGCTTGGGTCGTTTGGCCGCTTGTTTTTTAGATTCGATTGCCTCTTTGGCCTTACCAGGACACGGTAACGGCATTCGTTATCGATACGGTTTTTTCGAACAAGGCATTAAAAATGGCTACCAAATCGAAAAGCCCGATGATTGGCTTAAAGACCAATACGTCTGGGAAATCAGACGCGAAGAAGAAGCGATTGACATTCCTTTTGGGGGTTATGTCAATTTTGAGGATGGCCGGGCTATTTATTATCCCGATGAGCGCATCCGTGCGGTCCCTTACGATGTGCCCATTGTCGGTTATAAAAACGACATCATCAATCATTTGAGATTGTGGAATGCCGAGCCCACCGATTTTTATCCAAGCGATATGCACGCCTTTGAATATAACGACGAAATTCGTTCAATCAGCGGCTTTTTGTATCCCGATGACACCACAGAATCGGGTAAGATTTTGCGTATCAAACAACAATACTTCTTCAGTGCCGCTGGGGTTAAAAGCATTCTTTATAATCATCATGAAACTTACGGCAACTTAGAACAGTTTCATCAATATCATGTCTTTCAAATCAACGATACTCACCCCACCCTTATCATTCCTGAAATGATGCGGATTTTACTAGATGAGTTTCATTATGAATGGGACGCCGCTTGGGCCATCACCCAAAAGACGTGTGCTTACACCAATCATACCTTGCTGGCTGAGGCCTTGGAAAAATGGCCCATTTCTTTGATCCAACCGACCTTACCACGCATCTATCAAATCATCGAAGAGATCAACAAGCGCTTTTGCGAACAGTTGATCGATCAATATCAAGATGAAGCCAAAATGCACAAGATGGCCATTATCGGAGACAATGAAGTGCGGATGGCGCACTTAGCGATTGCTGGGTCTTTCAGCGTTAACGGCGTTGCGGCTTTGCATACCAATATTTTGACCAAGTATGAAATGAATGACTTTTATCAGCTCTATCCCGATAAATTCAACAACAAAACCAATGGCATTACCCACCGTCGTTGGTGTGCCTATATCAACGAAGAACTCACCGAACTCATCTCAAGTCACGTGGGCAACTGGGTCGAAGATTTAGAAAAACTCAAAGCCTTTGAAAAACAAAAAGACAATCAACGCGTCCATGAAAAACTCAAGGCCATCAAGAAAGACAAGAAGGTGCGTTTGGCTAACCGGATTAAAGCTGAACAAGGCATTGAACTGGATCCTGATTCTATCTTTGATGTCCAAATCAAAAGGATGCATGAATACAAACGTCAGTTGATGAATGCCCTTCATATCATGATGGTATATAACCGGTTAAAAACCGACCCGTCTTTTAAGAAAAACTATGTACCGCACAGTTTCATCTTTGGGGCCAAGGCTGCCTCAGGTTATCACTATGCCAAAAAGATTATCAAACTGATCAACACCATTGCGATGAAAGTCAATCAAGACCCCGATACAAACGCGCTTTTAAAAGTCGTCTTTGTGGAAAACTATAACGTCACGTATGCCGAACAAATTATTCCGGCCACGGACATTTCTGAACAAATCTCCACCGCCACCAAAGAAGCCTCAGGTACCGGCAACATGAAGTTCATGATGAACGGCGCTTTGACGCTTGGTACGATGGATGGGGCTAATGTGGAGATTCATGAACTAATCGGCGATGAGCATATCGAAATTTTTGGCATGGACAGCGAAGCGGTGACGAAACTCAATCAAGCCAATACGTATGATCCTCATGAGATATACAATCAAAACCACGAAATCAAAACCGTGGTTGACCAACTTACCAATGGCTTTTTCTCAAGCGTCTCCAAACAAGAGTTTAAGGAAGTAAAAGACAAACTGTTAAACGGCGATCAATACTATGTTTTAAAAGATTTAGCTTCTTATCAAAAAGCGCATGAAAACTTAAATCAGTGGTATAAAGATGAAACCGCCTGGTACCGCTCTTGTGTGGTCAATATTGCGAAGAGTGGCTATTTCTCCTCCGATCGTACGATTGCAGATTATGCGAGGGACATATGGAAAATCAAGCCCATCAAATCTTAAAGGGTCAACACTTTAACGCGGTACAACGGATTACCGCGATTGCGGTTTTATCAAGCTTAGGTACGGTTTTGATGTTATTTGAGATTCCCGTATTAGTCATGGCCATCGATTTAAGCGATGTGGTTATCCTCATTACGTTTTTCTTATTTTCTTGGAGAGAAGCCTTTGCGGTGGCCTTTTTCAAAACCGCTGCCCATGTTCTCTTTAGAGGGGCCGTGGGTCCCATAGCGATTGGCCAAATCAGCGCTTTTATCGCCTCTTCTATGTATGTGTTTGGCTTTTATATAGCGATTCGTTTATTGCGGTTGAAACGTCGCATAAGTATTTCATTATGTGTTATCATAGTAGTGAGTATCGCGATGATTATCGCCAATTACTTCTTAGTCACCCCGGTATATTTAGGGATGAGTCTTTCTGAGGCAAGAGCGATTGTCACCCCTCAGATGTTTGGAATCGAATGGTTTGACGCTGGTTATTGGGTTACCATTCTTACCGTTTTCGCGGCGTTTAACCTATTAAAGGGAAGTATCATCTTACCGGTTTTTTGGCTTTTAAGAGAACCGATTAGATCATATTTAGACCATCATAACGTCAACCCTTAAACCCGTGCTAAGACCATGAAGGATTAAACTTTAAGGAGGCTTTTATGAAATACGAACATGATTTTTATGTAACCGGTGCTAAGGTAGGCAAACAAGCCCCGAGATTTGACTTAAGGGCCATCATGCCTAAGGCAAAAGAATCTAGTTTAGATCAGATTCAATTAGATGCGTTTTTAGATGCATCAAAATGGGTAGTGCTTTATTTTTATCCGTATAACTTTACCCAGGATGCGTTGGATACGATTAAACAATTCGATGCGATTCAATCCTCGTTTGAAGCGAAAAATACGGTTTTGATTGGCGTGAGTAAAGATAGCTTACATGCGCATCAAGCTTGGCAAAAACAAGCATTGGGAGCCTTGAATCATTTTCATGCTAGCGATAACAACTTGAAATTATCCGAAGCGTACGGCATCTTAGATGAAGAAGTCGGCGAGGTTGCTAAAGCGGTTTTCTTTATCGCCCCTAATGGCGTCTTACAAGCGGCCCAAGTCTATCATGCCCAGGCTAACATGGATGTTGAACATACCTTAAAAACCTTAACGCACCTGCAAAAAACTTATCGCAACAATGATTAGTAGTTCTTAGGCGTTAACGCTTAGAAAAACCACATTATTGTGGTTTTTTTTAATGTCTTAAGCTATTTAGAAAATCAAACTTGCGGTTGAAAACTAAGCTCAGATAAGCTATAATACAACTGTTGTAAATACGGTTTATTTTTTTAGACCATTGCCTTTTTTAAGGAGCGTTGATAATGTGCAAAAGACGTATCAAAAATGGCTAAATGAGCCTTCTATGGATGAAGCGCTCAAAGCAGAACTCAAGCAGATGTCCAAACAAGACATCGAAGATGCCTTTTATAAAGACCTAGCCTTCGGTACTGGGGGCATGCGTGGAATCATGGGCGCAGGGACGAATCGTCTTAATATCTATACCTTAAGACGCGCGATTCATGCGTACGCTAAGTATCTTTTAAATCGGTATGATGAAGCCAAGCAAAAAGGGGTTGTCATCTCGCATGACAACCGTTACCAAAGTACGACGTTTGCTAAAGAAGCAAGTCGTGTTTTTTCGTCATACGGGATTAAAAGTTATTTGTTCGACGCCTTAAGACCCACCCCGGAATTATCGTTTGCGGTGCGTTATCATCAGGCCGTTGGCGGGATTATGGTTACGGCTTCACATAATCCACCAGCCTATAATGGCGTTAAAATGTATGATGAACAAGGGTGCCAGTTAGTTCCAGATTTGGCTGATCAGGTTATTGAAGCGTTTCAAGCTTTAGAAGACGTGTTTGCCTTAGAGGTGATGAATTTTGATGATGCTCTTAAGCAAGGATTAGTCGATTTAATCGGTTCTCAAACAGACCAAGCATACGTCAAGGAAGTTTTGGGGATTCAACTTAAACCAAACGCCCAAAAAACGCTAAAAATCGCTTTTTCCCCTTTGCACGGGGCGACAAGAGAAATCGGTTTGATGACGTTAAAACAAGCGGGCTATCAAGTAGAACCCGTGATCTCTCAAATGACGATTGACCCTAAGTTCACCACCGTCGATTCGCCCAATCCTGAGAATGAAGCGGCATTTGAAGAGACCAAAAAAGTAGCAAGAAAAATCAATGCCGACCTTTTGATAGCCACCGACCCAGATGGGGATCGTTTAGGGTTGATGGCACTTCATCAAGGAAAATACCAGTTTTTAACGGGTAATGAGACCGGGGCGATTTTTATCGATTATTTGGCTAAGACGCTAAAAGCAAACCAGGCTTTACCCAAAAAAGGCGTCTTATATAACACCATCGTGACTTCTGAATTTGGTGCGGCCATTGCTAAGTCGTATGGGTTAAGAGTCGAATCAACTTTGACGGGCTTTAAATTTATCGGAGAAAAGATGGAAGCCTTGAAAGCTACGGATGAAACGTTTGTGATGGGTTATGAAGAAAGTTACGGCTATGTGATCAAAGATTTCGTCCGTGATAAAGATGCCGTACAAGCGATGCTTTTAGCCGCTGAGATAGCCAACGATTTAAAACAAAAAGGTAAAACGCTTATTGACTATATGCATGAACTACGTCAAACCCATGGGTTTTACAAAGATACGCTTTTAAACATCGTCCATGAAGGTAAAACAGGAGAAGCGTTAATTCAAAATATCATGGATGCGTTTAGAGCGATGGATTTAAAGCGTTTAGGCGATAAGTCACTCATTTGTAAAGAGGATTATTTACAATCAAAACGCTATGTAGACGGTAAAGCAACGTCTTTAGGTTATCCTAAAAGCAACGTTTTAAAGTTTATTTTTGAAAATGATATTTGGTTTGTTTTAAGGCCGAGTGGGACAGAACCAAAGCTAAAAGTATATATCAATGTATTAGGTGAAACCAAGGAAGCTGCGGCCTCAGAGTTAGAAGTGTTAAAACGTTTTATTGAAGAAAAAATAGCGTCTATAGAAAAACAAAAGGATGTGGTACTATGATTTCCAAAGCTAGAAAGGTTGCCGATTACAAGCAACTGACCAAAGAATTACCCACCCTTCGATATGTAGACCCAGAACGGGTTTACATTAATTTGCAAAGTGATCGTTGTAATAAATACACCTTAGATGTCAAAGAAGGCGATCACGTCAAATTGGGCCAAATTATGGGTGAGCGTGATGGTGGTTTCTTCAAACAACCTATCTATGCATCTATAAGCGGTGTGGTTGAAGGGTTTGAAAAGAAGATTCATCCTACTGGCATTGAAGTCGAGTGTGTTGTGATACGTAACGATTTCAAAGATGCCCTTCATGAAGATATCACCGATCGGCCTGAGAGCGTCATCGATAAGATGAGCAAAAAAGAAATGGTCGATGTCATCAAACAAACCGCCATCGTCGGCCTTGGGGGTAGTGGTTTTCCTTCTTATATCAAGTTGGATACCGACATGGATATCCATACGGTCGTCATCAATGCCGTTGAATGTGAACCGTACTTATCCAGCGATTATCGCTTGTTAAAAGACAGCCCAGATGATGTCTTTAAAGGCTTGAAATACATCATGCGTGCAGTCGATGCGAAAAAAGGCGTCATCGCGGTCAAAAAAACCAAAACCGAATTGATTGAAGTCCTTGAACGAGAAGTTGAGCGTTACAAAACTTTAAATATCGAAATTGCCAAGTTGGATGATTACTATCCACAAGGCTGGGAAAACGAAACGTTCAAAAACGCAATTGGCATCAAGATTCCACCTGGGACTTTACCGATGGAATATGGGGTATTAGGTTTTAACGTCTCAACCACCGCAGCCATTTTTGAGGCTTTAAAACATAACTTACCAATTACCAAACGCCACTTGACCATCAATGGTGATGCGATTAATTTTCCCCAAAACATTCGCGTCCGTGTGGGGACTTGTATCAAGGATTTAATTAAGTTATCTGATGGCTATAAAGAAAGCTTAGAGGAAGTCGACTTAATCGTGGGTGGACCGATGATGGGTACCAGTATGCCAAGCGATGATGTAATCGTCATACCCACCACTACGAGTATTTTGGTATTTGAATCACAAACGCATCATGAAGAACCGTGCGTGCGCTGTGGTTCTTGTGTCTATAGTTGTCCAGTTGAAATCCAACCCGTCAACATCATGAATGCGATTAAACGCGAAGATAAAAAAGCGATTGACAATCTAGAGGTTGGCAAATGTATCGAATGCGGCCTCTGCGCTTATGTATGTACTTCAAAGATTCATTTGACAGATTATATGAGGAAAGGAAAAAAACTTTTAGGGTGATACTATGGAATTAGTGACGAAAAGCGCCCCACATCTTAGAAGACCGAATGCTTCTGTAGTACGTATGATGCGTGATGTGGCGATTGCACTCGCTCCACTTGTGATTTTTGCAATCTATAGCCACGGCTTGCGCGCGCTTATAATACTACTGGTCGCAATCATCTCAATGGTGGGCACAGAGTATCTTTATTATCAATTGATTGATCGTTTAAATGGTGAAAAATTTAAACTCAACAACAAAAGCTTTACCATCTATAATTTTAGTATTGTCGTATCGGGTTTGATCTATGGCTTGACCTTACCCGATGAAATCCCGCTTCCTGTTGTCGCGATCGGAGGGATTGTCGGGGTGTTCTTGGCCAAACTCATCTTTGGTGGGATGGGTCAAAACATCTTTAACATCGCGGCCTTCGCCCGTGTGTTTGTAACGTTATCATTTGGCACCGCGGTGGCTTATACCAACCACGTAGATGCCAATGCGGGGGCAACCGTATGGGGCATCTTGGCAAACAATTTATTTGATGCTTCAGTGGTAGATACGTATGGCTATTGGACGATGTTCTCAGGTATTGGCCTACCTGGGTCATTAGGTGAAACCAGTGCGCTCTTGATTTTAGCGGGCGGACTATACCTGTTCTTGAGAAAATCGTTTGATGTATTTGTCCCCTTAACGTATATCGGGACCGTATTTGTTTTATCGCTTGGGGTCATGTTTACACAAGACCTTGGCATTTGGTATCCACTCACGCATTTATTGAGTGGTGGGTTGATGTTTGGGGCTATTTATATGGCAACCGACCCAATCACGATACCAACCACCAGACCTGGGCGTATCTATTTTGCGTTTGGCCTGGGTGTGATTACGTTTGTCATCCGACTCTTTGGCGATTTGCCAGAAGGCGTCGTGTTTGCCATACTCATCATGAATATGTTTGTCCCAGCAATTGATTACCACAGATGGGCGAAATCTAAATTTACCCCAAAAAGCCTTGCCATCTTTAGTGCGGTAGTTCTAGTTGCTTTAATTTCTGTATTGGTAGGTGTTCATTATGTGGCCTAAACTTAAAATGGCACTCATCTTATTTATTATTGGCGCGGTGAGCGGTCTTTCTATCGTCGGTGTGCACCGTCTGACAGAAGATGCCATCGCTCAAAATGAATTGATGCAAGAATATGAAGATTATGTATCGATTTTTCCTGATATTGATTTGACCGATTTTGAGGAAGAAGAAATTGGCGAAGACATCATCAAACGTCGCATTGACGCTTATGATTCTAGTGGAAATTTCTTAGGCTATATTTTTGTGGGTGAAGCCCGCGGACATAGTGGGACCAATAGAATACTGGTTGGCGTTGATGGCGATGGCGACATCGTCAAGGTGATTATCTCTGTAACTGAAGATACACCAACGTATGTTTCGGTCGTAAACGATTATTTGCCGAATTTGGTTTCTCAACGCATCAATGAAGTAGATTATGACACAAGTACTGGTGCGACAAATACGTATAATAGTGTACGAAATGTCATCGATGCGGCTAGCTTGCATGTAGCAGGCGACCCTGCGATGGATGCCTATGAAAGCATCTTTGACAACATCGATAGTTATCAAACGTACTTTAGCTTTAAAGAGGGACTCATCGATGAGGAAGTCGAACTTTTAGATGCCGATGGTAACGTTATTGGTTATGCCTTTGTTGCCTCCATCGATGATGAGATGGTTTATATCATGTTCGATGATAGTGATGTTTATAAAGGCAGCGTCTCAGATGCCATCGATACCGATGTTTATGATGATCAAGTTGATGTTGCCGCAGAAGATTTAGATCTCGATGATGATGACTTAGGCGCTATCTTTGCTGAAATCAAAACGCTATTAACAACCTCAACACGTATTGAAAGAGACTATATTTTCCGTTATCAAGAACTTTATGATGATGACGATGAACATATTGGGTATGCCTACTTTGGTCAATCCGATGGTTTCCAAGGTAAAAACGTCATCGAAGTGCATATCGGTTTAGATGATACGCTATTAGGCTTTGAAGTTATCGAAAGTAATGATACACCAAGCTATTTTAATCCAGTTTTAGAAAACTTTGAACGCTTTATCGGTGAAACTGAGATCAGCGATGATGATGACTTACGATATACTGACTTAGATGAAGTTGATGATGTGGATGATGCTACCGGTGCTACAAGTTCGAAAGATAGCATTTTTGATATCTTCTATGATGCAATTCAAACCCACAACGAAAGGTCGGGTGATTAATGATGGCTGAAAACGTGAAAAAGAATCCCATGAAAAAGAAGAAAAAACAAATGGGTCAATTAGCCAATTTTACCAAAGGTATTATTCAAGAAAATCCCGTATTTGTCTTCTTGCTTGGTATGTGTCCAGCCCTTGCGGTTACCGCCAGTTTAGAAACGGGTATCGGCATGGGGATTTTGGTTATCTTTGTCTTAACCGCCTCAAATGTCGTGGTCTCTTTGGTTAAGGATTTTATTCCCGATGAAATTCGTATTCCCTCTTATATTGTCGTTATTGCCACATTCGTGACGATTGTAAGAATGCTCACTCAAGCGTATGCGTATGCGCTATATCAATCTTTGGGTATCTTTATTCCCTTGATTGTAGTTAACTGCTTAATCATGGGTAGAGCGACTTCCTATGCTTCTAAAAATAAAGTCGGGCCCAGTGCGATTGATGGACTAGGTATGGGGGTTGGCTTTATGGCGGCTTTAGCCTTAATCGGTTTGACGCGTGAGTTGTTCGCAACTGGGGCTATCGCTTATGGCGTATATCTACCCTTACCTTTTGAAGGCTCCATTATCAATACTTCAATGTATCTATTCAATATGAATGTCTTTGTTGGACCCGCAGGTGGCTTTATTGTCATTGGGTTGTGGCTTGCGGTTTTTGCGGCTTATGGCAACTATAAATACGACAAAAAAGAAGCCGAAAGACAGGCATGGATCGAACAAAAGAAAAAAGAAGCCGCAGAACGTAAACGTAAAAAAGCTATGGAAAAGGCAGGTGAGGCTGCATGATCTCTCCAACGGTATTCTTTGTAGCAATCATTTCCTCAATGTTAATCAATAACGTCGTCTTGATGCGTTTCTTAGGTGTATGCCCGTTCTTAGGCGTTTCAAAACGCACCGAAAGCGCCCTTGGCATGAGCTTGGCGGTCATGTTTGTGATGGTCGTGAGTTCCATCTTAACGTATCTACTGTATTATTATATTTTAGTCCCAGGAGACATTACCTTCATTTCAACCATCGTCTTCATCTTGGTTATTGCTTCTTTGGTTCAGCTGGTTGAGATGTTTATTAAAAAATTCTCTAAAAAACTGTATAAAGGCCTTGGCATTTATTTGCCACTGATTGTGACCAACTGTGCCATTTTAGGGGTTGTAGAGATTAATATCGCCTCTGATTTTGCAGAAAATTATGGCGTTTTAAGTGGCCTTTGGGTGGCAACCACCTCCGCTTTTGGAGCGGCTTTGGGGTTTGCTTTGATTATGTTTGCGTTCTCTAGCATTAGAGAACGCTTAGAAGCCGCTAGTGTACCTAGAGCTTGGCAAGGCGTGCCAATCTCACTCGTTGTCGCCGGTATCATGGCGCTTGCGTTCTTAGGCTTAGGTGGGATAGTATGAGTGAATATCTTTACGCAGCCTTGGTTGTCATCGGTGTTATCGCCCTTTATATGACAACGTTTCTCATCAACAAAAACACAGATTCTCCAGGCGAAAAACAAAAAATAGATCCCTTAAAATGCGGACCTTGTTCCAATTACGCTTGCGGAATCAAACAACAACTTTCAAAGGAGCGATAATATGTTAGACATTATTTTGCCATTTATAGTGCTAGGTGTTTTAGGTGGCCTTTTAGGCTTTGGCCTAGCCTTTGCCGCAGAGAAATTAAAAGTAGAACCAGACAAGCGCATACAAGGAATCTATGAACGTCTACCACAACTGGATTGCGGTGCTTGTGGATATCCGGGCTGTACGGCGTTTGCCGAAGGTATATTAGAAGGCGAAGTCGACAAGCTATCAAAATGTAAACCCGGTAGCGACAAACACTATAAAGCGATCATTGAATTTTTGAAAAAGCATCCAGATGAAGAAGGAAATGTCGTTAAAATAGAAAAATAATACATCAATCTATAGTCTAAAAGCACTGTGATTTACACAGTGCTTTTTGTCTTTTAAGGCCGTTTTGAAGCCGTAAGATTTTTAGATTAAAAAAGCGATTATTTCGTGTAAGCGTTATCAAATATAAAAGGCTTGAATACGCCAAAAAGTCGGCTTATTTCAGTTGAAAAGGGTCAATCTAAATGATATAATAGGCTCGAGATTTGAGAAAAAATAAGAAGTGAAAGGTGAATAACGATGAAAAGAATTTACATGTTTGGTGAGGGAACGCAAGACCAAAAAGCTTTGCTTGGCGGTAAGGGTGCGAACCTCTCACAAATGAAAGCTTTGGGCATACCTGTTCCTGCAGGATTTACCGTAACCACAGAAATGTGCTTAGAGTATTACAAAAATGGCGGTAAAAATTCCCAAGCGCTACTCGATGATGTAAAAACCTATGTGAAAAAGCTAGAAGATGAAACTAAGAAAGGTTTTGGAGACAAAGACAATCCTTTATTGGTATCGGTTCGCTCCGGCGCAAAGTTCTCTATGCCTGGAATGATGGATACCATTTTGAACTTAGGATTGAACGATGAAGTCGTAGAAGCGATGAAAGTCAAAACGGGCAATGAGCGTTTTGTCAACGATATTTATCGTCGTTTGATTCAAATGTTTGGTGAAGTGGTTTTAGGCGTAGAAATGAAGCTCTTCAACAAAGTCATCGAAGACATCAAAGAGAAAAACAATTATGAAGATGATACCGATATGACCGCAGATGATTTTGCGCATATCGTTTCTGAGTTTAAGAAAATCTACAAAAAAGAAGTAGGCGAACCATTCCCACAAGACCCCATGAAACAACTTTATATGTCCATCGATGCGGTCTTTGGTAGTTGGGATACCCCACGTGCACGCATTTACCGCGAACATAACAATATCCCCCATGATTTAGGTACAGCCGTAAACGTCCAAGAAATGGTATTTGGTAATACGGGCGATAACTCTGGTACCGGTGTATTATTCACGCGCGATCCAAAAAACGGTGAAAACAAAATCTTTGGTGAGTTTTTATTCAACGCCCAAGGGGAAGACATCGTCGCAGGCGTTAGAACCCCACTTGATTTAGAGACCGAACTTTCGGTTAAACGCCCAAAAATCTATCAAGAATTAGTCGACATTCTAAACCGTCTTGAAGCACATTATAAAGACATGCAAGATGTTGAGTTTACGATTGAAGATGGGACTTTACATATCCTTCAAACTAGAACGGGTAAAAGAACCGCCGCAGCTGCGGTTAAAATCGCCGTTGACTTAGAAAATGATGGCATCATCACCAAAGAAGAAGCCATCAATAAAGTCGATACGTCTCAAATCGATCAACTGCTCCATCCGGTTTTTGAAGATAGCGCACTTGAAAAAGCCAAAAGCGTTGCCAAAGGCTTAGCGGCCTCACCAGGAGCGGCTACGGGTAAAATCGTCTTTGATTCAGACAAAGCGGCTCAGATGAAATTAGAAGGCGAAAAAGTCTTACTCTTCAGAAAAGAAACCAGCCCTGAAGATATCGAAGGCATGATTGCCGCAGAAGGTTTTGTGACGCAATTAGGCGGCATGACCTCACACGCAGCGGTTGTTGCTCGCGGAATGGGTAAAAGCTGTGTCAGCGGTGCTGGCGAAGTCGTTATCAACGAAGAAAAAGGCTTTATGACTATCAAGGGTGAAACGTATAAAGAAGGCGAGTTCTTCTCAATCGACGGGTCAACCGGTATGATTTATCCAGGTAAAATCGCCACGAAACTACCTGAGTTCTCAGAAGAATTTGAAACGATCTTAGCTTGGGCTAAAGAGATTAAACAACTTGGTGTCAAAGCCAACGCCGATAACGAACGCGACTCTAAACAAGCGATCAAGTTTGGCGCAGAAGGTATTGGTCTTACGAGAACAGAGCATATGTTCTTTGAAGATGAGCGCGTAACCAACGTTCGTAAAATGATCATTGCAGAAAACAAAGAAGAACGCGAAGAAGCCCTAGCCAAGCTACTCCCTCATCAGCTCAAAGACTTTAAAGAAATCTTTAAAGTAATGGATGACAAAAGCGTGACGATTCGTCTTTTAGACCCACCGCTTCATGAGTTCTTACCTCAAAAAGATGAAGTGCCTACCGTAGCTAAAAAATTAGGCGTCACCGAAGAAAGATTGCTTAGCGCGATCGATAACTTGCATGAATTTAACCCGATGCTAGGTCACCGTGGGTGCCGCTTAGCAATTACTTACCCTGAGATTACGGTAATGCAAGTAAAAGCGATTATTCAAGCCGCTTTAGAGATGGCTGAACAAGGCATCGTCGTTAAACCGGAAATCATGATTCCCCTCATCTCAACCGTAGAAGAGTTCACCTTCTTAAAAGAATACGTGGTTAAAACCGCTGATGCTTTAATTAAAGAAGCGGGTGTAGAACTTGAATACTTAGTAGGTACTATGATTGAAACCCCACGTGCGGCTTTAGTCGCAAGTGAGGTTGCTAAAGAAGCGGACTTCTTCAGCTATGGTACCAATGACTTAACGCAAATGACGTTCGGATTCTCACGTGATGATGCGGGTAAATTCTTAAGCGAATATGAAAAAGAAAACATCATTGCCCATGACCCCTTCCAATCTATCGATGTCGATGGCGTCGGTCAATTAGTAGAAATGGGTACTAAAAATGGTCGCGCCGCCAACAAAAACCTTATCGTAGGTATTTGTGGTGAGCACGGAGGCGACCCAAGCAGTATCGAGTTTTGCCATAAAACGGGCTTGGATTACGTTTCATGTTCTCCATTCCGTGTCCCTGCAGCAATTATCGCCGCAGCACAAGCTAAAATTAATCACCAATAAACCCAAAAGGCACTCGACATTGAGTGCCTTTTTCTTTATCATAGATTAAGAGGGGTGGTTTTATGTTAAGCTGGAAAGATGTATTGAAAGAAACCAAACAATCACAAGCCTTTAAAACCCTAATTGACAATTTGAATGAACAATACCGCAAAACGACCGTTTATCCGCCCAAGGATAAACTGTTTGAAGCGCTTAAAAAAACCCCTTATCAAAACGTAAAGGCGGTTATTTTAGGCCAAGACCCCTACCACCAACCCCATCAAGCGAATGGGCTTGCCTTTAGTGTCTTTAAAGACGTAAGGGTGCCACCGAGTTTACAAAATATTTTTAAAGAATTGAACGATGATTTAAACCTGCCAATACCCAAGCACGGGGATTTAAGCAAATGGGCCGAAGAAGGCGTCTTACTGTTAAATACGACGATGAGCGTAGAAAAATCTAAACCAGGTTCACACCGAAACCTAGGCTGGCAAATCTTTACCGATGAAGTGATCAAAGCGCTAAACAAGCATCCAAAACCGATCGTGTTTATGCTCTTTGGCAACCACGCCAAATCAAAAAAGCCCTTAATTGATCAAACGAAACATTTAATTATCGAAGCCTCACATCCTTCCCCCTTAGGGGCGCATGTGTCATTTTTTGGCTCCAAGCCGTTTTCAAAAACCAACGCCTTTTTAGAAAAACGGGGCCGTGGTTCAATCGATTTTCGCTTATAGCTTGCATAATATTTTTAACTTGTTACAATAGGAGTATCAGAGTAACTGACCTTGCGTTAAGTGTTGTACCATGGGATGTCGGGTGCAAACGAACACTTAGGTGGCGGTAAGGCAGTGCGTCCGCTGATTTTACTTTATGATTACGTGATAAAGTAATGTTTGTGGACCTCTTGAAATGATTAGGAGGTTTTTTTATATGCAACAATCGCTACATTTAAGAAAAATGGTTTATGCAGGGATGTTTGCGGCCATGGGCGTGGTTTTAAAGGTCTTTGCGATTACCACAGGCGAATTTCGCGCGTCATTTTATGATTTACCGCTTTTTTTAGGCGGCATTGTTTTAGGGCCTATTTTTGGTTTAATTATGGGCTTTGCGGTAGATTGGCTTTACGTGATGATCCATCCGCTTGCCTTCAGTTTTAACCTCATGACGGTTTCAACGATGCTTTGGGGCTTTATGGGTGGTTTGATCTTTTATCAAAAAAAGCACCTTAACATCTTTTTGTTAAGTGCGACGATCATTGCCACGAGTTTGATTGCGTTTAGTCTCAATTCTATTCAGCTTTACATTTGGGCAGGCTCAGGGATGTTTGCAAAAATTCCGTTGCGCTTGTTATCCCTTGTAATAAAGTTGCCGATTCAAATCACGGTTATCAAGTACTTGCATGAACGCGTGATCGTTAGCTTTGCGATGAAAAGTTTAAGGGTTTAAGAAAAAAGGCGATGGGTTAACCATCGCCTTTTTGTATGGAAGTTACGTTATTTTAGCTATTTTAACCTCACCAGGGCCCAAGTGGATATCAAGGGTTTGATGATCGAGAAATTGTGTGAACGCTCTAGGTTTCTCATGGGTTGAAAAAAGCAAGGTACCTTTTCTATCCGCACGTTTAACGGCGTTCGTAAAAAACTTAATGGAAGGGTATATTTTCTCTTCGTGGAAAGGGTTCAAGTTAGCGAGTACCAAAAAGAGTTCATCTTTGTCTTGATAGCTTAGTCCAATAAACATCGGATTGTCACTTTCTAAGGTTTTAAAAGCTTTTTTATCTTTCATCAGTGGCTCGATGGATTTGCGTAAAGGCAACAAGGTTTTTAAAATGGCAGGTAGTACATACCGTTTTTCATACGTATAATGTAACTGGTAACGGTCAAAAAGAGCCAGTTTGTTATAGTATGGATCATCAAGCATCAAGCGTTTTTGTTCCTTGATGGTCGCATCTAAACCTAAATTCATCGCCTGGGCTTCAAAAATCTCTAAACCGCTATTGATAAAGGGCACAGCATTCTTGGCAAACAAGTTTAAAACCAAGAGCGTTTTGGATAGGGTTTCTTTGCCTTCTCTAGCCGCAATTCTAGGTGTATCGTGTGTCTCAGGCGCGGCAAAAAACGGCAGCGGCGTATCATGATTTTCAGTGAAAAAGCGTTTGGCATTGCCACTAAATATTCTAGGTTGATCGACAAAGCCGTTACCAATCATGATATTATAGCCTTTTTGTTTCGCATCAAGCGCATATTCAGGGTCTAACTCCTCAGCAATAAAACCAAAATCAGGATCAATCGCCTTAGCCTTATTCATAATCATCTTTAATAAATCGAGCGGTAAGGCATGCCCCATATCGATTCTTGCTCCGTCAATGCCATAAGTTTTTTGAAAATGCGGAATCACATTAGCGATGGTTTCCCAAAGGGCTTTATTGGGTTTTTCACCCGGATAAAGGTTTGATTTGATGGTATCGAATAAGATATAAGGAGGGACGTCTTTTTCTAAGTAAGGCTTGGCCTTTTTAGGATGGTCGAAATATAATCTAAAAAAGGTCACATCGCTCCAAGGGGGTTGTTCATCGTTGATGTTATCAGAAAAAGCCGGTGCAACGGTTAAATTGAAGGCTTTTTCAATTTCATCCAAGAAGTTATCCTTTTTGATGAGCTTGTTAAATAACGCCTCATCTTTAGCCTTAGGGTTGATATCAAACAACTCGATATGCTTTTTTGTGCTTGGGCTTTTATAAATGCGGTCCAAATATTTTTCTTTTGGGGTCGTGTTAACCGCAATCCCTTTGATATGAGGGGAGGTATAGTTTTCTTTTTGGTCGGCTTTGATCCAGTAAAACCATTCAGGATGGTCTTTGATCATCTCAGAATCAATCGCGTTGGTTCTAGGAATGATATCGATCATCACGCGCATATCGATGGCGTGCGCCGCTTCAACAAGCAACTTAAACTCTTCGTCGATAGTGAAACTATCTTTGATGAGGGCATCATGCATCGCTTCATCGAGTTTAAAGAAATCTTTAACGCCGTAAGGGCTGCCTAAATCGCCCTTCTTTTCATATCTGGAATACTGCATAATTGGCAGTAAATATAAGGTATTAATCCCGATGGATTTTAAAAACGGCAGTAAGCATAACATCTTTAAAAAAGTGCCCGTTTCATTCAATCCATGCAGGTTATTATCTTCTAAATAGCCACTTCGGTCATGATCCCACGCCGCAGAGGTACGTACAAGCGCAGAGTATATTACGCTATCTTTTAACCATTCACCGTTGTTGTTAAGCTTTTTTTGCATGGATAAACTACCTGCTTGATTAGAAGCACTAGGTAAAAATACGTTTTCTAACAACTGCGCAAAAAACTGATGGGGATCAACCAAGACCTCACCGTTTTTCAAATAGGTAGCTTTTCTTTGATCAAAAGAAAAATGTTGCCACAAATCAGGGATACTATAACCCTTTATCTTTCCTGTGTTTTTTTTGAAATAACCGTGAAACCTTTGCATTAGTGATGTAGACATATGACCCCGTCCTTTCTTTACTCATTATAAAGTAGAAACGATAAAAAGAAAACAAAAAACCAAAACAAGTAAACGCTTACCTAAGCGTGCTTTTACTATCAATTACCCCGAAAAATTGTTATAATCTAGGCGAGAGGTGATTACATGAAAAAACCGATTGTACTGATTATTATGGATGGTCTTGGTTTAGCCAAAGCATCGAAAGGTAACGCCGTTACTTTGGCCGACAAACCCAACTTAGACCGTCTTATGGCAACTTACCCTAACAACACCTTAGAAGCGAGTGGCGAAGCCGTAGGGTTGCCTGAGGGACAAATGGGCAACAGCGAAGTTGGTCATTTGAACTTAGGGGCGGGTCGAATTGTCTATCAATCCTTAACCCGTATCCACCAAGCGATTAAAGATGGTAGTTTTTTTACCAATGAAGCGTATAAAAATGCTTTTGAGCACGTTAAAAAACATAAATCCAAGTTACACGTCATGGGTCTTTTAAGTGATGGAGGGGTTCATTCTCATATCGACCATTATAAAGCGATGGTAGATATGGCCAAAAAAGAAGGCGTTGATGAGCTTTATATCCATGCATTCTTAGATGGCCGCGATGTCCCACCTTCCTCAGCGATTAATTATACCGATGAGTTAGAAGCCCATATGAAAAAAGTCAACAAAGGCTCCTTGGCCTCGGTGCACGGGCGTTATTACGCGATGGACCGCGATAAAAACTGGGTCAGAACGCAAAAAGCCTATGATATTTTGCTTGAAGGCAAAGGCGATGAAGCCAGCTCCGCAGAAGCCGGCATCAAAGCCAATTATGATAAGGGTGTGACCGATGAATTTGTGATTCCTTTTATGATTGATAAAAAAGGTATCATTGAAGAAAATGATGCGGTCGTCTTTATGAATTTTAGACCCGACCGTGCGATTCAGTTATCTACGGCCTTAAGTAATCCAAGTGAAACAAACATCAAAGATGCCAAACCTTTTGATAACTTGCACTTTGTTTGTACCATGCATTATAATCAAAGCGTCAAAGGCTCCATTGCGTTTGGCCTTCAAGAATTAAGCGATATGTATGGTGAGGTCGTCAGCAAAGCAGGCTTAAAACAATTAAGAATCGCAGAAACCGAAAAATACGCCCATGTGACGTTCTTCTTTGATGGCGGGGAAGACAAAGAAATCAAAGGCTCTACCAGAGTCTTAGTCCCCTCACCAAAAGTGGCCACTTATGATATGCAACCCGAGATGAGTGCCTATAAAGTGACCGATAAAGTTTTAGAAGAACTGGACAAAGATATCCACGATACCATCATATTAAATTATGCCAACTGTGATATGGTCGGTCATACCGGCGATATCGAAGCGGCGAAAAAGGCCGTTGAAGTGACCGATGAATGCGTGGGCGTGGTAACCAACAAAATCCTAGACAAAGGCGGCATCGCTTTGATTACCGCTGATCACGGCAACGCAGAAAAAATGCTTGATGAAAAAGGCGGGTCTCATACCGCCCATACCAATTCCTTAGTGCCCCTCATTATTACCGATCCTACTATCAAAATCAAAGACGGTGGCATCTTAGGGGATTTAGCGCCAACCATGTTAGATTATTTAAACGTAGAACAACCCAAAGCAATGAGTGGTAAGTCCCTCATTGAAAACAAATAAGAATAAATTAAAGGAGAGTGTATTATGCCTTATATTACCGATGTATATGCAAGAGAAGTATTAGATTCAAGAGGCAACCCAACCATTGAAGTTGAGGTGTTTACCGACAGTGGGGCGTTTGGTTCTGCAATTGTCCCAAGCGGTGCTTCAACCGGAGAACATGAAGCTGTAGAATTAAGAGACAACGATAAAGACCGCTATTTAGGCAAAGGCGTCAGTAAAGCGGTGAAAAACGTCAACGATTTAATCGCCCCAGAAATCGTCGGCATCGATGTGACCGAACAAGTGTTAATAGATACCTTGATGCGCGAGTTAGACGGGACCCCCAACAAATCCAAACTTGGGGCCAACGCAATTTTAGGCGTATCCATGGCGTGTGCGCGCGCTGCGGCAGATTATGTAGGTCTACCCCTTTATAAGTATTTGGGCGGCTTTAACGCCAAAACCCTCCCTACCCCTATGATGAATATCATTAACGGTGGGTCGCATGCCGATAATAACGTCGATTTCCAAGAATTTATGATTATGCCCGTAAAAGCCTTAACCTTTAAAGAAGCCTTAAGAGCAGGCGCTGAGGTATTCCATGCGCTTAAAAAAGTCTTAAAAGACAAAGGCTTAAATACCGCTGTGGGTGATGAAGGTGGCTTTGCGCCTAACCTCAAAAGCAACGAAGAAGCTTTAGAAGTCATCATCGAATCGATTGAAAAAGCGGGATACAAACCAGGCGAAGATATCTTACTCGCTTTAGATGTGGCTTCAAGCGAATTTTATGACAAAGACAAAAACGCCTATGTTTTAGCCGGTGAAGGCAAAACCATGAGCGCCAAGGAATTAACGGCCTTTTATCAAGAACTCGTTAAAAAATATCCTATCGTTTCAATTGAAGATGGCTTAGATGAAAACGACTGGGATGGTTGGAAAATCATGACCGATGAACTCGGCGATAAAGTCCAACTCGTTGGGGATGACCTTTTAGTCACCAACACGGAAAAACTTAACAACGCCATTCAAAATGGCATTTGTAATTCCATTTTGATTAAAGTCAACCAAATCGGCACATTAACCGAAACCTTAGAAGCGATTGAAATGGCTAAACGCGCGGGTTATACCGCGGTTATCTCACACCGTAGTGGTGAGACTGAAGATACGACGATTGCCGATATCGCGGTGGCGACTAATGCGGGTCAAATCAAAACCGGTTCCTTATCCAGAACGGACCGCATCGCTAAGTACAACCAATTGCTCCGTATCGAAGATGAACTTTTAAATACCGCGCTTTACCAAGGCAAAGGTTGTTTTTATAACTTAAAGTAATGATGCCTGCATAAAAAAACGCTCAGTCTTAACGGCTGAGCGTTTGTTTTGTAAAATAACTCATATAATTAGCGTGAAAACTTACCATCGGGCCGATCAACCCTGCCATAATCACACTGGCGGGTCCCACCGCCCCAAAGCGAACACCCGCGATAAAACCGATAATACTCGCCAGCGTAATCGCAAAAGCTTCGATAAAAATCCGTGCGGCCAAAAAGCTTTTCGTCCTAAAGAGTTTCATCATCACAAAGGTTAACTCTTCAAACACCATCGCAGGAAACCGCGTCATCACCACAGTGGCTAGACCAAACGTAAGCAGCACCACCCCGATGATAATCAAAATCAGTCGAAAGATGAGCCCTTCAGGATAATAATCTCCAAAGATGATGATATCCCAAACGTCAATAAAAAAAGAAAGTGTCACAACCGGAATCATGGAGATAAAAAACTTGGGGTTTTTGTTATACCAAACCACAAAGAGTATGATCGAAGTATTGATTAAAAACCCCGCGGTGCCAAGCGTAATGCCCGTTAGTTCCCGCAAGTTATAGTTAACCGTATCCCAAGGGCCGGCCCCAAGGTTGGTCCGGATGATCAAGTTAATGCCAAAGGCGATGATAAAAAGGCCTAAAACATAAAAAAGCACCCTAATGGCAAATTTCGTTTTGTTGATTTCTTGCATGTTATCACACCAAGTCTTATTTAATCTTAAATACTATTCTATCACTTTTTTTAAAAACCTCAATTAAAAGTGACCACATTATGGATAATCGTCAAAAAAGATTGACAATTACGCGTTTTTTGGTAGTATATGATAGAGTAAAAATATAGTGAACCTACTTGATTTTACCGCCAAGAAATCCTATAATGGACTTGGTATTTTATAAACTATGAAACCGTGTTACATGGCGTTAGGAGGCAAATGACATGCGCATACAAGATATCCTTTTATTAATGGTTGCGGTCGTATTGATTACCTTAGTGGTCGTTCAATCAACCAAGGACAACGCAGCCAATGCTTTTAGTGGCGAAAAGTCCGAGTTATTCAGTCATTCAAAAGAGCGTGGCTTTGATTTATTTTTAAGCAGAACCACCTTAGGCGCTTCAGTACTGTTTATCGCTTTGGCCATATGGGCCATGATTTAAGGACACCTCGCGTGTTCTTTTTTTCACTTAGGAGAGTTTTATGAAAGAAAAAGTCTTACACTTTTTAGCCCAAGAAAAGGGCAAACGCTATTCGATCAGCGAGTTATACCAAGCTTTAGACTTAAGCGATAGCGACCAATACAAAGACCTTGCCAAAACGATTAACGCGCTTGAAGAAGAAGCGCTTATTTTGCCAAACGATAAAAACCAATATACCTTAATCGAATATACTACCTACATCAAAGGCACCTTGGATGTTAAAGACAAAGGGTTTGCCTTTTTGATGAGCGATGACGACGAAGACGATATCTATATCCCACCCAACAAATTAAAAGATGCGATGAATCACGACTATGTCTTAGCGTTGGTCGAAAAAAGCCCCAAAGGCTTTAAAAAAGAAGGCGAAGTCAAACGCATCATCAAAAGATATACCACCCATATCATCGGCACTTTGATCAAACGCCGAGATACCTACCAAATTCTAAGCGACGACAAAAGTATCAAAGCCGATATTATTGTCCCAGATGAACATCTTAATGGGGCCAAAAAACACGATAAAGTCAAAGCCGAAATCACTTCCTATTTATACGAAGATCAAATCGTATGTAAAATCACCCGCGTACTTGGACACATGCACGCCTCAGGCGTCGATATTTTAAGTAAAATTCTAAAACACAACATCGATGAAACCTTTCCTAAAGACGCCTTAGACCAAGCGAGCCAATATAAAACCTTAGATGCAGATTTTGAAAACCGCCGCGATTTAAGAGACCGTTTGATCTTCACCATCGATGGTGAAGATGCCAAAGACTTTGATGATGCCATTGAAGTTTCTAAAAATGAAGATGGCTCATACTTTTTGGGTGTACATATCGCCGATGTTTCACACTACGTCACAGAAAACACGCCCCTAGATAAAGAAGCCTTTCACCGCGGCACAAGCATTTATTTAGTCGATCGCGTAATCCCGATGTTACCAGAGAATCTATCGAACAATCTTTGTTCCTTAATGCCTGAGGTTGACCGTTTTGCGATGTCTTGTGAAATGCATATCAGCCCTGAGGGGAAGGTGAAAAAACACGAGATTTTTCAAAGCGTCATTCAAAGCAAAGCCCGTATGACCTACACCAAAGTAAACAAGCTCTTAAAAGGCGATAAGGAACTAAGCAAACACTATGACTTTTTAATGGACAGCTTAAAACCGATGAGCGAACTCGCGCGCATCTTGCGTGAAAAACGCCATCAAAAAGGCTCCTTGGATTTTGAAACCGATGAAGCTTATATCAAGTTAAACAAACAAGGTAAAGCCATCGATGTTAAGCTAAGAGAGCGCGGCGAGAGCGAACGCATTATTGAAGAATTTATGTTAATTGCCAACCAAACCGTCGCACAGCATATCGATTGGATGAATCTACCCTTTATCTACCGCGTCCATGAAGAGCCCAAAGCCGAAAAACTGGAAAAATTGATCACGATGGCCAAAGCCTTAGGCTTTAGCGTGAAAGGCAAAAAAACTATCACGCACCAAGCGCTGCAAAAACTACTTAAAAAAGTTGAAGATACCGCGAGTGAAAAAGGCATTAACATGCTCGCTTTAAGAAGCATGCAAAAGGCCGAATATAGCCCCCATAACCTAGGCCATTTTGGTTTGGCATTTTCCCATTACACCCACTTCACTTCACCGATCAGACGCTATCCCGATCTCATGGTACACCGTTTATTAAGAACCTATTTATTAGAAAAAAAACTCGATAAAGAAACGATTCATCACTACGATGATTTAATGATGAGCATCGCTAAGGACACCAGTAAAAAAGAACGTAACGCCATCAACTTAGAACGCGATGTCCTCGATATGAAAAAGGCCGAATACATGGCCGATAAGATTGGTCAGACATTCGAAGGGCAAATCTCAAGTGTAACGAGTTTTGGCCTTTATGTCAGTTTGCCCAACACCGTAGAAGGCTTGATTCATATTAGCGAATTAGACGATTATTACGTATTCAATGAAGACTTACTCACCTTAGTAGGCAGACACAAACGCCACGTCTACCGCATCGGTCAAAAAGTCAAAGTCAAATTAGAAAGCGTCAATGTGGCTGAGGGTGAAATCGATTTTTCAATCGTTGGAGGTCAATCAGATGAAAACCGTCGCGCGCAATAAAAAAGCCACGCATCTTTACTTTATCGAAGATACCTTAGAAGCTGGCATCGTTTTAACCGGCACAGAAATTAAATCGATTCGCGCCGCCAAAGTCTCCATTCAAGATGCTTACGTACGGATCAAAAACCAAGAAGCCTTCATCATCAATATGCACATCGCCAAATTCAAACAAGGCTCACTCTTCAACCATGATGAAACCAAAGAACGCAAACTCTTACTGCACAAAAGACAAATCATCCGCCTTGAGACCAAAACCAAAAAAGAAGGCGTCACCCTCATTCCTTTATCGGTCTACTTTAAAGAAGGTCTATGCAAAATAGAAGTCGCCCTAGCCAAGGGTAAAAAACAATTTGACAAGCGTCAAAGCCTAAAAGAAAAAGACCAAAAACGTCGCATGGAAAAAACGCTTGCCAACCAAAAACGTCAATATTGATATTATAAGTTAAATCATGATATAATATATGTACGGGGTTGTTCTGGATTCGACAGGGTAGTCAGCGCTTGATAAGCATGTCTTGGATGCGCAAGTAAAAACGCTAAACGGTATAATAACCGGAAACGAAAATTATGCTTTCGCGGCTTAGATAAAGCCCGACTACACATCTAAATTGCCTACGATTTAGATGTTGTAGACAACTTAGTAGGCTTTATAAAAATCGCACCGCCTTAGCGATTTTTATGAACCCAATAAGGCTCGCGTAAAACCCCCTTGTTCGTTGAGGGGCTTACGTTAAACATTTCAACGGACTAAGCATGTAGAAAGTCAAGTAGCACCTACTTTGGACAGGGGTTCAAATCCCCTCAACTCCACCAA
>CAZCSL010000002.1:0-62122 GCA_964501415.1 uncultured Candidatus Izemoplasmatales bacterium
CTTTTCTCCTTTCAGTATAAAGTATTTATCCGTGATTATCCAGATTTTGAAATAGATTTAGATAAATGCGTTTGGTTTGATTTTATTTCCATTTCGAAATAAAATAAGCCTAGGAGTTGATAAAATGAAAACACTAAATGGCTTGCATCATGTCACAGCAATTACAAGCAGTGCAGAAAAAATATATGCGTTTTTCACTTATGTATTGGGTATGCGTTTGGTCAAAAAAACCATCAACCAAGATGACATCAATACTTATCATCTGTTTTTTGCTGATGATCACGGCTCACCGGGTACAGATATGACCTTTTTTGATTTCAAAGGGGCTATTAAAGCAAAACCCGGCAGTGATGAAATCGCAAGAACGAGTTTTCGCGTACCTAGTGATGAGGCTTTGTCATATTGGGAAACACGCCTCAATCATTACAACATAAAACATACGCGCATCGAAACGTTACTAGGCCACAAAATCATTTATTTTGAAGATTTTGATGAACAACGCTATGCTCTAATATCCGATAAAAAAAATAAAGGCGTGAAACCAGGAATCCCTTGGAAAAAAGGACCCGTCCCTGAAAAATTTGCCATCTATGGTTTAGGCCCCATCTTTTTACACATCCGTGATTTGCCCAAAATAAAACAAATCCTATCCGATACTTTAGGGATGCATCGGACGGCAACTCAAAAACCGTATTATCTTTATGAAATGGGCGAGGGCGGACACGGCGGTAGTCTCATCATCAAACACACCCCCAATTTAAATCGTGGGTATCAAGGCTATGGCGCCGTGCATCACGTTGCCTTTAGCATTGATGACAAAAAAGCCCTTGATTGGTGGACCGATTATTTCAATGAACTTGGGGCGCCCAACTCAGGCTTTGTAGATCGATTTTACTTTAAATCTCTTTACACTCGCTTGTACCCCAATATATTATTCGAACTTGCCACAGAAGGGCCGGGCTTTATCGATGATCAAGAAGACTATGAAACATTAGGTGAAACGCTTGCCTTACCCCCAGCGTTTTTAGACCAACGCGAGTATATCGAAAGTGTCATCAGAGACATCGATACCAAACGAAGTGACAAAACCTTTAAAAAAGAGTATTTTGGGTATGAGTAGTTTAAAGACCATCAGCATTTTATTCAGAACCACAAATACCTTTAAAACTTTAATGACCCCTCTTATTGAATCAAGTGGACTTACTTTGAGCCAATTTTCCGTTTTGGAATTTTTATACCATCACGACCAAAAACCCGTCGGGGTGATCGCTAAGAAAATCTTGATACCTAACTCCAGTTTAAGTTATGTCATTGAACATCTGATCAAAATGGGATATGTTCAAAAAACCCAATCAAACCAAGACCAAAGAAGTTATCTCATCGGTTTGACCAAAGCGGGCAAAAAAAAGATAAAGACGTTGTTTCCGAAGCACGAAGCCCTACTTAAAGAACGCCTCGATCGTTTGGATGCCCAAGAAGAAAAGACCTTACAAACGTTGTTAAAGAAAATAAGCTTACCCTAAAAAAATGCCGAATCCTCTTTAGGTTTCGGCATTTTTTTTATCAATAAAACGGGCAAACTCAAGGATTTTATCAGTATCGATCGCTTCTTCGATGTCGCGTTCTTTAGCGAATTCTTCTTTGATTCTTTGCATGATAAACCGTGAAAACAATGCTCTTGATTCCGCTCTGAATTCACCACCAAGATGCTTTTTAAGCTTGGCATGTGCGATGATTTCTTTTGGATAGGACATGGCTAGATATTTATCCAGATCAATATCGGTATCTACACCAACGATAAAAAGATATACATCCTTCTTAAGTAGCGTTTCTAGGTGTTTTATCACAAAACGGCGCATCGGCTTGCGGATATACCCCATATAAATAGGGGCTCCAAGGACAATCGATTGACAAGAAAAAAGAACGCTTTCGTCAAAATCCTTAAGATTGACAACCGTACTTTTTCCGTTGAGGTGTGATTTAATGGTTTGAGCGATATCCCTCGTTACGCCACTTTTTGAGGTATATAAAATAAGCGTATCAGCCATTTAGAATCGACGATAAGCGATGAATTTCACTAACTCGCTAGTTAGCCATGCGAACACTAACCATACGAAAAAGACAGAAAAGATATGCACAAAAGACGCAAATATGGTGGCGGTAGCACTTGTGAGCATAGCAACAAAAACAAGAATGGCAACCGTTTGATGCTCGTTGTCATTTTCTTGTCCGGCCAAATATCCGGCATATACACCGAAGAAAACATGACCAATATAGATAAGCAGTAACATTGTGTTCATAACGATCCTCCTCTGGTAGCACTAATTCTATTATACATGATTTAAACGATTATTTAAAACGGATTAAACAAAAGTCATAAAGCGCATCTAGCGATAAAAACTAAGCTAAAAGTCAATTACTTTTTTGCCTTTTTTTTCGCTTTTTTCTCAGCTTTAAGTTCTTTTTTGGTTTTACGACGTTTTTGTTTTGTTTTTTGGACCTTTTCCAAAAACTCATCGGTTTCTTCGTCTGCTTCTTCAACAGGCGCTGGCATGACCGCTAGATTATCCAAACTAGCTAGCTGTGTTTGCATGCTTTTAATCTCTTTAGTTTGCGCGCTCATCAGTTGACTCAACTCATGGAAAAAACGATCTTCGCGCTGTTCTTTAACCAATAAGTTGATGGCTTCTTGAGTGGTTTTGGCGCGCTTGTCTTCAAAATAAGCGATAATCTTATCAATATGCTTAATATATTTTGAAGGCACTTGGGCATTATTCTCAATAATTTTTTCGGTATGACTGAGTTCACTGTCCACTTTGGATAACCGATCATCCAACTCATCGATTTCCGCATCTAGAATGCGGCGATAATCTTCGATCATATCCTTCGTTTCATCATACGCTTTAGTCAAAGCGGTGCGGTGTTTGCGATTATAGCGGTCTTCACGACGTTGTTGTTGAGCCGAAACAAAATATTGGTTAAATGGTTTGAACGTTTTAATCCAAATAAACAAAATGATGATATAAACGATGGCTAAAGCAGCCAAATAAACCGTATTGCCCTCAATTTCTTGATAGGCAAAAATCTCTAAGACATCCAAGCCAAATAAGATTCCTAGGGGTAGAATCAATAGCGTACCATAGATCAATAGATTGATAAAAATTTGAGTGAAATAATGAAAAAAGCCGCGAGTCGACAAGAAATTTTCTTTTTCTTCCAAACGTTGTCCATAGGGGAAAGAATCATGTCGTTCGGAAAACTTAACTGCACGTTTTTTTTCAATTTGTTTTTCTAAATCCTCTTTTTGTTTTCTTAACTCATTAGCTGTTTTTATCGATTCACTTAAATTCGTAATCGCTTTATATTCACTGTTTTTAGTAACCATCGTAACCTCCTATTTTTCATCTCCATATTTATTATATCATGAATAGCATGCCCTCTTGTAGTCAAATCTTGATGAAAAAAAACCTCTAAGGGTTATTTATTCGCCTTAGAGGTTTAATCGGTTTACTTGAGTAGTTTTTTTACGAGTTTTTCTTGGTTTTTGTAGGGCGGATAAGCAGGGTTAAAATCAAACAACGTTGTCTTTTTTTGATACGATTTAATATGAGTAAAGGTATCAAAACTTGACTTGCCATGATAGCTGCCAAATCCACTTTCACCTACCCCACCAAAGGGTAAATACGGGCTTGCAACTTGCATAATCGTATCGTTTACAGCCCCGTTACCAAAGGATAGTTCATTGAGTAAGCGGTCTTTGGTTTGTGTGTTTTCGGTGAAGATGTATGTAGCTAAAGGTTTTTCTTTTTTTTGTAAAATCTTAATGACGTTATTGAGGTTAGAGTAGGGCAAAATCGGTAGAACGGGCCCGAATATCTCTTCTTTCATGACCGCATCATCCCAAGTAACATCGCTCATAATCGTTGGGCCAATATGCCGTTTTTCTTTGTCGATATCGCCACCATAGATGATTTTATCTTTGTCAATCAGCTTGACGATCCTATCAAAATGTTTATCGTTTACAATCGCAGCGAGTTGTTCCTTGTCATTTTGATACATCGTTTTAAAAGCGTTGATTAAGTATTCTTCAAAGGTGTCTTTTACGCTACGCTCAACGTAGATATAGTCGGGTGCAACGCAGGTTTGCCCGGCATTTAATATCTTTCCAAAGGCAATCCGTTTGGCCGCAATCTGAAGTTTCGCCGTGCCATCAATGATAACCGGAGATTTGCCTCCCAGTTCTAAGGTCACTGGGGTTAAATGTTTAGCAGCTGCTTGATAAACAATTTGACCAACCTGGGTTGAACCCGTAAAGAAAATATGATCAAATGGCAGTTCTAACAACGCTTGCGTTGTTTCTTTATCCCCACAAACCACTTTTACCAATGACGGGTCAAACGTTTCTGTGATCAATTTTTCAATAATGGCCTCGGTATGTGTGGTAAATTCTGAAGGTTTTAAAAACACCGTATTACCAGCGGCTAAAGCCCCAATTAAAGGTTCCATAATTAGTTGAAACGGGTAGTTGTAAGGGCCGATAATCAAAACGACTCCCTTTGGTTCTTTGTACAGGTAACTTTTGGAAAAAAGACTGAATAGAGGTGATTTCACTTTTTTCGGTCGGACCCAACGTTTTAAGTTTTTAAGCGTGTGACGGATAGAATAAAGCGAAAATCCAATTTCAGTGGCGTAAGCTTCTAAAGCATGTTTGTTTAAATCTTTGTTTAGTGCTTCTTTAATGGCTTCTTCGTGTTTTTCAATCGCTTCTTTCAACTTGATTAACTGTGCTTTCCTAAATGCATAAGACTTTGTTTTATGGGTTTTGAAAAAAGCTTGTTGTGTTTTAAACTCTTCTTTCACTATTTTCCCCTCCCTATTTACGTTTTATCGTGAAAAAGCGCAGAAATAAAACTGCGGTTTTTACTTAATCATCATTAGAATCATTATCGTTTTGATCATCAATCTCATCGATGTTAGCGATTTGATAAGTGCTTAAATGAAGGTCGTGATGAACGCCTTTTCCATCTCTTAGGTCATAATCAACATAGATTTCTATAATATAGGTGTATTCATCTAAAGGCGTATGGCTAAAGGTATTTTCCCCTTCATCAATAATCATTTCTTGAACCAATGTGATGTTTCCATCGCCATCATCTTCATAAAGCTCAGCGCGCAAAGACCCCGGTACTTTCGTCTCATCAGAATCACTTATACTAACTTCAAATTCAATATCAGTATTTAGCGTAACGCTATCTATACTGCCTGTTGGGGTACTGTTAGCTAGCGTTGTGTATGAGTTTGCATAAATAATACCCGTTTGTTTGCCCGCACCATCATCGAGGTCATAATCGCCATCAATTTCAACATACACCGTTTGATTGGCCAGTAAGTTACGCAACTCAAAAGTGATGATATTTTTTTGCATGGTGGTTTTTTTGAGGCGGTTGCCATCTTCATCATAAACCGTAATATCCAACGAATCTTCAATGATGAACGCTTCAATGGCGGTCACATCAATGCGCCAAACAAAGTGATTATGGGTTTGCGTTTGAGTCGTTACACTGATATCTGGTAGTTCTAAGGCTAAGGTATCAAATGTAAAGGTTCCTAATAGTTGATCGCTTTGTTCGCCTTGGCCATCATTTAAATCATAGTTCCCATAGATGTGCAAGGTAAAGGTATTATCGCTTAAAATCTCATCAAACACCACTAAATCAATCGCACCAAGGGTTGTTTGTTTGGTTTTGTATATGTCATCACCATGCATCAAAGCAAGCGTCAATTCGTCTGATGTCAAGGTTTCATCAATATCCTCTAAAAACAAAGAGAAGCTAACGCTGTTGTGGCTGACTTCTTCTTTTTCAGCACTGATAATGGGTGAAGCCTTCGCTAGGGTTATAGCCGATAAAGTAACGACTTTATCTTGTATCCCTTCACCATCATTCAAATCGTATTGATAGCGGCCTCTCAGTTCAAATACATTATCGCTTAACAAATCGGTGAACACAAAAGCCGCAGACCCAGAAATCGAATCGATTAAATCATCTTCTAAGTATAATTCAAATCGGTGAAAATGCCCTGTCTCATCAGGGTCATCCACAGCAACATCAAATGATATACTATCTTGTGTGGTCTCAGTCAAAGCGATCTCTATTTGGGGTTCTACCTTACTCAACGTCATGATATTGAGTTGTTCAAATAATAAAACATCCTCACTCACTAAGTTCCCATCCGCGCGTTCGTATGAGGCCGTGATTGTTAAGGCATAATTCGCATTTGAAAGCAAATCAGTAAACCTGTAAGTCGTTCTGCCTGTATCTAGGGTCACGGTTTCAACCACGGTATCGTCTTTGATAAGCATCAAAGTAGCGATTTGTAAAACATCGTCGTTATCTCTGATCATCAAATCCACATCGATAGATGCTTGATTAGGCGTGTAACTATTTAACTCAACCGTAGGTTGACTTTCTAAAACGTAGGCTTCAAATTGATTGTCTTGTTCAATCTCTAATTCTTTTACGCCTTCTTCAGGATGCATGTATTCAATGCTTTCAAGGGTATAAAGCCTTTCTCCAGGAATTCTAAGCACATCGAATCCAAAGCGGATTTCTTGTGGGGTTGAATCTGCTTCAAAACGGCTTTGGCGGTAAGTGGTCCCGTTGATTTTAATCGAATTTATCGTTAAATTAGATGGATTATTCAAACTGATTTCCAACATTAAAATTTCTTCTTTTTCAGCCATGTAGGTTTCAAAATTACCGTCTGCATCAACCGGATTTCTCTCGTTAACCACCATTTCGTTGAAGGATGGTAACGTTATATCGTCGGTAGTCTCTTCTCCACAAGCCATCAAAAAAAGCGGCATCATCATAAACAACAGTAAAACAAAAATCCTTTTTGACATAGCTTTCTTCCTCTCATGATTGTTATAAGTTATTTTATCACAGTTAATACAAAACGACAATTAATTATCTTCCTATACATCGCTGTTTTAAATGCTTATCCGTCATTATTTTCCTTTTTGATACCCCGTTTGATTAACGGTTTATCGTAATGGGCATTAATGTCGTTTAAAACGTGTTTGATTTGGTTATCTTTTGATAAAGACTCTTGGTTTTCAAACAGGTTAATCTGTTTGAAAAGCCCCTCGCTCTTTGATAAATTAGAAGCACTGACACCAAGCAAATGCACCGGATTAGCATCATAAAGCGTATCAAATAAATGTTCCACAATTTCAAAAATCTCATAATAATGATCCGTATGATAAGATAAGGTGTGATGTTTGGAGTGGTTATGATAGTCTTTATCCCGAAGGGTTACGGCAATGGTTTTGGCGGCCAGCCCATGGTTTTTTAGACGTTCAACCACGCGGTTAGTAAGGCTTTCTAAGGCGTCTATCATTTCTTGGTATTCATGCAAAAAGCCTTCAAATGTTTTCGAGTTGCCGATACTTTGGTGTTTATTTTCCCTTTGAGGGTCAATCATGCGTTCATCATGACCGCGGGCTTTTTGGATGAAATTATCTGTTTGATTGCCTAAAAAAGAGACGATTTTCCGTCTTTCTTTAAAATTAGCCAAATCCCCAATCGTCTCAATACCCAAAAGTTTTAAGTTCGGAACCGTCTTTTTCCCAATGCCATGCAAAGCTTCGATGGGTAAGGGCCACAGTTTTTCTTTGACGTTACGTTTTCTTAGAATCGTGATACCTAAAGGTTTTTTATAATCGCTCGCCATTTTGGCTAAAAACATATTGGGCGCAATACCGATAGATACAGGTAAATTATATTGATCTAACAGATCGTCTTGAATCGTTTTAGCTACATCATAAGGATGCTTGCCGTCCAAAGCTTCGGTCATATCCAAATAACCCTCATCGATTGAGGCTGGTTCTAATTGGTCAGTGTACGTTTTTAAGTAATCAAAAAAAAGCGTAGAATATTTCTCATACAGCGGAAAGTTGGTCGGTAAAACCTTAATTTGCGGACAAAGCTGTTTCGCTTCACTAAGCGGCATGGCACTTCTAACGCCAAATTTTCTCGCTTCGTAATTGGCGGTCGTTAAAATCCCTCGGTCATTTTTAGGACCAATTCCTAAGGGAATGTTTTTTAATTTAGGATTTTCGGCCATCTCACAACTCGCAAAAAACGCGTTTAAATCGATGTGAAAAATGACTTTGTATTTTTTCATGAAACAACTTTCCTTTTTTGCGTATTTTTAGTATAATGAATAAAGCTAACGATTATGTTACATTCCATATTGAGGTGAAATGATGCCAAAAAGTCGTAAACGTGTGAAGAAAAAACAGGAAGAAGAAAAACCTGTATACACCAATCCACTAAAACAAACTTGGGGAAAAACCGTTGTTATTATATTGGTGGTTGCATTTCTCTTAGGATTGGTAGCCACAACCGTTTTCGTCATGTGGACGGTCATGTTTGGTTAAACGAAAAGCGCTTAGGCGCTTTTTTTATTTCAATAAATCGGCGGCACTCTGTTTGGCGCGCTCGCTAACTTGATCGCCTGATATCATCATCGCAAGGGTGTCTACACGGCCTTGGTAATCGAGTTTGTCCACATGTGTCATGGTCGCCTTGTCAGTGGCGGTTTTATAAATATTATAGTGTGTATCAGCCTTAGCAGCTACTTGCGGTAGGTGTGTGATCGATAACACTTGGACGTTTTTGGAAATCGTCTTCATCTTTTTGGCGACTTGGGCTGCGACATAGCCACTGACGCCACTATCGATTTCATCAAAAATCATTAGATTCAACGTCTTTTGGTTGGCTAGTAAGGTTTTTAGCGCAAGCATCATGCGCGACAACTCCCCACCACTGGCGATTTTTTGCAGCGGTTTTAGCGCTTCTCCCTTGTTAAAAGAAAGCATGAATTCAACGGTGTCAATGCCGTTTTGTTTAAACGCTCTAGAGGCCTTGGGATCATCTAAATCCGTGGGACTTTCAAAGGCAATGTTAAAGCGGGCTTCTTTTAAGGATAAGTCTTTTAATTCATCACGTAAACTTGATTGCAGATGTTTTGCTACTTCTTGACGTTTTTCAGATAATAATTTCGCTTTGGATAAGCAATCCTTATGGACTTCTTTTAAAGTTTCATAGGCGTTTTTGAGTGTTTCATCGTAGTTGTCAAAAGCGATGATTTTTTCTTTGATTTCCTCGTGGTAGGCTATGATTTCATCAAGTTCCCGGTGATATTTGCGTCTTAAGGTATCAAGATCATGTTTGCGCGTCTCTAAGCTTTCTAGACGGTCTGGGTCAAAATCGAGTTGTTCTAATTTATCAATCAAGAGGCTTTTGACATCGTCGAGTTCATGATAAGCGTTTTTGATGCGCGATAAGTTTTCTTGATAGGCTTCATCATAATCAGTAATCGTCTCTAAAGCGTTGGCTGCGTCATATATATGGGCTAAAGCGTTCGTCTCTTCTAGTTCATCATGCGCGGTTTTTAAGGATTGAAAAATCTTATCGAAATTTTTCAAGGTATTAATTTCGTTTTCAATCCGTTCATATTCATCGGGCTTTAGCTGATAGCTTTCAATCTCTTGAGCTTGAAACTTTAACATATCCAATTGTTCAAGATGTTTAGCCTTTTTTTCTTGTAGCGTTTGATAGGCTTGATGCGCGTTTAAATATGTGGTTCGCGCCGCTTGATAATCGGTCTTAAGCGTTTCAATTTCCTTTGAGTGCATATCTAATATAAACAGATAGTTTTCCTTGTGAAATATGCGTTTGGTATCATGTTGCGTGTGTATGTCGGCTAAGTGTTGCGTCAATTTTTGCAATATCTGTAAGGTGATGACTTCTCCATTGACTTTAATGATATTGCCAGATTCTTTTTTAATCACACGTTGAATCATGACTTCATCTTCATCAAAAGGTAAATCATAAGTGTTTAAAGCGGCTTTCAACGATTCATTGACCGAACCAAAAATAGCGGTGATCGAGGCATCGTTCTCACCACTGCGAATGACATCACTTGAAGCACGGTCGCCAAGTAAAAGCCCAATCGCATCGATCAATAAACTTTTACCCGCACCCGTTTCGCCGGTTAAGACATTAAAGCCTTTTTCAAAGGTAACCTCAAGATTTTCAATGATGGCAAATCGCGATACTTTTAAGTACTTTAACATACGTTATGCCTCCTCATAGGCACGATCAACCACGGACTTCACAGCCATGGTTGCAGGCTTATTCTGTTCATCAAAATAACCTAAAAACTCAATTTCGCCACCACTTCCTCTGATGGGGGAAGGTATTAACTTTTGAATAAATATCTCTTGCTTGGCTAAGGTTTCAATGTAATGATTCAAAATGTTAACATGCACGCGGCGATGTTTAATCATCCCTTTGTGGGTGTTGGCGTTTTGTTCAAACTGCGGTTTAATCAAGACGACAAGTGGCATGGGTTTAATGGAAAACAAATAGGTTATGAGCGGAATGGAAGAGGTAAAACTAACATCCATCACCGCTGCATCAAAGGCTTTTATCTTCGTTTCTGATAAGGACAAAAAATTCGTTTCTTCCATGAGGGTAACGCGCTCGTCTTTTCTTAAGGAAGCATGCAATTGATCGCGTCCTACATCAATAGCCAATACCGCTTGAGCCCCATGATTTAAAAGACAATCGGTAAATCCACCATGAGACGCCCCGATATCCAAGATAGCTTTGTTTCTAACGTCTAGGTCAAACAATTCGATCGCTGTTTGTAGTTTCAGCCCACCCCTAGAAACGTAAGGGTTGACGGTACTTAAGAGTTCAATTTGATGGGTTTTTGTTACTTTGAATGCGGGTTTCATCACCACGCGAGAATCTATTGTGACATGACCATCTTTTATCGCATTTTGGGCTTGGTGTCGGGTTTCAAAATAGCCATTTTCTACCAAATACTTATCAAGTCTCATCATTACAAGCCTGCCAGGTTTTAATGATGCTAGAAGCGTCTAAGTGGTAACGTTTCAAGATTTCTTCTCTTGTGCCTTGTGGGACAAACTGATTATCAAAGCCTAAAAGTTTGACCGTTTTCACGTTGCGACCCTGCATGGCATAGTAACGCAAAATCTCACTACCTAACCCACCACTCAAAGTCGATTCTTCATATATAATCAACGGTTTTTCAAGGTCAATTTGATTCAACACCTTTTCATCCATCGGTTTTAAATATCTCGCATTGATTAAAGTGACATCATGATGATGCTTCTTAATCATGGCTTCAAGCTTGGGTAAAATATCTCCAAAGGCGATAATCGTCCCCTTTTTACCTTCGGTTAAAACCGACCAGCTTGGGGGAATCGGTTTGATTGCTTCTAAATGTTTTTTGTCAAATGGCGTTGTGGCTTTTGGATAACGTATCGCGATAGGGCCTTGATGCGCATCAAAAGCATACTGATAAAGCCCAAGCAGTTCTTGGCCATCTTTAGGGTGAGCTAAGGTTATGTTAGGGATATGCATCAACATTGGAATATCATAAATTCCTTGATGGGTTTCCCCATCAGCGCCAACGATGCCCGCGCGGTCAATCCCTATGATTAAAGGCGCGTTGTGCCGAGCCAAATCATGTATGAGTTGGTCATAAGCCCGTTGTAAAAAGGTGGCATAAATACTGAGAAATACGGGGCGTTGATAAAGCGCCATGGACGTACACATAGTTAGCGCCGTTGACTCTGCAATACCGGTGTCGATAAACATGTTTGGATATTGCCTAGCAAACAATTCTAAACCAGCGCCTTTTTTCATCGCTGGGGTGATTACGCGTAGGTCTTTATGTTTTTGAGCGACTTTCATCAAATAATCATTGGTGATTGCTTGAAAGCTTTTAAACCCATTTTTCGCGCTTTTAAAGACTTTGCCCGTCTCAATTTCAAATGGCGGGGTTCCATGCCAATTACCCTCATGGTCCCCTTCACTAAAGTGATACCCTTTGCCTTTAATCGTTCTTAGATGAATGACGGTCGGTTGTTGGGTCTTTTTCGCGACCTCAAAAACCTTTAGGAGTTGTTTATAATTATGGCCATCTAAAGGACCAAAGTACTTATACCCTAAAGATTCGAACGTGTTTTGGCCACTTAAAAAGCCTTTAAGTCGCGTCTCGACACGCGATACAAAGGGTCGCATAAATTTAGGAATGACTTTTGAAGTCCCTTTTTTCAAGGACCGATAACTACGTCTCATACGCAGTTTTGTGAGTGTTTTGGATAAGTGTCCAACGTTTTGAGAAATGCTCATCTCGTTGTCATTTAAGATGATAATCGGATGTTTGTTTGGGTAATGGCCTAAAAAGTTAAGCGCTTCTAAAGCTGAGCCATTCGCAAAAGCCCCATCGCCAATCAAAGTGATCACATGGCCGATATCTTTGTTGCTTTCATTGGCAAACAAAAGACCCGCTGAAGCAGCAATCGAAGTGGATGAATGGCCGGCTTCATAAATATCGTGCGGGGATTCTTTTCGTTTCAAAAAACCAGAAAGACCATCTATTTTTCGCAACGTATCAAACGCATGGGCCCGCCCGGTTAATATCTTATGTACATAGCCTTGATGGCCAACATCAAACAATATTTTGTCTTTGGGTGAATTAAAAACCTTGTGCAAGGCAACCGTGATTTCAACCACACCCATATTACTGGCAAAATGCCCGCCTGTTTTGGCGAGCCTCTCAATTAAAAACGTGCGTATGTCTGCGCTGAGTGATTCAAGTTCAGCTAGGTTCATCGTCTTTAAAAACGTCGGGTCTTTAATCTTCGTAATGTCCATGGTTAATCCACCTTACTAATTATGCATCGTCTTCTGGCAAAGAGAAATCAGTCTCCTCATTGTCTTTCATCATTTTGGTTAACACCGTTTCGGCTTCTTTTAAAAGGCCTTGGCAATGTTTGGAAATCTTAATGCCTTGTTCGTATTTTTTTACGGCTTCTTCAAGTGGCAACTCACCACTTTCCAAAGCTTTGACAATCGATTCTAATTGTTCTAATGACTTTTCAAAGCTATCTTTATTCATGGTTGTCCTCCTTTATTTCTTTAACTTCTACCAAAAGCGACCCATCTTTCATTTCCATATCTAAGTGGTCGCCTTTTTCTACATCTAAAACGCTTTTGATGATCAACCCTTGTTTTTTGGTAAGTGCATAGCCTTTTTCTAATAACCGTTTAGGATTATAAGCCTCAAGGCGTTGTGCTTTTTCATTAAGGCTTTGGGTTTTGATTTCTAAAACCCTTAAGTAATTGCGGTTTAACTGTTCTTTGTGGCGGTTATATTGATCAAAAGCTTCGTCTAAACGCTTTTGCGGATGGGTCATCTTTAAACGATACATGATATCATCGAATTTTTGTTCGTGTGGCTGCAACAAGCGCATCGCATCTTTAATGACATAGCGCTCCAGCAAGCTTTTAACGTCTCTTTTGCCCTCTTTAACGTAACGGAAAACCGCCTCTTGCATGTCTTTTTTAAGCCCTTCAATTTCCTTGATGAGACTTCTTTGATCGGGTACGGCAATCTCTGCAGCCCCCGAAGGCGTTGGGGCTCTTTCATCCGCGATAAAATCGGCAATCGTAAAATCGGTCTCGTGTCCGATTGCGGCGATGATCGGTAGGGTACAATCAAAGATTGCCTGGGCGACCATTTCTTCATTAAAAGCCCATAAATCTTCAATCGACCCACCCCCTCTGCCCACGATAATCAAGTCGTTGTCTTTGTTTTGTTGGGCTAGTTCAAGGTTTTTTACGATTTCATGTTTGGCATTTTCCCCTTGTACGGTAGTGGGATAAACCAGTATTTTAACGAGGGGATATCTACGGTTAATTATGTGTATGATATCTCTAACCGCGGCCCCCGTCGCAGAGGTTAACACCGCAATTTGTTTGGGGAACTTGGGTAATGGTTTTTTATAACGCTTTTCAAAATACCCTTGTTTCTCTAGTTTTTCTTTTAACTGCAAATAAGCTTGGTAAAGATTACCCAGGCCCGTTTCAGTCATACTTTGAACATAGATTTGATAACTGCCCGCGACTTCAAAAACGCTGATGTAGCCTCTTAGAATGACGCGCATGCCATCTTTGGGCTCGAAGGCTACCTTAGAAGCTTGAAAGCGGAACATAATCGCAGAAATAGAGGCGTTTTCATCCTTTAAGGTGAAATAGAAATGCCCTCTGGTGTTGTGTTTGAAGTTTGAGATTTCCCCTTCTATTAACAAATCTTTGAGGTGTTTATCTTGGTCAAACTTGTATTTAATGTATTTGGTTAAGGCTGTGACGCTTAAAGGTTTTTCACTCATCATCACACCTTCTTCTTTAAGTCTTTTGCTAAGTTTTCCAATACTTTATTATTAAAGCTGACGTGTTTTTGATCCCCTTCATCGCTAAATAAGTGTGTCAGATTTAGCGCCTCATCAATGATGATTTCAAAGGGCGTATCGGTATGAAGCATCTCAAAAGCGGCCAATCGCAAAATAGCACGATCAACGTAAGATAATCTATTTAATCGCCAGTTAATCAAGTTCTTAGTCAATAACGCATCAATCGCCTCTTTTTGAGCGATAATGCCGTTGATGGTATCTTTGATGAAAGCGATGTTGGATGTGTTTAAAGCCATCTCTTCCTTTAGATCCATCTCGTATAATTTTGAGATTATATGTTGGCGATGTTTAGAACGTTGCGTGGGCTTTTTGAGATTTTTTTTCATCGTTTTCGCTCCTTATCAATCACTAAAAAGTTTACCACAAAACCGTGAAAATAAAAAGCGATGCAACGTTTAAAATATTGAAAAAAAAGACGCTGATTTTTCTTAGCGTCCTTTAAATATCCAATGTACTTTGTTTGATAGGTTGATGGGTGTTGGCGTCTAGCCAAGTCGCTTGAATATGATTTTCCTTGAAATCTAAAATCAGATAACTTACGTCTTCTTGACCTCTTGGGAAATTAATTGCGCCTGGATTTAAGATATATTTACCATCGATATATTCTTGGTGTAGTACATGGGTATGGCCATGCAAAGCCAAATCAGCTTTTGCTTCTAACATTTTATAATAAAGGGTTTGATAGTTATATTTCACTTTGGTTTTGTGGCCATGAGTCAAATAGATGTTACGCTGTTTAATCTTTAGTGATAACTCAAGGCCTACGCCGCGGTCAAAAGGATAATTGCCTTTTATCGCAATGATATCATGCTCATTTAAAAATGATTCCTTTAGTTCACTATCCCCTAAACTAATTTTGTGTTTGGCATCTCGGTGGGCATCTAAAACCGCTTTTACTCTTTTTTTAGCGCCGTGAACATCGCTGAAAACCAATACTTTCATAGCTGTCTTCCCCCTTTTTGTCTCCTATGGCCTTACATCCAGTTCAATACGGCCGTCTTTTAACTCTATCATACGATTGGTTCGTTGGGCGATTTTACGGTCGTGCGTGATGACGATGAACGTCGTTTTATACGTTTCGTTAATGTCTCTTAAAAGCTTATATACTTTGTCGCTGGTTTTAGAATCCAATGCCCCCGTCGGTTCATCCGCTAAAATGATTTCTGGTTTGTTGATCAAAGCTCTAGCAATGGCCGTGCGCTGTTGTTGACCACCCGACATTTGTGAGGCCTTGTTATTTTTTACATGATCCAATTCGACAAACTTAATTAATTCAAGGGCATAATCCATGCCTGCTTTATCCACCTTGCCATGTTTGATACGGTAAGGCATCAAGATATTCTCAAGAGCCGTAAATTCCGGCAACAAATAGTGTTGCTGGAAAATAAAGCCAATGGTTTCATTACGTAACTTAGCCAAGGCATTTTTGCTCATTTGATCAGCGCGTTGATTCAAGATTTCTACATGGCCTTTGGATGGCAAATCCAAAGTGCCTATAATGTTTAAAAGGGTACTCTTACCCGAACCACTTTGACCGATGATAGAGATAAAATCATGTCGGTCTATACTTAGGTTTATGCCATGTAATACTTTGGTCTTTACGGTTTGACCATAAACTTTTTCGATATCTTTCAAAACCAATGCATATTCAGCCATTGCGAATCACCTCAATGATCGATAAACGAGCACTATTTCTAGCCGGTAATAAAGAAGCGATGATACTCGCTGTAATCGCGATTAGGGCACTAAAGACCACGAACCAAGGATTAATCAATAAATTGACAATCGGCTCGCCATTAGCATCTACGGCAAACGTGGTAAAGCTGATTGTTAAAAAGAGTCCGAAACTAACGCCGATAAAAGCCCCAATAATACCCAAAATTAAGCCCTGGGCCAAGAAAATCAAACTAGCTTTTTTATCGGTGATACCCATCGCTTTTAAGATGCCGATCTGTTGGGATTTTTGTAAAACGGTAATCGCTAAGACAGAAGAGATCCCCAATACGACCGAAATGATAACAAAGATTTGAATCATTAACGAAGAAATGCTTTGGCCTTCTAACCCACTGAGAAGTTCTTGGTTTTCACTTTGCCATTCTCTGATGGTAAAACCACCAAATTGTGCTTGCAACGATTCACTCAGTGAATCAGAAGCAAATACATCGTCTATTTGAAGTTCATAAGCGGCAATTTTATCGGTTTCCAGTATCGTCTTGGCATAGCTCAAATCAACCACAACCCAAGTCGAATTTAAAGAAGAAACGCCTAAATCAAAAATGCCTTTAATCTCTACGGATTCTACTTTGAACCCTACTTGTGCAAAGGCAATCTCAAAGGTATCACCGATGGATAGCTCTAGCATATCAGCCAAATCTTTTCCGATAAGCACACCATCATCGGTTGGCAAGTTGCCTTCAAGCAAGTTTTTATCAAAGCCATAAATCACATTAGCATCCTCAAACTCAACCCCTTTGATGACAATGGGGTCGGTTTCATCATTCATAATATTACCCGGACCATCGAGATTTTTAGAAACGACTAAGATATTCTCATCAAACGCTTCAATTTCAGATTTAATCGCTTCATCATCGGTGATTAAATCCCCACGCTTTTCTGCGCTAATCGTTATATGGGGTTGTGAACCGATCGTCGAATCAATTAAATCCGCTTGAAGACCATCAATCAAGGAACCGATAAACACTTGTACGCTAACCCCAATCCCAATACCTAAAGCAATTAAAATCGTTTGCAATTTGGCAGCCCACAAAAATCTAGCTGCAATTTTTAAGGCGAGCATGTTAATCCCTCACGTTTGATAAAGGTATCGATGTCATCCATCGAATCCATAATATAATCGGGTGCGTGTTTAAACTCAGAATAAGCCACTTTAAAGGCGTGTCCTGCGCCGATGACTTTAATGTCTGGATACGTGGTCTTAATCGTTTCTATCATATTTTTAATCTCAAACAGATGAAAAGCATTCGTAGCGCTGATGACTAGATAATCAATGTTTAAGTATTTAATTGCTTCATTTAAGGTGGAAAGCGGCGTATCTGCCCCCAAAAATGTAGTTTTAAAGCCTTTATAGGAAAAAAGATGGGAGCCGATTAATGCGCCTAAATCATGGGTTTCATCTTTCGGACATGCGATCAAGACAGATTTTTTGGGGTTGATGCACTGTTTGTGTTTCACTAAATCGGTGTATGAAATCTCAATGAGTGAACGCATGATGGCCGTCATTTGATGTTCCTTCCAAATACAACTTGGATCATCGGATTCACAATGGATTTCATTCATGATACTCGATACGATTTCTTCGTAAAAGCGAATGACCGAAACGCCATCGCTAAACGCTTTTTGCATCCATGTGACGGCTTGGTTCTTCTCGTTTTTTTCTAATGCTTCAAAAATTTTTTGCTTATAATTCATGTAAAAACCTCCTGTCAACTACTGGTTGTATGTTTCTAAGAATCTTAATACTTTATCCAAACATTTTTTGCGGTGGGATATTTGTTGTTTAACACTCAACCCTAAACTAGCAAGCGTTTCATTGTGGCCTACCGGTATGAACAATGGGTCATATCCAAACCCATCTAAACCTTCTAAGGCCGTATGAATATAGCCGTGCAGTGCCGCTTCAAAAACATGGTTTTTATTGGCTTCGTCAATAACGACCATGACGGTTTTGAACGTGGCACTTCGGTCTAAGACATCACTCATGTCTTTAAGTAGTTTTTCATTGTTGGCCTGATCGGTTCCTAATGCTGAATACCTTGAAGAATAGACGCCTGGTCGGTTGTTTAACGCATCAACTTCTAAACCAGAATCATCCGCCAACACCATGAAATTGGTTACTGATCGTAAGGCCTTAGCCTTGATAAGGGCATTTTCCTTAAACGTTCTGCCGGTTTCTTCAATCGGTTTGACGTCAAAATCATCCAGGGTAAAAACATCATACCCCAGTAAGGTCAAACGTGGTTTGATTTCCTCTATCTTCCCTTGATTGTGAGTCGCAAGGGCAATCTTTTTCATGAGCACCACCTATTTAAAAAGCCTACCTTAACGTAGGCTTATTTTTCTACCCAAGCAGTAAACGTATCCAAATCGGTATTTTTACCTACCAACAATAACTGATCACCAGGTTCAAAGGTATCATCAGGTCTGGGTATAATCACGTCATCACCGCGTTTAATCGCACATAGATTGACATGAAAACGATTCCTAAAATCAAGATTTGCAACGGTAGAATCAACGACTTTATCGGTAGCCTTAGTCACCACAAAACTATGATTATCACTTAAATCATAAAACTCAAGTAGTGAGTCACTTAAAATTCTGTGCGCCAAACGCGTCCCTGTGATGCGTTCTGGTTGAATGGTTTCATCGGCACCTAAACGGCGAACCACTTTTTCATGATAATGGTTTTGAACTTTTACGGTGACCTTATTAACGCCGAGTTCTTTTAAAATGAGCGTCGTTAAAATGCTGTCTTCAATGTCTTTGCCAATCGCAACGATCACATGGTCAATGCTTTGAATGCCCACTTCTTTAAGCGCACTTTCATCCGAGGTATTTAATACCACGGCATGGGTTGCGGTTTTTGCAACTTTACTAATTCTTTCTTGATCGCGGTCAATGACTAGCACTTCATGATTGCTTTTAATCAGTTCGTCAACCACAGCTAAACCAAATCGTCCTAATCCGATTACTGCAAATGTTTTTTTGGCCATAAAAACCATCCTTAAATGTGTCTTTCTTGGCTATATATTACCACAAACTACGTTCTTGTCAATTTAATATAATCCAAGATACATAATGTGCTATAATGTAAAAAGAGGTGAACAAGATGAAAAAAACGACGGTCTCTTTAAATACACATATTGTAGTAGCCTATATCATTGCAAATATCATATTATTTGCTTCTCAATTGTTATTATTCTTAATCGTACCAGATATGATGGAGAATTTAGCTTTTCTAGGATTCATCAACTTAATTTGGGGTGGATTTTTTACGATTTGGCTCATCTATCATGCCCGAATTTATCTATGCATAAATCAATGGTCCTACATTAAAAGCAACCCCCCAAGAGCCATAATCTATACCGTATTAGGCTTTATTGCTTTAGTGGTTATTGCGCTTGGTAGCAACTTAATCTTGATTCATCTATTTGGTTTAGAGATTGACCCGCAAAACCAACAACATATCATCGACATCATACGAAGTGGCCCCTTAGGGTTTATCAGCATGATTACTTATGCGATTATATTGGCCCCTATCATCGAAGAACTGGTGTTTAGAAAAGGGGTTTTTGAACTGATATATAAACGGTTTGGTGTTATAGCGGCGATTTTAGGTAATAGTGTGCTTTTTGGTTTAATTCATGTTATGTTTGAGTTTATGGATACACAGACCACCACCCAATATATCAACATCGTGCCTTATATCATTCCAGGCATAGTGCTATCTATTATATATTATCGTTCCGGTAAACTAATCATAATCCCTATCGTCATTCACATGCTTTATAATGCGATGGGCATTTTTGCGATTATTGTCGAAAGTTTTATACTATAATAGCTCATTAACTTTTTTGGTGTTATCTAAGATGCTTAGACTCACTTCGTCTAAAGCATCTTTTTTCATGCCTGTTAATTTGAAAAAAGATACGTTATCAAACAAGATGGCATAAAAAGGCGCTGACAGGCCAAAAGCATCGATATCGTTATAATCATCGGTATGTTTTAAAGCAAGCTTTAATAACAGCTCATCTTGCGTCATCAAAATGTAAAACAGTGGTTTATTTCCAAAAATGTCTTTATCATCTATTTGATAGCTCATTCTTAGAAGCGCTTCTGCCTCATCCAGTTTATTCAGCCTCAGCGCTCTATGAAGCGGTTGTTTTTTTAAGGAAGCTAAGGTTTTTGTTTTCGTGTCATAACGTTCGAACAAGGTGATGATTTCACCATAATCGTGGGCATAATCTTCAGCGGTCAAGTTAAACTGATCACGTAGATACCCCAAAAGCCCATACTTTAAGTAATGATCGACCATCAATTCATCGCCACGCTTGGCAGCTAAATGCAAGGGACTTTGGCGGTAGATATTATGCAAATAAGGCGTAACTTTCAATTCATATAAATAACTTTGCATCGTTTGAAGACCATAGCGCGCAACTTGGTGATGGAGATTTTCGTGATGGTCGTTTAGCGTATGGGGAGAATTACCCAGTTCGATGGCTCGTTTGAGAATTTTTACTTTTTTGCTGCGTACGGCATAAAAGCCCAGATGTTGATTGAGTTTATCTTTTAACGTTGTATGGGCCCCAAAATCCACCAATAAATCAACAATCTCTAATGGCCCTTTGGCAGCGGCTACCATTAAAGGCGATTTCCCCTTATCATCAAGAGGATTGATTTCTGCGCCTGCCTCAATCAGGCTGGTAATTATTTTAGCATCTCCGATCAAGGCCGCAACATGCAGGGGGGTTTTGCCCCGGTTATCCTTATGATCTTTATTGCATCCCTTTGACAATAAAAAATTGACGATATCATTATCCCGTTGGCGAATCGCATAAAATAAGAGATTTTGATGGTTATCATCGATACTACTTAGATCCAGTTTAGATATTTGATCTAAGCTCTTAGAAGCCAGTGCTTCAAGCATTTTATCCGTTATCTTCTTCACATTACATCACCCTTAAGTAAAGCGTATCACAAGACAAAAAAAAATACCATAACGAAGATGGTATTTTTTTATATTATGAAAAACTATCTGACTGCGTCCTTAAGAACTTTTCCTGCTTTGAATGCGGGGGATTTCTGAGCATCGATACGGATTGGCTCACCAGTTCTTGGGTTGTGACCAACGCGAGGTTTACGCTCTCTGACTTCAAACGTTCCAAAACCTGTAAGTACAACTTTGTCGCCACCAACCAATGATTCTTGAATAGCACCTAATGTTGCATTTAATGCAGCTTCTGCATCTTTTTTAGTAAGACCTGAGGCGTCTGAAATTTTTGCTACTAATTCTGTTTTGTTCATATAATGAAATTCCCTCCTTATTAATTTATTTTAGCTTAGGCTCATTATAGCAAGTAAAATAGGGGTTTGCAAGGCTTTACCCCTATTTAAAGCAAAAAAGCCCGTTTTTTTTTAGTTTTTTGGCATATCTTCAACTTTTGTATCTCTTGATAACAGTCGAGCCACTACTTTTTGCGGTTCTATGCGGTTGAACACAACATCATAAATCGCGGCGATAATCGGCGTTTCCATATTGGCATCGCTAGCCAAACCATAAGCGGCCTCGGCTGTGCGAATGCCTTCTACAACCATCGTCATAGAATCAAGCGTTTCAGCCAAATTCTTACCCTTACCAATCTTATAGCCCGCTTGAAAGTTTCTAGAGTGCGGTGAGGTGCATGTGACGATCAAATCTCCCACACCAGAAAGACCGTAAAGCGTTTCTGTATTGGCCCCAAAATAATGATAAATCTTAGCCATTTCAACGAGCGCTCTAGACATAAAGGCCGCCAAAGCATTATCGCCCAGGCCTTGGCCGCGGATAATCCCTGCTGCAAGGGCAAAGATATTTTTCAAAGACCCGCCTAATTCAACCCCTTTGATGTCGGTAGAAGAATAAACTCTGAAATATTGGGCATTATGAAACAACTTTTGTGCGAAGATGGCCGCTTCACTATGCTCAGAAGCCGCCGTGATGGCCGTGGCCATCCGTTGAATGACTTCTTCCGCGTGTGAGGGGCCTGAAATCGTAATAACATCATTAAGATAAGCCTTGGGAACCATCTCGGTAATAATCTCACTAATACGCATAAACGTTGAGGGTTCAATGCCTTTAGCCGCATTAATAAAGGTTTTAGGTTTATCTAAATGTTTAATCACATCTTTTAAAGCAGCCCTCAATACTTTAGTAGGTACCACAAATAATAAGATATCCGCATGATTAAGGGCTTCTTTAATATGGTTTGTTGCGGTGATGGTTTTATCAATTGGGGCATTTAACTGCATACAAAGATGCTTTTCATTAATCGTGTTTACGATTTTCTCATTGATATCATAAACCATGACATTGTGTTGATTATCGCTTAAAAGATTGGATAGGGCCAATCCCCATGAGCCACCACCAATGACGCTAACATTCATATTAATCACGCTTTCGTAAAATTAGTTTTATCGGCGTTCCTTGAAAGCCAAACGCTTCTCTAAGTTTATTTTTTAAGTACCGCTCATAGCTAAAATGCATCCACGAAGTATCGTTTACAAACAAGACAAACGTGGGTGGTTTCGTGTTAACTTGGGTTGCATAATACCCTTTGATAATTCCACCATTATGCCGTTTTGGTGGATTCATTTGGAAGGCATCTGAGATGACATCGTTCAACACCGGGGTGTTGACACGTTTTGTATACTCTTTGTAGACTTGTTGGATAGTAGGAAACAGCGTGTTAACACGCGCTTTGGTCAACGCTGAGAGGAAAATGATGGGTGCATAATTCAGAAATTGGAAATGATCACGCATATCTTCTTCCCAACGATTCATCGTGCGATGATCTTTATCCAAGGTATCCCATTTATTGATGACCAAAATGGAGGCTTTGCCTGAATCATGGGCATAACCAGCAATTTTTTTGTCTTGTTCTAAAATGCCGCGTTCGGCATCGATAATAATCAGTGAAATATCACTTCGCTCAATAGCCGATAACGCTCTTAAGACGCTATATTTTTCTGCGGCTTCATAGACTTTTCCGCGTTTTCTTAAGCCCGCGGTATCAATAACGACATATTCTTGGTCGTCTTTAGTAAATATCGAGTCGATCGCATCACGCGTTGTGCCTTCAATTTCACTGACGATAACACGGTTTTCACCGATCAATGTATTCATTAAAGTGCTTTTGCCGACGTTAGGCCGGCCGATAAGACATAGTTTAATCGTGTCAGCTTCATAAGGTTCTGTTTTAGCTTCCGGTAAAAGGTTGACGACTTCATCAAGCAAATCACCAATCCCAATGCCATGATGGGCACTTACGGCAATGGGGTCACCAAGACCCAAAGCGTAAAACTCATAAAGCGTATCTTTCATATTGACATCATCGACTTTATTGACGGCTACCAACACATTTTTGTTAGCCTTATAAAGCATTCTTGCAATCAAGGAGTCTTCTTCGGTGATGCCGGCTTTGACATCCACCAAAAAAACGATCAGATCCGCCTCTTCTATGGCGATTTCCGTTTGGGCTTTAATATCATGAACAAAAGGGGCATCATCAAAATCGATGCCACCTGTATCAATCATATTAAAACGTCTGCCCAACCATTCGCCTTGTGCATAAATACGATCCCTCGTCAGCCCAGGCGTTTGATCGGTAATCGCTATGCGCTCACCAACAATGCGGTTAAATAATGATGACTTACCTACATTGGGGCGGCCAACAATCGCCACTACTGGGATCATGTTTATCAACCTTTATTTTTTCATATTTTTAAACTTGTCTGCAAATAACTCACCAAGGGTTTGTGATTGTTCTTCTTTGTTTTCGCTGCGTAAATGTTTCTTGAACTCATCGCGTTCTTTTTTCTCATCGTGCGCTTTTTTAGAAATTACCATCTGCCAACGACGACGGTCAAACTTAAGTACGATGGCATTAATAACATCGCCTTCGTTCAAGACATCGCCCACGCTATCGATGCGCTCTTCACTAACCTCACCGATAGGTAAGAAGGCATAAACGCCATGGACTTCAACTAAAGCACCGCGGCTTTGGATTTCTTTAACCTCACCACTTACTACCTCACCAACGCTAACTTTTACATCTTCCCACGGATTGTATTCAAGATGTTTTTTGGAAAGCTGCATACGTTTTTTATCGCTATCAATGGACAAGATTTGAACATCAATCTCATCGCCTACATTGACATTGCCTGCTAGATTAAAGCGTGGATCCCAAGAATAATCATTCTTGTTGATGATACCTGCGACATCATCGGCTACTTCTACCAATATGCCAAACTGCATCTTCTTAACCACTTTACCCTTGAGTTGATCACCGGATTTATATTTCTTAGCGAAAGCTTCCCAAGGCGTTTCTTGCAAGGCTTTAAGAGATAAAGAAATACGTTTGTTCTTTACCTCTAGGATTTTTACATTAATCGTTTGACCTACTTCTAAAACATCTTTAGGGTGTTTTACTTTGTGATGTGAAAGTTCGCTGATATGAAGCAATCCTTCAACTTCCCCTAAATTGACAAAGGCACCGTAATCTTTGATGGTAGAGACTTTACCTTCAATCGTGTCACCTTTTTTGAGGTTCTTTAAGGCTTCAGCCTTTTTAATCTTTTGTTCATCGATTTCGACTGCTTTATGCGAAACCACTAATTTTCTACGCGAGATTTCAATTAATTTTACTTTTAATACTTGATCGACATATTTTGACAGATCATCTGTGTAAGCAAGAGAAACTTCACGTGCAGGCATAAACATATCGAGCCCAAAAGCACGGACAATCAACCCACCTTTATTGCGCTCCTTAACACGAGCTTCAAAGGTTTCTTCATTTTGAAATTTGTTTTGTAAATCCTCAAAAATCTCTTGCTTTTCCAAATCGATTCTCGATAGTAACAATACGCCCGTCTCATCGTCTTTTTTCTTGACGATAGCTTCTATTTTATCGCCTTCTTTGTATAACTCTTTGGCGCTCCCTACATCTTTGGTGGTGAGGTTATCCAAATAGATGGTCCCTTCTGTAGAATATCCAACATCGACAATTACCTCATTGTCTTTTACTTGATAGATAGTCCCCTCTACTTTGTTGCCTTCTTGGATGTTTTTAAAACTCATGATTATCTTCCTCTCTTACTTTTGCTTCTATAGTTTTTACCACATCATCTATCTCCATAGCGGATGTGTCTATGATAATGGCATCTTTAGCTGGTTTTAACGGACTGTGGATACGGTTGGAATCGTAGGCATCTCGAGCCATAATTTCGTTTCTCAAATCCTCAAGTGGAATATGAATATTGTTGTTGGCGTTTTCCAAAAACCGTCGTTTTGCCCGCGTTGCAACATCTGCTGTTAAAAAAAATTTGTAAGTAGCCTTCGGTAGAACATTGTATCCAATATCGCGACCGTCCATCACAACGTCTAGGTTTGCCGCTAAGTCTTGTTGGTATTTAACCAAGGTGCACCGTACCCGTTGGTGCGAACTGACAAGCGAAACATTGTTGGATACCTCTCTAGAACGGATGTCTTTTGACACATCTTTAGTATCCATAAATAAGACGCCGTCTTTATAATCAAAGGTCGTTTGATCAAGAAAGTCAAAGGCGTCTTCATCATTTAGCTCTACATTCAGTCGCATCGCTTTAAGAGTGATTGCACGATACATCGCGCCAGTGTCTATATGCGTATATTCAAATAAGTCTGCCAGTCGCTTGGCAATGGTACTTTTGCCTGCACCAGCTGGACCGTCAATCGCAATTTGCACCGTAGACATTCAATCACCCCACTAAAAATCATAAACATTATAACACAAACTGAAGATTTTCAATAATACTATTTTATGTTATTTGGTGTCTAATTTCAAAGTTATTTATTGATTATAACATCAACCACTTTATGCTTGATAATGAAAGCGCTTTTTGTTATACTTTTCACAAATGTATCAATATATATAAGAAAACATCAAGGAGGATTCCTAATGAACGGATTTATTGCAATCGCCTTTGTTTTTAGTATCATGGCGATTCTTTACGCAGCGGTATTATTTTATAAAATCAAAAAGACCAAAAAAGGCAACCAAAGAGTGGTTGAAATCTCTGGTTATATCCGAGAAGGGGCCATGGCTTATCTGTCAACCCAGTATAAGATTCTTGGCATCTTTACACTCTTATTGTTTTTTGTCATCGGTCTTACCATTAGTTTTCAAACCGCAGGGGCATTCGCCTTTGGCGCTGTTTTAAGTGGCACCGCAGGGTATTTGGGCATGCGAGGCGCGGTAGCCTCAAATTCCCGCGTTGCGACCTCGGCCGAACAAGAAGGGATGAACAAAGCTTTGGATATCGCCTTTAGTGGTGGTGCGGTTATGGGTATGGGTGTCGTTGGTTTAGGTTTAAGTGGTTTGATTATCTATTATCTAATCGGCACACATCTTTTTAACTTGAGTACAGCCGATGTTGCACAAGTGCTCACCGGATTTGGTTTGGGGGCCTCACTGATTGCATTATTCGGACGCGTCGGTGGGGGTATCTATACCAAAGCCGCGGATGTTGGGGCGGATTTGGTTGGTAAGATTGAGGCCGGAATTCCTGAAGATGACCCACGTAATCCCGCTGTTATCGCTGATAACGTAGGGGATAATGTCGGTGATGTTGCAGGTATGGGCGCGGACTTATTTGAATCTTACGTCGGTTCTATCATTGCGGCGATGACTTTGGGCTCTTTGTTGAGTGGCGTAGGTGGTACGAACTATCCCATCCAAGGCGCGTTATTCCCCATCTTCTTAAGTGCTTTTGGGATTATTGCCGCGATTTTGGGTACGGTTACCATTCGCACCAAAGAAGCCGATGAGCCTCACAAGGTTTTGAAAAAAGGCACCTATGTAGCCGGCTTTTTATTCTTAGTTTTTACAATCTTCTTAACGTGGTTTTATGTAAATCAAGGCTATTTCGTTAATTTTGGGCCTTTGGTGGCGATTTTTTCTGGACTCTTTGTCGGTATAATGATTGGGGTTATCACAGAGATTTATACCTCTTCTGATTATCACCGTGTAAGAGATATCGCTAAGCAAAGTGAAACCGGACATGCGACCAATATTATTGGTGGCCTTGCAATTGGTATGGAATCCACAGCCATACCCATCATCTTAATCAGTATCGTCATCATGATATCTTATCAAGTCGCTGGATTGTACGGCATTGCCTTAAGTGCGGTTGGCATGCTGGCCACAACCGGTATGACCATTGCCATCGATGCCTACGGGCCAATCGCAGATAACGCTGGTGGCATCGCTGAGATGAGTGGGATGGATAAAAGCGTAAGAGACATTACCGATAAACTCGATAGCGTTGGTAATACCACCGCAGCCATTGGTAAAGGGTTTGCCATTGGTTCTGCAGCGCTGACTTCACTTGCCTTATTTAGTGCCTTTGTCGGTGCAGCTGGTTTGGTCGCCATTGACATCACCAATCCAAGGGTAATTATCGGGATGCTCATAGGTGGTATGTTGCCATTCTTATTTAGTTCACTGACCATGAGTAGCGTTGGACGCGCCGCTTCAAAAATGATCGATGAAGTCCGAAGACAGTTCAAAGAAATGCCTGGCATCATGGACAAAACACAAAAGCCCAACTATGCAAGATGCGTTGATATATCAACCAAAGCGGCTTTGTTAGAAATGATTATCCCTGGCGTTTTAGCCGTATCATCTCCGCTCTTAGTAGGCTTTTTACTAGGAGCTGAAGCCCTAGGTGGCTTATTGGCAGGTGCGTTAGTCGCAGGTATATCCATGGCCATATTCATGGCTAACAGTGGCGGTGCGTGGGACAACGCTAAAAAGTATATCGAAGAAGGCCATTACGGTGACAAAGGTGGTTTTGCCCATAAAGCTAGTGTCACTGGAGATACCGTAGGCGATCCGTTTAAAGATACAAGTGGACCTTCCATCAATATTTTGATTAAACTGATGACCATTATTTCTTTGGTATTTGCCGCTTTATTCGGCACTGGTATACTATAAATAAAACTGACTAAGTAGAAAATGTACTTAGTCAGTTTTTTTATACGAAGAATAAATTGAAAACCCCTAGCGATACCATCATGATAACCAAGGCGGCTACCAAATTACCCAAAATAATGATGATAAGAGCTTTGAAAAACTTCATGTCAAATAAGGCAGCAGCCAACGAACCACTCCAAACCCCAGTGCCTGGCAAGGGTATCGCTACGATAATGAGTAACCCCCAGTAACCATAACGTTCAATTTTATCGGCGTGTTTACGTTGGTTTCTACGAATAATTTTATCGATGAGTTTTTCAAAAAAGGCAAACCGATCTAAAAAGGCAAATATCTTCTTGATTAACAAAATGATAAACGGTCCTGGTATTAAAGAAGCGATGAAGGTCAAGAAAAACACAACCCATGGATTAATCCCCATGATCAAACCGATTGGAATCGAGCCCCTGAGTTCAATCAAAGGCAGCATCGAGACCACAAAAACAATCAGTTCATCACTCAAAAAAGATAACAAATCGATCATATATTCACTAAATGCGTCCATATCGCGTCCTCACTTTTCTCATCAAGATGTTTTTGGTTCAAAAAGGGTTTTTAACCAGTGGTGTAGATTCACTTTCCAAAAAACCACATAAAGACCTAAGACTAAGGCAATAGAAAATACCACATCAGTGACATAATGTTTTCCATCCATGACTCTTCCCAAAGCCGTCAATAAAATGATCATGGATGAAAAAACGATAGCGTGTTTTAAATAGGGTTTAAACCTTGTTACCATAAGGGGAATTAATACAATGCCCATTAAAACAGCGACGCTTCCAACGTGCCCACTAGGAAAAGAGTTATAATCATGAGAAAAGGTAAAAAAGCCTGATGGACTGAACCAATAAGTAAAGTCATTAACCTCATCAACGGCCAAATACCGCATACGATCAATGATTACTTTTAAGCCATTTACCGTAAGATTCATGACCAACAAAACGGGCAAATATATGAGCGCTGGGATTTCATACTGATGACGCTCTTCATTAGGAATAAGCGCGTTAAACAAGAAACTCCCTATGATAAGGATAGGCAAGCTAAGCAAAATCCAAATTAAATTACCATTTGTCTCTCTATATAAGATCGAGGCATAGCCAAACAATATGACCCCATAAGCGATGATGAAAAGGACTTGAAAAACCTTTTTAAACGGCCCCTTTTTGATGGGACTTGAATAAATAAGTACCAAGGTAAAAAATAAGGCTACCAAATAAATCGGGATATAAATGTATTCCCGTGTCAAGCGACCGATCAAACCATCTTCACGATAAAGCAATTCAGAGGTTTGATAATCGAAAAACGTAAACCCAAAAAAAAGTAACCCTAAAACAATGAAAGTAATAATGATAAATCTTCGCATAATCAACATCCTTGTAAACGTGAACTTTCGCTCTTCTGTATACAGTGAAGATTTGTATACAGGTTGTACCCATAATAATATGATATCTAGAAAAAAAAAGCAATCACATATGGATTGCTTTGTTGGTTGATTTCTTAGTTTTGGAAAATTTCTTAGAAAGGATTTTAACCAAAGGTTCATAAAACACAATGGCTATTTTAATCACGATCATAACCAATAAAACATACAAAGATAAGTCTTGCGCCATCCGGCTTTGATCAATAAAGATTTCTTGCGATAAGCGGCCTTCTAAAACCAGATGAGAAATCGTTTGGTTTTCGAGTGCATAAATACTTCTTAAATAGTTAAACTGAACTAACATTATCAATAAAAGACCATAAATCGTTGCGAGCGGTTTTTCTTTCATCAAAAGCAAACCCGCAATTGCAATGACATAGATACCTGTGAGCCATGGCGTATAAGTAAAGCTGCTTTGAGTAGATTGAAACTCAAGGGTAATAAAACTTCTAGAAACTTCGACGTCATAGAAACTCCCCGTACTTAAATGCAAAAATAAAGAGAAAAATAATTGGACACCGAGCAATAACAACAAGACGATTAATTCTTTATAAAAGGCATTCAGTTTGGTCATACAAAGACCTCACTTTCCTATACGTGTTCAGTTAATCTTGGTGTCAATGTTACGCCCATTTTAGCATGTAAAGAAAAGATAACAAAGGTTTTTTATTAAGAAAACGGTTGTATAAAACCCTTTGATTCATCGTGGACATGCCCATAAAAAAAGCTTTCAAAAGCCGTTTAGGTCAATTGAAAGCGTTTTACTTAGATTGCGTTTTATGCTTTTGAGCCAAAACATGAAGTTGCTTGATTTCATGGGGTTTTAAGATACGGACTTCGCCTTCTTTCAACCCATCAAGCGTGACAATGCCAAAACGAATCCGCTTGAGTTTGATGACGGGATGGCCCATTTGCTCAAAAACCTTCTTGATGTGGTGATACTTTCCTTCAGTCACGATAAAGTGTAGCCGGGTCTTTTCTTTTGTTTTGTTATAAGTGACTTGGGAAATTTTAGCAGGCGCGGTCTTTTTCCCTTCTATAAAGATGCCTTTTTCTATTCTTTTAGAGGTGGCTTTTCTTAAAAAACCTTCAACCGTAACTTGGTATTCTTTTTCAATTTCATGTTTGGGGTGAATCATCTTTTGGGTGAAATCCCCATCATTGGTCAACAACATGACGCCTGTAGTATCAAAATCCAATCGACCTACCGGGAAAATACGGGCACTTGTATCCACAAAATCCAAGACAATTTTACGGTCCTTTTCATCATCCGTCGTTGAGATGACGCCTTTAGGTTTATAAAACACATAGTATTCTTTTTCTTCTGTACGAATCGGCTTATTATCGACGGTAATGACATCACTTTGTTCAGCTTTAGTGCCTAAGGTTTTAATGGTCTCCCCGTTGACTTTGACGCGACCTTCTAATATTAATTTTTCTGCTTGACGCCTTGAACAAAGACCGCTTTGAGCAATGCGCTTTTGGATGCGTTCCATCATTAGCCTCCTGGCTTAATCGTTATTTTCAATAGGTTCGACCACCAAATGAACATATTTGATACGTCGTTCTTTTATCTCTTTAATCGTAAAGGTTAGTTTAAAGTTATGCCCTTCTTCATCATGATCATAAGACACCATTTTTTGGGTCATACTAAAGGTCATATCAACCTCAGGTAAGGTTTCAAATTGTTCAAACAAATAGCTCCCCAGCGTCTTTTCTTCTTTTTCAGGGGGTACACCCAATTGTAATTCTTCAAACAAATCGCCTAGTTCAATATCGGCGTTGATGCCGTATTCATGTTCCTTGATTTGTCTTAAGAATTCATCATCGATATCGTCATGTTCATCATAAATCTCGCCTACCAATTCTTCTAAGGCATCTTCCATGGTTACAATACCGCTAGTGCCACCAAATTCGTCGCTAACAATGGCAAGGTGTGAATTTTCACGTTGCAATGTCTCAATCAATGTATCTGCCCGCATGGTCTTAGAGACGAAAACCGGTGGATTCATAATATCTTTAACGTTTATCGCTTTCTTTTGAATGATATGAGTGAAAAAATCGCGTTCATTTAAAATACCGACAATTTTATCGCGATCTTTTTCATATACCGGCAATCTAGAAAACTGATGATCGAAAAACTTCTTTTGAATACTTTCTTGGTCTTCATCTATCTCAATAGCCACCATATCAACGCGGGGTGTCATGATTTCATAGACTTGTTTTTCACTGAGATCAAGTACGCTTTGTAACATCTCAGCTTCTTCTTCATCGATTGAGCCTTCTTCTTCCATCGTATCGATAATCGTTTCCAATTCGTCTTCACTAACGCTTATGGTAACGCGGTTATCGGCCTTCAAGAAAACCGCTTTAATCTTTAAAAACACCCAAACAACCGGCTTCAATATTTTCATCACAACCATCATCAAGCCACTGATGCGCACAGCGATGATATCGGCATGCATCTTAGCATAGCTTTTAGGGATAATTTCACCAAAAATCAAAATGATCGTCGTCATGACTACCGTATTTAAAACGGTCACCAAGGTATCGTTGTTTTCGAAAATACGAACAAAAATACTCGCAGAAATCGTAGCGAGTGCAACGTTAGCTAAATTATTACCGACTAAAATAGTCGTCAAGACACGATCAAAACGTTCATGAATCCAAAAAGCTTTTTTGGCCCCTTTTTTGCCATCCTCAATATAGGTTTTAATACGAATGGGGTTTAAAGAAGCATATACCGTCTCGCTCATCGAAAAAAAGCTTGATACGATGAGTAAAACAATAAGCATCACAATGCTAAAAGGGGGTACGGCGCTGATAATCAGGGCAGCGGGTATATCCAAGCAACTTCACTCCTTATGCTTTGGTGCTGTATTTTCCTGTTTGCGTATTTATGATAATCGCATCACCTTCGTTAATAAACAAAGGCACTTGCAGCTTATAACCCGTTTCAACCACGGCGTCCTTGGTCGTATTACTGACGGTATTTCCCCGTACACCCGGTACGGTTTCAGTAACCTTCAGCTCAACTTTTTCAGGCAGATCGACACCGAGCAACTCGTTTTCAAATACGATCACATTGACGTTCATACCTTCTTTTAAAAAGTTCTTTTCATGGCTTATTTGATCAGCGAGAATCTCACGTTGTTCATAGGTTTGTGTGTTCATAAAAACGTATTTATCACCTTCTGCATAAATATATTGCATCGGCAATTTCTCAATCATGGCAGTTTCAACTTTTTCTCCAGCGCGCCACGTCTTATCGATAATGGTACCCGTCCTTAAATTTCTGAGTTTGCTTCTAACAAAAGCAGGGCCTTTACCTGGTTTTACATGTTGAAATTCCATAATTTGATAAATGTTTCCTTCGTGTTGAATCGTTTGACCGGTCTTGAAATTGTTGGTTGAAATCATAATCATCATCCTTTATATATGCGTATAGTGTACATCTTTTTTGTTATCTTGTCTATGTTTTTTGAAACCAAGCGACTTCTTCTAGTTTGTTAAATCCAGTTATGACGTCTTTAAAGACGAATTTGGCACGGGTTTTCTTTGCTCCATGCATCAAAATCATATCACAACTATAGGCCTCTTCCAAAGCCTTGAAATTTGTTTCCATGATAATCGTTTTTGATGATATTTTCTTTAAGTCATTCATAGATGTGCCTAACAATTGCACATCACTGGATTTAGATTGATTCAAACTAAATATTTCTACATGAGATATATCTTTAAACAACAGCATGGCATCATCGGTTTTCATCGCTTCAAAATGGGTGTTTTCAGGAAAATCGGGCTTTAAATCCAAATGCGACAAATAAAATACCATATGTCTGTCTTGGAGAAATTTCACTTTCTCGATCGTCGATTTATAAAGTAAAAAGTCATCTATAAATCCAGGGGTGACATGTTTATATTCATCGTGATAAGCTTGAATTAAGCGTGAGGTCTCAGGATCAATTTTTGGGGTTAATTCTTGAATCTTTACGCCATCGGCTTCAAAAAATAACTTATAGGGTTTTTTACTAGCTTTAAAATGGCCTTCACAATTCATGATATCTTTTAAAACATGTAAATTTTCATCGTACTTTGGTAGTTTGATTTTAAACGTATGCTTTTTTGTCTTGAGTTTCATGGTGTCTTTTTTTGTGATCTTCGCTTTTTGTATATCTTCAATCAGCATCAATTTATACTGTCTAAATGCTGCTTGATAAGCTATCGCATCATGCGTAAGCAAGACCTTATGCGTTGTCTTTATATGCATGTGATAAAGCGGTATGAGCACTAAAATCAAAGCCGCGATTCCGATATATTCAATTCTGAAAATATCTGTCGTGGCTACGTCTAATAATTCCAAAAGATAGTATACCGCCAATAAGATAAAAACAAAAAACATAAAATAAACTTTTTTATGTATTTTATCTACCTTTTTGTATAACCTATGGGCTTTCATAGGTCTGCCTTTGATATTATGGTATTTGTTCATAACCTTTGCATAACGCATAAAAATCCCCCTTTAGCGGATAAACAATTGATAAAAAAGTGTGATCAAAACCAAACTGAATATACCACCGAAAAACGGCAAGTAAAGCGAATGGTAAAACTGTTTCTTGCGTGTGGTACTATGCTTGAGATACGTTGAGGATAGCAATACGACTAACAAGACGTAAGCCGGCCATAAAAAGAGACCTGAATACATCATTAAAGCGCCTAACCATGGAGCTGAACCCCATGATAAGTTAAAGCCTAAAAAGAATAACGGCAACATCAACATGCCGATTAAAAAACCCAAGAAATAAGGATAAAAAGATTTAACCATACGTTACTTCCTTCTATGTAGTTTAGCTACGCTTAATTATAGCATAAGTATTCTAAATTAAAAACGCTATACACTACAAGATGTAATTTATTGACAATACAAAAAGGACTGATTATAATGGCTATGAATAGAGGTGATAACATCGATTTTTTTATGACGTGGATTTTACCGATTCTCATCGGTTTGACTTTAGGGTATTTGTTGTTGGGGCGTAAAAAGACGGATGTCGGCCAAGTCTTTGTATTAGATGCAGCGGATTTTAAAGCAAATATGCGTAAAGGCCAGCTCATCGATTTGCGCAAGCAAGAGGCCTTTGATAAACAAAAAATTAAAGGGGCACGGAGATTTACTTGGCGCTACTTAAAAAGCAAACAACAAACCAAGATACGCAAAGACCGCCCACTTTATATTTACTGTCAAAACGGTCTTAAGTCTAGACGAACGGCTAGAAAATTGGCTAAAAAAGGCTTTAAGGAAGTAAATGTATTAAAAGGTGGTTTTAATCAATATCAGTAAAAAACGGCAAAATCATTTGTGATTAGCCGTTTTTTTACTATTCGCTCAATTCTATAGATTCGAAAACAACATAAGAGATGGTGCCGTCTATACTTTCAAGACGCAAATGCAGATAATCAGATTCTTTGCGAACATCCAAATCATGAATCGTAAACAACCCTGACTCAATCTCTTTAGTCGCGAAGGAAAAGCTCTTTGGGTGATTCAACTTAAGATGTACCAACGTATTCTTTTTTAACCGTTCGTTGTTGTCAGATAAAATTTCAATACCTAGATAAATCGACTCTGGCTGCACGCTAATGCTTTTGAGTTTTCCATCATGAAAGACCGGTACACCACCGAGTTTTTTTGCCAAAGTCGTTTGGGCTACAGACTTAATTTGATACATGTTCATCAACTCCTTTTTAAGTAGTTAAATTATTTAAACGTTATGCCGCGTGCTTCAAAACGTTCGCGAAATTTATATAATCTATTATATAGGGGTTCGGGCATGGTTGTTTTTAACATCTGTTTAGCGGTTGGTTCGCCGTGGCAGATTTTAACTACGGCTTTAGGATCTGCAATTAAGGGCAAGCCGATAGCCATTAACTCATAACCTAACGCTTCTGCTTGTTTTACATCCTCTAAATTGCGAAGCCCACCAGAACCGATTAAAGGTTTTTGTTTGTCTAATGTATCCAAAAGGGTTTTTACCGTTGGGGTTTGGTCTTGGTCATGGCGAATGGAACTTTGAGCGTAATGCCCCATTGAGACGTGAATATAATCTAAGTTCGTTGCTTTTAAATATTCAAGTAAATAAACGGTGTCATTCAGTGTGATGCCATCACTTTCAAGCTCTTCTGGCGAAAAACGATAACCGAATATAAAGTCGTCCTTAGCATATTGTTTAATAACGTCGTTGGTCGCTTCTACCACTTCTTGAATAAAGCGTAGACGCTTCTTTAAAGACCCACCATAAGCGTCACTTCTTTTATTGGTATGGGGAGAAAAAAACTGTTGCAATAAATACGTATTGGCGCCATGAAGCTCAATACCATCAAAACCAGCTTCGATGGCCCTTTTTGTGGCTAAGGCAAAATCTTTAACCGTTTGTTCAATCTCTTTAATCGTCATTGGTCTTGGGGTGACAAAACCTTCTCTAGGGGCTTTTACCGCACTCGCTGAGACGATATCATCATGATTTTCATATAGATGGGGCACATTCATCCTGCCCCCATGGTGCAGTTGAGCTATCGCTTTGGCCCCGTGGCCTTTCATCGCTGTGACAAAAGGCTTCATCGGTTCGATAAAACGATCGGCTTTTAAGGTGATTTGATTTTCGAATGCCTGCGCTTGTTCGTTGATGCTAATCGCAGGGCTAATCGCGATGGCGACATCTTCAGTCCTCAATCTCATGTAGTCAATTTCCGCTTTAGAAGGGGTTAAGTCTGAATTACCACTGTAAGTGGTCATAGGTGCCATTACCAGTCGGTTTTTTAACGTTTGTTTTTTCAATGTCATCGGTTCACATAATGTCATGTTATCACTCCTACATTTTTATTATAGCATTGTTATTTACTATCGTTAATCAATTGACCAAAAAACTTAAAGTTAGCGTTTTCATTTTAAGTGATATCTTGTATAATGGGCATGGACGAAGTTTTGAAAGGAGCTTATATGAAAACTAATTACAAGCCAGAACCGTACCGAATTAAAATGGTTGAACCTATTAAGGAAACCACCAAAGCAAGACGTATAGAGTTATTGAAAAATGCAGGGTATAATCCCTTTATGCTTCGTAGTGAAGACGTATATATCGATTTGTTAACCGACTCAGGCACCGGCGCGATGAGCGATAAACAATGGGGCGCTTTGATGCAAGGCGATGAATCATATGCCGGGTCTAAAAGTTTTTATCGTTTAGAGGGCGTGGTAAAACACATTACCAACTATAAATATTTTATTCCCGTACACCAAGGCCGTGGAGCCGAACAAGTTATATTGCCTTTGTTGACTAAACATAAAAAAATGTCGTTTATTTCCAACATGCATTTTGATACGACCAAAGCCCATGTGGAACTCGCTGGGGCAAGAGCGATTGATTGTGTTATAGAAGCATGCTTTGATACAAAAACCTATCACCCCTTCAAAGGGAACTTTGACACCGATAAGCTAATCTCAATTATTGAGGATAAAGGGGCCGACCATATCGGTGGTATCATCATGACGATAACCAATAATTCAGCAGGCGGGCAGCCCGTTAGTATGGAAAACTTAAAAGCCACGGCTGCGATTGCAAAAAAATACCAAATTCCGTTGCTTATTGATGGCGCAAGATATGCTGAAAACGCCTATTTCATAAAGCAAAGAGAAAGCGGATATGAAGATAAGAGCATCCTAGAAATCGCCCAAGAAACCTTTGCGCTCGCCGACATCTTTTTGATGAGCGCTAAAAAGGATGGGCTATCCAATATTGGTGGCATCATTGCGATTAAAGATGATGAGGATTTGTTCGAAAAAGCACGCTCGCGCGTGGTACCCCTTGAAGGGTTCCCTACTTACGGCGGTATGAGCGGTCGTGATATGGAAGCCTTAGCGGTTGGACTACAAGAAGCTTTGGACGAATCATACTTGGCGCATCGCATCGACCAGGTACGTTATTTAGGAGACCGCTTGAAAGCGATGGGTATTCCTATTCAATGGCCTACTGGGGGTCATGCGGTATTCGTGGATGGCAAAGCCTTTGCCCCCCATATTCCTTTTGATCAGTTTCCCGCTCAAAGCATCGTCAACGCGCTATACATTGAATCTGGCGTTAGAGGTGTTGAGATTGGATCGCTTTTACTGGGTAGAGACCCCGATAGCAAAGAAAACATCGACACGCCTTTACAGTTAGTCCGGCTAACCATTCCTAGAAGAACGTATACACAAAATCATATGGATGTCGTCGCAAAAGGTCTTGAAAAAGTGTATCAAAACCGACAACAATTAACGGGACTTAGCTTTGTTTATGAACCTGAAATATTAAGGCATTTCACGGCTAAACTGAAGCCTTTGTAAAAAAGTGCAAACGCACTTTTTTTGTGATACAACTTTTTTTATTATTTTTCGGTTTGGTGTTGTTGTGAAAACGCTCACATGTTATAATCAAAATTGTTGTTAAGAGAATATTTACAGGAGGCTTATATGAACAAAAAAATACTAGCAATCAACCCTGGGTCAACAAGTACCAAGATTGCTGTTTTTGATGCGGATGAGTGTGTATTTAAACACACGATTCGTCATTCTACAAAGACGATCAATCAATATAAACGCATCATAGACCAATACGATTTTCGTAAAGAAGCCATTTTAGAAACACTGGCAGACAAAAACATCGAGGCCAGTGACTTAGCGGCTGTGGTTGGTCGTGGCGGCATGCTAAAACCGATTGAAAGTGGTACTTATGCTGTTAACGAAGCCATGGTTGATTACATGAAAAAAGCGCCACGCGGTGAACATGCATCCAACTTAGGATGTGTCATCGCTTATGAAATTGCCAATAAACACCAAATCCCTAGCTTTATCGTCGATCCAGTCGCCGTTGATGAAATGGATGATATCGCCAGAGTAACGGGTATGCCCGAAATACAAAGAGCATCCTTGTTTCATGCGTTAAACCAAAAGGCGGTCGCTTTAAAAGCGGCAAAAGATTTAGGAAAATCTTATCAGGATTTACGCTTGATTGTCGCCCATCTCGGTGGGGGTATCAGCGTGGGTATCCACCAATATGGACGCGTTATCGATGTGAATAACGCCCTAGACGGCGATGGTCCTATGAGTCCTGAACGCAGTGGTAGTGTGCCTTTAGGCCCACTATATAAAATGTGTTTTTCTGGCAAATATACCTTAGATGAAATTAAGCGTAAAAACTACGGTAAAGGTGGTTTAGTTGCGCACTTAGGAACCAACGATGGTTTTGAGATTGCTAAGCGTATTGAAGAAGGCGATGAAAAAACCTTGTTTATCTTTAAGGCCATGTGTTATCAAATCGCTAAAGAAATCGGTAGCGGTGGTGCCGTATTAGCAGGTGAAGTCGATGCCATCATCTTAACGGGTGGCTTGGCTTATGATCAACTGTTGGTTGATGAGATTACTAAACGCACGCAGTTTATCGCACCCGTCATGGTATATCCCGGAGAAGACGAGATGGAAAGTTTGGCATTGGGTGCATTGAGAGTCTTAAATAAAGAAGAAAACGCAAAGACGTATAAATAATACAGAAAGGAGTACTCTATGCAGTGTTTTAATACAGCATAGGGCAATTAGGATAATATGATTAAATCGATTGAAGGGTTGATTGAAGCCGCTAAGCAAATCCCTAAAAAGACTTTAGTTGTAGCGGTGGCCAATGATGAAGCGGTTCTAAAGAGTGTGGAAAAAGCGCGTCAAGAAGACATCATTCACGCCGTTTTAGTCGGAGATCAATCGGCGATTGAAGACGTGCTTGATCAATTGGGTTTTGATAAAACCAACTATACCATCATTAAAGAGACTGACCCTGAAAAAGCCTGTGAAAAAGCCGTTCGCTTAGTCAGCGAAAATGAAGGTTACTTTTTGATGAAGGGCCTAGTGGATACTAAAACTATCTTAAAAGCCGCTTTAGATAAAGACTATGGGCTTAGAACCAAAAACCGCTTATCGCATTTGAGCGTCATGTCCGTAAAAAACTATCACAAACTGATGATTATGACCGACGGGGCAATGAACATTCAACCAACGGTTGATGAAAAACAAGAAATCATTGAAAATGCCGCAAAAATCGCGCATGCTTTGGGCATAAAAAAACCTAATGTCGGGATGATTGCTGCGGTGGAAAAAGTCAATCCTAAAATGCAAGCAACCCTCGATGCAAAAACTTTAAAAGAACGCCAACAAAATGGCGATATTAAAGATGTCATCATCGATGGGCCGTTTGCGATAGATAATGCAATCAATAAAGAAGCCGCAAAACAAAAAGGCATTACTTCTGCAATGGCTGGTGATGTGGATATTTTAATGATGCCGCTCATAGAAGCAGGCAATGTCTTTTACAAGACAATGATGTTCTTAGCAGATGCAAAAAGCGCCAGCGTCATTGCAGGGGCACAAAAGCCGATTGTCTTAACCTCACGTGCCGATAGTGAGGCCTCAAAGTTTTACTCGATTGCACTTAGTGCACTCGTAGCCAACTTATAAAAATAAAACAATTTAAAATAAAGGAGCGTAAAATGGCAAAAAAGAATGAGTTTACAAATGAAGTTTTTTCCTACACAAATGAGGGTTTTGAACAAGTTATTTATTTTCACAACAAAGAAACTGGATTAAAAGGTATTACGTGTATTCATGATACTAGATTGGGCCCTTCTTGTGGTGGGACGCGTTTTTACAACTACAAAAGTGAAGAGGAAGCCTTATACGATGTCACTAGACTTGCTAAGGGGATGACGTATAAGAATGCAGCCGCTGGGCTTGATATTGGTGGTTGTAAAACCGTCATTATCGGAGATCCTAAAAAGCTTAAGAGCGAAGCGTTCATGCGGTCTTACGGACGCTATATTCAAAGTCTGAATGGTAGAGTGTATACTGGACAAGACATGAATATCACGTTAAAAGACTGTGAATATATGGACCGCGAAACCGATTATGTTTCCGGTGTATTAAGAAAAGGCGCAGGCAGCACGACTATTTTAACAGCTAAAGGGACTTACGTTGGAATGCTTGCTGCGGTTAAAGAGAAGTTTGGAAAAGACAACTTAGATGATATGACCATTGCTTTTCAAGGCGTGGGTTCGGTTGTCCAAGAAATGGCTAGTCACATAAAAGAAAACGATATTCGCCGTATTTACTTTACCGATATCGATGAAGAAAAAATTAAAAAGTTCAAGGAAATCTTCCCTCTTGCCATTTATGTTGAACCCGATGAGATTTATGAGAAGAAATGCGATATATTCTCCCCGAACGCAATTGGCGCTATTTTGAATGACGACACCATTCCCAAACTGCGCACAAGCATCATTGCAGGTGCGGCCAATAACGTATTGGAAAATGAAGATAAACACGGACCTATGTTAGAAGAAAAAGATATTCTTTACTGCCCCGATTTTGTGATAAATGCGGGTGGCGTCATCAATGTATATCATGAAATGATCGGTTATCATCAAGCTTCTGCGATTCAAACTACCGACAGTATTTTTGATCGCTTGATTGAGATTTTTGATATTTCTAAACAAGAAAATATCCCGACTTATAAAGCGGCAAATATCTTAGCAGAGCGCCGTATCGAAAAAAACCTAAGACTACGCGGAGACTACATCAAATCACGTCAACGCTTTAAATGGAATATAGAATAGAAAGGATTGTATGCCATGGCTACAAGAAATCAGTTTAAACGAGAAGAAATTGGCACAAAGACACCCCATATTTTTAATCGTATCAGAACGACCGTTGAGACTGCCTTTTACCGCAACAACGTTGTTCGTATCAACACCTTAGAAGAAGCTTATAATCTAGCAAAAAATACCGAAGGCACGATTGTAAGTGACTTACCGATTTATCGGGCTAAAGATTTAGGCTTGCCCGATGATGCCAAGGTATTAATGTTTAACGATGGAGCGATTACCGGCAGACAAGCTCATGCCCGCCGCATCGTTAATGAACAAAACAAAGATAAATATGCCAAAACATTGCGCGAAGCCATTTTCACCAGCAAAGACGTCACTATGTACCATGCAACGGTGATGATTGGCTTGCATGAAAACTTCAGCGTTAAAGCCCATTTGCTGGTGCCTCAAGGCTATGAGAACACGCTTTATTCTTGGATGTTAAACTTTCAAGTCATCAATGAATCATGGGCGCCAGTCTATGAAGGCTCAAGCGTTTTTGATGAAGGAGATATATTCATCTATGCTGACCCCGATTACATCGTTGAGGGGTTCGATACCGGATTTGCGTTATTTGACCGCGACCACAATTGCGCTTCTTTATTAGGACTTAGATATTTTGGTGAATTCAAAAAAGCCACCCTTACGTTGGCTTGGTCTTTAGCAAAGCGCCAAAACTTTACGGCGGCTCACGGCGGTATCAAAGAAGTTAAACGCTCCAATCAAGACCCTTATATCATGAGCGTGTTTGGCTTATCAGGTAGTGGAAAAAGCACCATCACCCACGCCAAACACAATCAAAAGTACGATATCAACGTTTTACACGATGATGCTTTTATCATTGAAAACGATGACCTTTATACGGTCTCCTTAGAGCCTTCTTATTTTGATAAGGTTCAAGATTATCCTACCGCCTCAAATGATAATCGCTTTTTACTCACGATTCAAAACGTAGGGGCAACAAAAGATGAAAATGACTTGATAGTACCGATTACTGAAGATATTCGCAACGGAAATGGCCGAGCGGTCAAAAGTATTTTTTGGACCCCTTCTAGAGTCTTTAAACTCGATAGTCCTTTAAATGCCATCTTTTGGATTATGAAAGATGATACCCTGCCTCCTTTGATGCGGGTAGAAAATTCTGCTTTGGCGAGCGTTTTGGGTGCAACTCTAGCGACCAAGCGAACCAGCGCAGAGGAAGGGGCTGACCCTAATGAATTGGCGTTTGTCCCTTATGCCAATCCTTTTAGATTGTATCCGCTAAAAGAAGATTACATCAATTTTAAAAATCTATTTGAGAATCATGGTGTAGCCTGTTATATTATTAATACGGGTCATTTCAAAGATGTTAAAATTCCCCCAAAAACGACCTTGCATGCGATAGAACAACTGATCGAAAATGACGCGCAATTCAAACCATTTTTCGGTTCAAATGTATTATCTTACGCTTTGGATGATGACTTTAAAGTCGCTAATGATGCGGCGCATGTTAAAAACTTTAAAGAACGGATGAAACGCCGTTTAGCATACATTGAAAACCTCAAAGGTGAAGATGTGCTGCCTAAGGAAGCACATGATGCCTTAAAAAATGCTATAACGGCCATTAAGGATGACAAGTAATGAAAGAATTTATTGGCGATAATTCAGTAGGCAAAGAAATCGTTGATGTCGTATTTGAAGCGGCGCAAGGCGCCGTCAAAGCGACTAAAGAGTTTGGCGAGGACGCGGTTGTAAATGGTGCGTTTGGCACCTATTTCAAAGAAGATCAAAGCTTTTTAACCTTTGATACGGTCTACCGTGTTTTTGACCGTGTCCCCGATTTTCAAAAAGCCAAGTATGCTTCTTCTATTGCCGGACCACCTGAATATCAAAAAGCGGTAAGAGATTGGCTTTTCGATAGTGCCAATATTCCTATCAACGCTGAGGTTATCGCCACACCCGGAGGTACAGGAGCACTCTCATCAACCATAAAGAATGCGTTAAATCGGGGGGATACAGTCATTCATCCCGATATCGGATGGGGTCCCTACAAAACCATTGCTAAGGAAATGCAAAATCCCGTTAGTTACTATACGCTTTTTGAAGACGATCATTTTAACTTAGAATCCTTTAAGGATACCTGCACAAAAGTTATGAAGGCACAAGGTAAAGTATTAGCTTTTATCAACGACCCTTGTCAAAACCCTACCGGTTATACGATGAGTGATTCTGAGTGGAACGAAGTCCTAACGTTTATCAATGAACTATCAGACCAAGGCCCTTTTATCTTGCTATTAGATGTCGCCTACATCGATTTTAATAAACGGGGTGATGCGTACAAAAGCTTATTTGAAAAGTTTTCTAAAATGAGCGATAACGTCTTAAGCGTCATTGCCTTCAGTGTCTCAAAAACGATGACCGCTTACGGCATGCGCGTAGGAGCTCAAGTGTTGATTTCCAACAACGAAAAAGGCAGAAGACGCTTTTATCATGCCTGTGGAAATACCGCTAGAGGCGTATGGTCAACGGTCAATAATGGAGGTATGATGGCATTTGCCAACTTAGCGTTGAACAAGGAAAACAAGGAAGCCTACTTGCAAGAAAAAAGCACCTTCATAAACTTACTGCAAGAACGCGCTAATATCTTCATTGAAGAAGCTAAAGAGGTAGGACTCCCCATTTATCCTTATCATGAAGGATTCTTCTTGACCATTCGCATCGATGATCACGTAGTGAAAAACGAACTCCACTTAAAACTTAAAAAACACAACATCTTCTTCGTCAACGTTTATGGTGGGTTAAGAGTTGCAATCTGTTCCATTCCAAAATCTAAACTAAAAGGTTTAGCCAAAAAAATAAAAGATGTCTTAGATACCATTGACCCTGATGATGAAAACCTTGAATCGCTACAAGAGATAGATGAAGAACAAAGCAACTCAAATGACACGCCCGCTACCCCAAGCAACTAATACATAAGAAATCCCCTAGGCCTAAATATCCTAGGGGATTTTTTTAGTTAGTTCTTAGCGTCTATCGCTTGTTTAATTACGTCTTTTGCGGCTTCAAAAATAGCGTTGAATGTCTTGTTTGTCGTATCAATCTCGTGAGCTTTAAACTGATGTTTAAAATAGGTTAGTTGTCTTTTGGCATATTGACGGCTATGGCGCTTAATCAGTGATTTCGCTTCATCCAAATCATATTGTCCTTCAAAAGACGCGAATAACTCCTTGTACCCGATTGCTTGTTGGGCCGTTTTGGAAAGGTTTTTTTGATATAGCTTTTGCGCTTCTTGAATCAAACCAGCTCCAAACATATCATCGACACGTTGATCAATGATTCGGTACAACTCATCACGCTTTTTGTTTAGAAAAATCATGCAATAATCATAAACCGGTGTGTCTTTGCCTTTTTTTTGTGACAAAGGCGTCCCCTTTTTAGCTTGGACGAGGGCTCTAAGGACACGCTTTTTGTTATTGGGGTGAAGCGTGGCCGCTTTTTTTTCATCATATTTTTTTAACTGGGCGTGAAGCGTTTCGTTATCCATGGTCTGATAGTGCTGTTCTAATTCTAAATCTCGTTTATCATCTTCGAAACGATAATCGTATAATACCGATTTAATGTAAAAGCCTGTTCCACCAACAATAATAGGAAGCTTATCTTGCTTAAGTTGCTTCTCAATATGCCTTCTGACATCGCGTTGGTAATCAGCGACGCTATAGCTTTCATCAGGCTTTAAAATATCGATCATATGATGGGGGATGCCTGCTTTTTTATTAGAGGGAATCTTAGCCGTACCGATATCCATGGATTGATATATTTGCATCGCGTCCCCAGAGATAATCTCTGTGTTGAAGTGTTTGGCAAGCGCTAAGGATAATGCCGTCTTCCCAACACCGGTTGGCCCGACGATAACAATAATCATGATTGAATCCTTTTAAATAGGGTTTCTAATTCAGTTTGGCTAAACTTGATTATGGTGGGCCGACCATGCGGACATGTATAAGGATTATTCGTGTGAGACAAATCTTTAAACAATCTATCAACTTCATCTCTGTTAATATATTGGTTGCCTCTGATAGAGTGTTTACAAGCCAGTTCTTTTGCCAAAGGATCAAGTATACTTTTCTTATCGGCAGGATTTTCCTCTAATATTTGTTTAATCAAGCTTTCGGTATAAATCTCTTCATATCCAGTATAAAACCACGTTGGTATTTGCGTTACGTTCAAGCGTTTATCATCGCGTTTCTCAACCGAAAGGCCCAAAGACTTCAAGATGGGACTTAGGGCGTTAAACTGATGCATCTCAGTCGTAGAAAGATTGATGATAAATGGCGTCGTTAACGTTTGGTTTTCAACCGTGCTTAAAGACAGCTTGTTTTTATACGTTTCATAGCGAATACGCTCTGCGGCGGCGTGTTGATCCATTAAGTATAACGCATTTTCACCTTGGAAAATCAAATATGTGCCCATCGCTTGGCCCACATATTCCATATGAGGCAAAAGAGATGTAGATTGAGGTTTTTGTGCCGTAGCTTCTTCAATCTTCGGGGGTTCACTGGTTTTTTGTTCTTCGGGCGTAGATGTGAAATCAAACTGAATATTTTCCTTAGGCTTTTTAGGGTTTTTCTCAATTTCAGGAATCAGGTTTGTTTCAGATAATTTGGCCTTGATCGTATGTTCTATCAATTGTTCTAACAACCGTTGTTCACTAAATTTAATCGTCAGTTTTTGGGGATGGATATTCACATCAATCAATAAAGGATCAACGCTAATATGACAATAGATGATAGGATATTTATGCATGGGCAAATAGGTATCCATACCTTTGATTACGGCTTGATTCAAACGATTATTGCGAATGGAACGATGATTGGTAAAAAACATCATATGTTGGTTGGTACTTCTGGTTACGTGTGGTTTGCTGAGATAACCCGATATCTTGAAATAATTATTTTTTCCTTCAAAATATAACATCTCTTTGATCACGGAGATAGGATATAACTGATAAAGCACTTTTAAAACCTCACCATCACCGGTCGTTTTTAAAAGTGTCTTTTGATTATTTCTAAGCGTAAAGGCAATATGGGCATGAGATAAAGCCATGCGATTACATATATCCACGATATATGATAGTTCTTTTTCCGGGCTTTTTAAGTGTTTTAATCGACCTGGTGTATTGTAAAAAAGATCATATACCGTCACGGTGGTGCCCTTTTTGGCATGGCCTTGGTTCAAAGACTCCACTTGACCATTTTTGAGCGTAATCTGATGACCAACATCATCGGTCGTTGAAGTATCTATAACCACTTTAGAAACCGAGGCAATCGAAGGCAATGCTTCTCCGCGAAACCCCAGCGATGCAATATGATGCAAATCGTGGGCGGTTTTAATTTTTGAAGTGGCATGCCGCTTAAAAGCCATGGTTAAATCTTCTTTATCCATACCATCGCCATTGTCTTCAACGCGAATCTTCTTAAAACCAGATTCATTGAGGTCGATGGTAATTTTATCGGCGTTGGCATCAATGGCGTTTTCCATAAGTTCTTTGATGACCGAAGCCATGTTTTCAACCACTTCCCCAGCAGCAATCATATTGGATAGTGTTTCATCTAATTGGCGAATTTTACCCATCATTAATCATTCCTTAAACCCACGTATAAGACTAAGCGTTTATACGTCGATGTTTTTTCAAATCATAAGCTAACCAGACAATCAAAACGGGAATATGATGCAAAAGAAAATATAATATGATTCGCGTTAAAAGCATCTTATCATAAAAATGCAACATAAATACCGTTACCAATATAATCGTCACAAGAAAGTAGCCAACGGGTATTAATCTCGCAAGCCACTTATGGGTAACTGCCCCATAGCGAAAACTGAAAAAAGCGGTGATTAAAACCCATGCGCCAAGTGCACCTAAGGTGCTAATAGGCCATGAATCAAAAATCCACTCGAAAAAAGAGAAGTTGAGTTCGATTATAATCAATACGCTTATGATAATACCGAGTGGCTTTTCTATGGTAATAGGGGTTTTAACGACGTAAGCCAACCCCCCAAAAAATAGAGCGATAAGCGCTAAGATGAACGTTAAAAGCAATAAATTTTGTGCGAGGTTCGCATGCCAATAATAAACATCTCTATACGGACTTAACATATGTGTATACATATGACTCAATAGCCAAAAAAGGCCACTAAAAAGACTGCTGCTCACGCTGATGATTACTAATTTTGATAATACATTACTAGACATATTCTCACTAATTTCTGTCTTTAGACATTTTTTTGAGTTCATAAAGCAAACTTAAAGCTTCAATAGGCTTCATCTCATCTGGTTCAATACGGTTTAGTTCATTGAGAATCTTTTCATGATGTTTTGGCATAGATTCTTCGGTGTCAATCTCAGCGATGGAAAAAAGATCGAGTGGTTTGGTTTGTTGGTTTTCAAGCATCGCAAGAATCGTTTTAGCGCGTTTGATTAACCGTGGTGGTAAGGAAGCTAAAGCGGCGACGTTGACACCGTAAGACTTATCCGCGCGCCCTGGTTTGACTTTATGATGGAAAACTATTTTACCGGCTTCTTCATTCGCCGCGACGTGTATATTTTTAAGACGACTAAGGTTTTCTTCTAAATTGGTCAACTCATGATAGTGCGTTGAAAACAAGGTTTTGGCTTTGATGCGATCATGGATATATTCAATAATTGCTTGAGCGATAGCCATGCCATCGTATGTCGAGGTGCCTCTACCGATTTCATCGAACAATATCAACGAGTGTTTGGTTGCGTTTTGGATTGCATGATTGGCATCGAGCATCTCGACCATAAACGTCGATTTGCCTTTAATCAAATCATCGCTAGCACCAATCCTGGTGAACAATTTGTCAAAGATGGGTAAATCCGCTTTTTTAGCGGGTACAAAAGAACCGATTTGAGCCATGATGGCGCTTAAAGCCAGCTGCCGCATATAGGTGGATTTACCGCTCATATTGGGACCGGTAATCAAAAACACATCGGTCGTTTCATCCATGATAATATCATTGGGTATAAAGCTTTTATCTTCAAGTGTCTTCTCTACAATCGGGTGTCTAGAAGATTCAATATGGATGGTGTGGTTTTGATTGAGATGTGGCCTTATCAAATCATATTGATCGCTAATAATGGAAAAAGCAATATACATATCCACCTCAGCAATAATGGCGGCGTTTTTTTGAATCGTTGTGATTTTTTTCCTAATCTCATCGCGTAACGCGATGAAAAGTTCATATTCTCTTTCAACGCGCTTTTCATCACTCGATAAAATAATTTTCTCTTTTTCTTTTAAGGCTTCGGTGACGTATCGTTCGGCATTGGCCAAGGTTTGTTTACGGGTATATCCAAAGCTGTCTTTGACGTATTGCACTTGGCCTTTAGGCACTTCGATGTAATAGCCAAACACGCGATTGTATCCGATACGCAGTTTTTTGATGTTGGTGCGCTTTCGCTCTTTTATTTCTAAATCTTTAAGCCAAGAAGATACATCGGTATGTACGTCGCTTAAATCATCCAACACCTGATCATAACCTGATTTAAACATGCCGCCTTCTTTAATCGTTAGAGGCACATCATCTTTTAAGGCTTTATTGAGATGATCGAGCGTATCACTTAAGGGATCCAATGCTTCATTTAAAGTATCGCTGTACTTTAGTCCTAAGGCGCTTAGCTTTTCTTTGAATAACGGCAATACTTCTAAGCTTTTGCGCAGTTGTAATAAGTCTTTGGCATTGGTGTTGCCATAAGAGATTTTCCCAACGATGCGCTCTAAATCATAAACTTGTTTTAGGGCTTCCTTTAAATCGTTTTGAATAATGAACTCTTGATTCAACGTTTCCACAAAATCATAGCGCTGATTCAAAAGCTTTATATCTAATGAGGGTCTTAGAATTTGTCGTTTTAAAAACCGCGCCCCCATTGCCGTGGTTGTTTTGTTTAAAAGCCAAAACAATGAACCATTTTCCACGTTTTGGATCATCGTTCTTAACAATTCCAAATGTCTGATGGTATTGGCGTCCATCTTCATAATAGAGGTTGGTTCGATGCGTTTGACATCTTTTAAATGCATTAAGCTGCGTTTTTGGGTTTGCATGATATAGCTGAGTAATCGTTTGATGGTCCTTTTTTCATCATCGGTAGGAATATGCGAAAAAAGGTGCGTCAAACTCTCGTCAATACGCGTATTGGTATGGATGGATAGTCTGATGTCCTCTTGGTCACAAAAGGCAGATATATAAGGTTTCATCTCTGCATGAGGAATAATCAGTTCCTTTAAGGATAAGGTTGCCAGTTCACTGATCAATAAGTTTTTATCTTTGATAAACCTTAACGATAACATCTCACCGGTAGAAAGGTTCAAAGTCGCAATCGTATAAAAGTGCTCACTCATACCTAGCGACCCAATGTAAATTTCCTCAGCATTTTGTTCTTCGATGTTGGTACCGGGAGTAATTATTCTAACGACTTCACGTTCAACGATCGTCTTGGTTGTTTTGGGGTCTTGAGTTTGTTCGCAAATAGCTACTTTGTAGCCCTTATTGACGAGATTGGATATATATGACTCAGCGGAATGGTGGGGTACACCACACATCGGTACGCGTTCATCACTACCGCCATCACGTGCGGTTAATTGAATTTCTAATTCTTTACTAGCAACAAGGGCATCTTCAAAAAACATTTCATAAAAATCGCCCAATCGAAAAAAGACTATAGCGTCGCTATGGTCTTCTTTAATGTTGAGGTATTGTTGCATCATTGGCGTGTATTTTTGTTTATCTTTGGCCATGCTTATAGCTCCTTTAAACCAGCTCGAAAATAATAATAGCCAAGACCACACCTAAAATGACTAAGCTGATAAATAGGTTCCGCAAGTTTCTCTTCTTCTTTTTTCGCTCAACGGTATAGCGATGCGCAATTTCTTCAAACTTAGATTCAAACAAATATTCTTCAATGTTGATGCCTTCGAAGACTTTCGTTTTCTTTTCATCCACATTAGGTTGGTTATATTGTCGCTTAAGCAAAATATATTCGATCATATCGAGTTTTTTAAGTTCGATAGAAATATTGATGTTATTTTCTTTGGCATGTCGTTCTAATTCTAAAATCGATTTCTTTTGTAACGCTTCTTGTTCGCTTTCGTTTAAGTCAAGCTTTATGGCAATAACCTCAATTAGCTGTTGCTTGTTGATTCTGCGCGGTATTTCTACTTGGTATTTCTTTCCAAGTTCTCGAATATCGGTAAGCGTCATCGCATAAGATAGGACTTCTTTGGCCTGACTGATGAGACAACCTTCAAAATACCCTGTCGGCTCAAAATAAACCTTTCTAAAGTTACCAATCATATCGTTAAAGCTTTCCATTTCTGAGCGCTGATATTTAATGGCAAGGTTTTGAAGTTTGATGAACTCTAAATTATTGATACCTAAATCATTGCGATTATGAATGATGATGTCCCAAAAATCACGTTTGTATTCCTTAACGTCGATTTTGATTCCATAGGAATGGGCCAGTTTTTCCAACTGATAAATGGTGAACTGATCAAACCATTTTAACCGGTGTTTCATTTCATCAGAAAACTTATCGTCGTTATCGGCGTTCGCAATCGTCGGGGCAATGTTTTTTCTAATCAAGGCTTTATGTAAATAGGTTGGTAGATATATCTCTTTATTCAATAAATATTTCACAACTTCACTAGAAGGGATGACCACAAAAGATTCAATCAATCGATCGAGGCGGATTTTCTTATTATTCAGTTCAATAAATTCTTCCTTTTTGCGTTTGGTTTTCATCGTTGTCCCCCCCGATACCAGATAGTATTATTATACACTAGCCCTTTGGTTAAATCAATGATATGGCCTTTAATCGTCTAAAAGAAGTGCATTGATTTCTGATTCTATGATATTAAATAACATTGTCACGATTTGATTAACTTCTTGTTGCATATGCAAGTATTCGTTTACACTCACACTTGATACAAGTGTCTCTAAACTTTTTTTATAGGCTTCTTCTTGAGCATGGGTTCCATTTTTTTGGTAGTGTTTTGTTTGTACCAAATGTTTTTGTTTAGCTAATAAGTCTTGATATTGGGCTTTGAATTTTGGATTTGACTCGATAATAGATTCAAGCGTTTTAAACCGTTTGATCGTCGGATCTTGTTTTAAAAGTTGACACAAAGTTTCAAGACTTTTCAATAATCTCACCCTTTAAAAACCATGTTTTTGCTTCGGTAATCATAACGGGGATGATTTGCCCTATCAAGGCTTCACTACCGGGCATATTAACCAATTTGTTATTGGGTGTATAACCCGCTAAAATCGCATCATCTTTTTTACTGATGCCATCCACCAAAACGTTTTGTACGGTTTGTTCAAAGCGTTTATGTCCCTTTTTATACCCTTCGTTCACCAAAGCATTCAATCGTTTAAGACGTTCCTTTTTTTCAGCGACTGAGACGTTGTCTTCGTATGTATATGCGGGGGTATTGGCCCGCTTTGAGAACACAAAGGTAAATGCACCTTCAAAGTCTGCTTTCGATACCAAATCTAAGGTTTCTAAAAAATCGTCTTCGCTTTCACCCGGAAAGCCAACAATGATATCGGTGGTGATAGAAACATCAGGTATTTTGTCTTTAATGGCTTTGATTAACGTCAAATAGGAATCCTTCGTATACTTACGGTTCATTTTTTTAAGGATTTTATCGCTGCCTGATTGAACCGGTAAATGAATATGAGGCATCATATTATCATGTTTAGCCAAAACATCGATAGTCTGTAAATCAAAATCATTGGGGTGAGATGTCGTAAAACGAATCCGCTTTATCGCTTTGTGTCCTAAGGCATCCAGTAATGACGCAAAGGATATTTCAAAATCCTCTTTGTCTCTACCATAAGCATTGACGTTTTGACCAAGTAAAGTTACTTCCTGATAACCTTGTTCAATCAACTCATCAACTTCTTTTAATATATCTTCGGGATTTCTTGAACGTTCTTTACCGCGGGTATAGGGCACGACGCAGTAGGTACAAAACTCATCACAGCCATACATGATATTCACCCATGCTTTGGTGGGGTGATCACGTCTTTTTGGCATGTTTTCGATGATTTGCCCTTCTTCGCTGAAAACCTCAACGACTCTTTCTTTGCCAGATATTGCCGTTTCAATATATTCAGGCAACTTGAAAATATTATGCGTGCCAAAGATAAGGTCTACATAAGGATATTTTTCAAGTAAACGATTGACGACGCTTTCTTCTTGAGGCATACAGCCAGCCACCGCCAACAGTAAATCAGGATTCGTTTTTTTGTATTGCTTTAGACGGCCAAGCTCACCAAAGACTCGATTTTCTGCATTTTCTCTTATCGCACACGTATTAAGGATGATTATATCGGCTTTGGTTTCTTGATCGGTCGGTTCAAAGCCAAGGGCTTCTAAGATGCCTTGTATGGTTTCACTATCCGCTTCGTTACCTTGACACCCATAGGTTTGCAATAAATAGCGTTTACCTATGCCGATATCTTTAATGTTTATGTGTTCTTCAAAATCAATATGTGCGGTATCTTTACTGATTCGCTTTCGGGCCTTTTTATGTGAAGGACGGTTGAAATAGCGTCCATAATCTTTGCTCATATTATCACTCTTTATCGCTATAATTTATCGTTTCAATCGTTTTTTGCTCAAAATCTAAAAGCGCGCCATTTAACTGTAAAATATTGGTCTGTTCTGGTTTGAGTCGGGTTGGCATGCCCGTTAAAAACTTATTTAAGACTAACTTTTTGTCCGCACCTAATATACCGAATTTTGCGCCACACATTCCTAAATCCGTAAGGTACAAAGTGCCCTTGGGCAGTTTCATCGCATCATTGGTAGCCACGTGTGTATGGGTTCCTAAAACGGCATCAACCCGGCCATCCAAATAATGCGCTAAAGCCAGTTTTTCACTGGTCGTCTCAGCATGGACATCGACAACAACATAATCTGAATCTAAATTCTCTAGCACTTCATCGATAGCTTCAAAGGGATTATTTAGTGGGTCATGCATAAAAACGCGACCCATCAGTTGGATTAATGCTATTTTGATACCATTAAAATTGATGGTCAAAACGGGTTTACCTGGTGTGTTTTTAGGATAGTTTAATGGTCGAACGATGTTGGCTTCATCGATGAACTCCAACAACTCTTTTTTGGAAAAGGCATGGTTCCCCAAAGAGATACCTGCAACCCCTAATGACATCAATTTTTTATAGTCTTTAAGATTCAAGCCTAGACCTTGTGTCACGTTTTCACCATTAACAAATAAAAGATCATAATCGTAATCTCTTTTTATAATCGGAAGAAATTTTTCTACCGCAGCAATACCAGCCTCAGCATACAAATCGCCTAAAAATAAAATGCGCATCTTACGCTCTTCCCCTCAGCATATCAAAATATGTTTTATCGCCTAAAAGCATACGATAATCCCAAAAAGTTTTTTCTTCTACCATCTTTAAAATCGTATCCAAATCAGCATATTTAGTATCCATAACCTCTTTTTTATCAATATTTAAACGGTCTAAATCAATCGCTTCATACGTGTGATACACGTGTGTTATGGTATTGTATTGATTATGGTTTGAGACGATGCGTGCTCTTTTTTTAAGCTGTTTTCTATCCAGCGTAATGCCTAATTCTTCTTTCGTTTCACGAATCGCAGCATCTAAAGGTAACTCATTGGTATTGGGTATACCACTAGTAATCGCCCATTGATGAGGGATTGGGTCGGTTTTTTTGGCTCTTTTTTGGATTAAAAACTCGCTGTTTTCGTTTTCAATCCATACATGGACCACCAAAAAATATTCATGTTTGCCTAGGGTTTGATTTCTCGTTGCGACCTTTCTTAGTGGAAAGCCTTCTTCGTTATATAGATCAAAATATTCCATACCAATCACCTTTCAAAAAGCCTTCCCACCGGAAGGCTTTTTATCTTATTTAGCAACGTCTTGTGCCCGTGTTTCGCGAATAACGGTTACTTTAATGGTTCCGGGATAAGATAGTTGTTCCTCGATTTCTTTTTTGATGTCTCTAGCCATTTTATGGGCCAACACATCATCAACTTGATCGGGTTTTACCAACACGCGTACTTCGCGTCCCGCTTGGATAGCATAAGCTTGTTCGACGCCTTCGTGTTTAGCGGATAACGTCTCTAGTTGTTCAAGACGTTTGATGTAGTTGTCTAATGATTCACTTCTAGCGCCTGGTCTTGCGGCGCTTAAGGCATCACTAGCAGCGACCAATACCGCGATGATCGTTTCAGCTGCTTCATCGCCGTGATGGGAAAGAATCGCATCTAATACCGCTTTGGGTTCGTTGTATCTTTGAGCGATGTTATGACCAATCTCTACATGGGAGCCTTCAATCTCATGGTCGACAGCTTTACCGATGTCATGCAACAAGGCCGCGCGACGGGTCAAAATTTCATCTTCGCCAATTTCACTGGCAAGCTTGCCCGCTATGAAGGCACATTCGACACAATGCCTAAGTACATTTTGTCCATAAGATGTTCTGAAGTGCAAGCGTCCAAGTAGTTTTACCAAGTCTGGATGCACTTTACCAATGCCTACTTCAAAGACCGCTTCTTCACCCTTATCACGGATAAAGCGTTCTACATCCTCACGCATTTTTTCTACCACTTCTTCAATGCGTCCAGGATGAATACGTCCATCGCTTACAAGGGCTTCTAAGGAGCGTTTTGCAATCTCTCTTCTAATCGGATCAAAACCGGATAGTACGACCGCTTCAGGCGTATCATCGATAATCAAATCGACGCCTGTCAACGCTTCTAAAGTTCGGATGTTTCTACCTTCTCTACCAATGATTCTACCTTTCATATCATCATTGGGTAAATTAACGACACTGACGGTACGCTCCGATGTAACATCTTGTGCGTACTTTTGAATGGCCGAAGCCAGTAAGTGTTGCGACTTTTTGTCTACGATAAGTTTTGCTTTGTCTTCTTCATCTTTAATGAATTGTGCAATTTCTTTTTCCATCTCTGATTCTACTCGTTTAAAGATAATCTCTTTTGCTTCTTCAACTGTCGTTTGGGCAATTTCTTGCAATCGTTTATTTTGCTCTTCGATCAATCTCTCAAGTTTGCTTTCGTTTTCTTCCAAGGCTGTTTTCTTTTGTTCTAGACTTTCTTCTTTTCTGTCAATATTAGACTCCCTGCGCTCCAAGTTTGAGGCGCGGTTATCTAATATTTTTTCACGTTCGAATAACTTGTTTTCTTGATTAGATATTTCTTTTTTGCGTTCCTTAATATCTTTATCTGTTTCAACGCGAAGATTATGAATCTCTTGTTTCGTTTCTAGAATCGTTTGTTTTTTCGTTTTTTCTGCTTGTTTTTCTGCATCTTCAATCAATTTTTTCGCTTGAGACTGAGCCTTGTCAAATCCTCTTTCAATCAAAATCGCTCGTACAATCACGCCGATTACGATACCTAAGATTAAAAGCAGCAAACCGGAGAAGATTAATACCAATGGTTCATTCATATTAAATCCTCCGTTTCTGTTGCTATTATATATCCTAACTAAATACATCAAATGCTTTTAAAAGCACCTAAAATCAATGAGTAGAAACAAAGATTACTTTTTCATTATACCGTAGAAAAACTTTAAAAGTCAAACATTATTCATTATTAAACAGAATATAAAAAGACAGTTTTCACTGTCTTTTAAGAATACTATATTTCTAGGTTTAATCTTTTTGAACAACCGCCCCGTGCATCGCTTTACCAAGCCCTTTTGATAATTCTGCTAACTTCTTGTCATCATTGTAATGTTTAACGGCCTCCACGATGGCCTTGGCTCTTTTTTGTGGATTGTCGCTCTTAAATATACCTGAGCCAACAAATACGCCATCGCATCCCAAACGCATCATCAAAGCAGCATCTGCAGGGGTTGCCACGCCACCTGCGGCAAAGTTTAAAACGGGTAGACGACCATGCTGATTAACGTACTCTACCAAAGCCACAGACACATTGACTTCTTTTGCGTAGGTCTTTAATTGTTCCGGTGTTAACTTTTTCACAGCTTCAATTTCTGAATTGATTTTGTTCATATGATTAACGGCTTCTGAGATATCTCCTGTCCCGGCTTCGCCTTTGGTTCGAATCATTTTAGCGCCTTCATTGATTCTTCTTAGCGCTTCACCTAAATCTTTAGCGCCACAAACAAAGGGTGTATTAAAGCGATGTTTGTCAATATGTTTATCATGATCAGCCGGCGTCAATACTTCACTTTCATCGATACAATCAATTGCTAGCGCTTGTAGAATACTCGCCTCTGTCGTATGACCAATACGGACTTTTGCCATCACCGGAATTTGCACTGCGTTCATGATTTCTTCTATCAATTGTGGGTCACTCATTCTAGCGACTCCACCCTTAAGACGGATGTCTGCAGGAACACTTTCTAAGGCCATCACGCTTCTCGCTCCAGCCTCAAAAGCAACCTTCGCTTGCGCTTGATCGATGACATCCATAATGACACCACCATTTAACTGTTCAAACAAATCTTGTTTACTCATTTTTTCCTCCATTATACTTTATTACTTATGCTAAAGGTATTATAATAAGAATGTGTCCATTTTTAAATATACAGTTTTGATAACTTTTGAGGTGGTCAGATGTCAAACCATAAATATGTCCTTTATCAACGTGTGTATGAAGAATACAAGAAAAAAATTGTGAAAAAAGTATATGAACCCCAACAAAAACTGCCTTCTATTAGAGGGGCGGCCAAACACTATGGCGTTAGTACAACGACCATAGAACACGCATACCAACAATTATTGATTGAAGGTTACATTTATAGTAAGCCAAAACGAGGGTATTATGTCGAAGATCTTAAATTCATGAAGATTGAACGACCTTTAGAACCCCATAAAGCCTTGCATGAGAATAAGCCGGTGAATAAGCGACAGCATAAAGATATGTTTCGCTTGGATCGTATACGAAAAATAATGAATAGCGTTCTAACAAACAATGAAAAATTGTATGAAGACTGTTTGCCTACCGGTGAGATAGAACTCAAAGTAGAGATAAAAAAACATCTCGCCAAACATCGTGATGTTTTGTTATCACACGATCAAATTATCATAGCCAGTGGAACCCAACAACTATTGATGTGGTTAGCACCTCTTTTTGAGAATAACACTCGCGTCGCCTACTTAAAGCCTGGATTCAAGCGAGCCATTCAGGCGCTGCAAATATTAGGCTTTGAAACTTATGGGGTTAATTCCGTAGATGAAATGATTGATGCCAAAGCGAAAATCTTATTTGTCTCACCTTCAAATCTATACCCGAGTGGCGAGGTCATGCCCATCAAAGAACGATTAGAATTGATTCAATACGCACAAAGCCAAAACGCTTATATCATTGAAGATGATTACAACCATATTTTTCGCTATAACGCCTATCAAATCCCCCCTATACATCAACTCGCAGAAGGACAAAACGTTATTTATATTGGGTCTTTTTCCATGAACACTTTATTAAGCATTCGTATGAGTTATATGGGGTTGCCCCTTGATTTAGCCAAAGCATTAAACCGAGATACACTAGCCCAAACGGTCTCCAAAATTGATCAACTGATGATGGCGCAGTTCCTCGCTTCCAAAGACTATGAAAAGCACTTGAGATACTTATCCCGTTATTCTAAAAAGCGCAATGAAGCGCTGCAAAAAGCTTTGGAGCCCTGGATGTCATCAGAAAACTTTACAATCAGTGGTTTACAAAGCAACATGCATTTGCTGATTCACTGTCAGAAACTGAGCATAAAAAAACAAATCATCCAAAACTTAAAAAAGCTAAACTATGCGTACACCACATTTGAAGAAGACAAATACTTAATACTATTGCCTTATCGCGGTATTCCCAAAGAACGTTTTGATTCGATTTTTGAAAAACTGTTTCAACATATTCAATAAAAAAATGTGAGTGTATTTAGACACTCACATCTTTTATCAATGTTCTTGTAATTTGGTTTTAATCTGTTCAATCAAGGTATTGTATAATTCTTCGTTTTCTTCCAAATAAGCCTTTACATTTTCGCGTCCTTGTCCGATTTTGTTGCCGTCATACGAGAACCATGAGCCGCTTTTTTGAATCAACTCAAACTCAACGCCCATGTCGACAACCTCACCTGCTTTTGAAATACCCTTGCCGTAGACAATGTCAACTTCTGCAGTTTTAAACGGTGGCGCAATTTTATTTTTGACCACTTTGATTTTGGTTCGATTACCGACAATATCCGAACCGATTTTCAATTGTTCGCCGCGACGTATTTCAATTCGAACGCTACTATAGAATTTTAAAGCCCGTCCGCCAGGGGTGGTTTCTGGATTACCAAACATAACCCCGACCTTTTCTCTGATTTGATTAATGAATACCGCAGTGGTATTAGATTTACTGATTGCACCCGATAGTTTTCGCATCGCTTGCGACATCAACCGCGCTTGCAAACCAACATGGGAACTACCCATGTCACCTCTAATTTCAGCTTCTGGTACCAAGGCTGCAACGCTGTCAACCACAACAATATCGACCGAATTACTGCGGATCAATGCTTCGGTTATTTCTAAAGCTTGCTCACCGGTATCGGGTTGTGAAATGATTAAATTATCGGTATCAACGCCTAAAGCTTGGGCATATTTAGGATCAAGGGCATGTTCTGCATCAATAAACGCGGCATAGCCACCTTTATTTTGGGCTTGGGCAATGGCATGTAATGCAAAGGTTGTTTTACCAGAAGACTCAGGTCCATAGATTTCTACAATCCTACCTCTAGGATACCCTCCAATGCCTAAGGCTTTGTCCAAAGCCAAAGAACCACTTTCAACAAAATCTATATCTTTCCTTGCGCCTTCATCACCCAGTAGCATAACCGCACCCTTACCGTGGGTTTTTTCAATGTCTTTCATCGCTTGATTCAATGCTTTTTTACGATCGTCTTTTGCCAAGATTACTCCTCCTTCAACCTGATTATACGCATAAAGATTTCATTTTACTTTGCTTCTTTAAAACTATTTTGATTTTTTAACACATACTCCACACCTGATATGACGGTCAGTGCGGTTGCTATATATAATACGATAATACCAACCCATTGGAAGTGAAACATTAACAAAATCAAAGCTACCATCGTCGATGCCGTTTTATACTTACCCAGTTGCGATGCCGCGATAACCTTGCCACCGTCAACCGCAATCAAGCGTATACCCGTGACGATAAATTCTCTAGCTAAGATAACTAATACAATCCACATAGGTATAAACGCAATATCCAATAGCATCAACAAGGCAAACATGACCAACAACTTATCTGCGAGGGGATCCAAAAACTTTCCAAAAACGGTAATGATATTCCATCTTCTTGCCAACAGACCATCAAAGAAGTCCGTCAAAGAAGCTAAAATAAACAAAATGGCTATCGCAATAGAAAAACCATTAAGCACATTGCGTTCTGGATCAATATAATATATAACGACCATAATGGGAATAAGTAAAACCCGCAAAACGGTCAATCTGTTGGGAAGATTCATATCATCACCTCATGTGTGATTATACCATATATAAAGCTGCTTATCATACAAAAACTAATCTTTTGCGGTGATATCCACAGGTTCATAGGCAAAACCTAAGTTTCCACTTTCTTTTGCGACTGATGCCTTAGTCTGCAACTTATGAGCTATGAGCAAAAAGACAAAGGCTAAAAGAAACATCACCACAGATAGGTCAAAAACCAATAGTGGATTGTAATCATAAATAAAGCCACTGATCAAGGGACCAATAACCATACCTGTAGAAAAGAACGCATGCCTGACCCCTAAGATACTGCCATGTTTTTCTTTAGGTGCTTGCAAGGAAATATAGTTTTGTTCGAACGGTTGAAACATCGCTTTTAAGGCATAATAAAACAAAAAGACGGTATAAAGCATAACGATAAAATATTGACTTCTAAACACAATCAAAACGATAATAGCTGAGAAAATTTGAATACCGAGCATAATGCCCATATCTTTTTTTAGTTTTGATAACTTCGGGACTATAAACGCATTGGTAAAAAGACCTACAAACCCTGTTACCAAGATAAAGGTTCCGAGTTCTCTTGGCGTGTATCCTAAATCGATCATATAGACATCGAAATATTTTGATAGTATCGATGCACTAATCGTTGCTAAGGTCAATCCAATCAAAAACAAAAGTAGGGGTGGTGATAGTTTGGTTACGTCTTTAAAATGTTTAATAAATGAAGGTTTTTTGGTGGACAAAGCTGTAGGGATTTCTTTCATACTTAAGGCGATAAAAAGAACCCATCCCAGATTCAATAGCGCTTGGATGTAAAAGACTTCACGAATAAAGAAATCACCCATAAAGCCCCCAATTTGATAGCCAATAGTCGTACCTAAAGCAAACAAAGCCACCGAAATTGAGATGAATTTTGTCCGTTCTTTTAAGGGCGCAATGCCAATTAAATGTGATAGCATTAAGGTCATGAAAGCCGATACCCCAAAACCAGCTAAAAACCTAGCAAACGTCATCATAACCGGACTTGTAAAAAACGCAAACATCACTTGTGCAATTGAATACAATATCAACCCTATCAAGATGAAAAATTTCTTCCCCTTGATATCTCCAAGCACACCCCAAAGAGGTGCACCGACCAACATGCCTAGGGACATAGAAGAAAAGAAAAAGCCAAACATAAAAGAAGGTAACCCCAATTGATTCACAAACGTTGGCGTTACCACATGTCCCAGATTATGGATAATCCCATGCAATAAATAATAACTTAGTGTAATGACTAAGATGGGTGTGAGCTTAAATTTATGTTTCATCTTCTGACACATCCACGTTATGATAAACGGCTTGCACATCATCCAATTCGTTAACCATATCTAAAAACATTCTGAACTTTGATTCATCCGCTTCATTTAAGGTAACGCTGTCTTTTGCAAACCAACCACGCTTAGAAGAAAGAATGTTAAATGACGCTTGACGAAAAGCATTCTCGATGGCATCAAGGTCATAGCCATCTGCAATAATCAAATACCCTTGTTCAAGCGACTGAATATCATGTACTTCAATGTTAGCAGATAGCAACGTTTCTAATAACAAATCCTCATCCGTTTGGTCTACTTCCAATACGCTCAAATGCTCAAAGAGATATTCTACTGAACCGCGCACACCCATTTTGGAATCTATCTTGGTAAAACAAAAACGCACTTCTCCTACAGTTCGATTGAGGTTATCGGTTAGACAATCGATTAAAAAAGCACTGCCCCCAGGACCAAAGCCTTCGTAACGAACAGCTTCGTAATCTGAAGCATCCTGGCTATCGGCTTTTTTTATGTTGCGTTCAATAATATCCATCGGCACTTCTTCTTTTTTGGCGCGTTCAATTAAGTGTTTTAAAGCTAAGTTGGCCTCAACATTCGTGCCCCCTTGTTTGGCACAAACATAAATCTCTTTGCCAAAACGTGCATAAAGCTTACTTTTACGTAAGCCGGTTTTTTGCATGCTTTCTTTTCTAACTTCATACTTTCTGCCCATATAATCACCTGGTTTTGATTTATTTCAAACGGGTTTTATCTTTTTCTAAATTGACTTTTCCCGCTTTATACAGTTGTCCTAGTGCACGTTTAAAAGCGGATTTAGACATGTTGAAAACTTCATAGATAGCTTCTGGTGAGCTCTTATCATGCAAAGCCACCGTCCCGTGTTCTTCAAGATAATCTAAAATACGCTGTGCATCTTTTTCCATCTCGATTTCTTTTTGCGCAATCAATGTCCCA
>CAZCSL010000002.1:62132-144308 GCA_964501415.1 uncultured Candidatus Izemoplasmatales bacterium
CGGTAATCAATACATCTAATGCCTCTCCTAAGCGATGCTCTTTGCGTGTATGTTTATAATAAACAAATATTTCATGACCCGCTTGGGTGAATAGGACCAAGCCCTCATCGGATAAATTCAGTACATAGGCCTCGACATTTTGACCTTCTTCAAGCGCTTCTTCAGGTCTGATATAATCTAACATGCGATACCGACTAACGGGACGCGCTACCATTTGATTTTTAGCGGTTTTAATATAACAAAAGAGCTTATCGTGAATATTCGGCCATTGTTTTTTAATATGGGGCAAATCATCCTTGCTAACCAGCATATCCTTTTTCAACCCTATATCTACAAAAACGCCTAGCCCTTCCTTTTTTTCTACAACATCAACAAACGCAGCCCGATACTGATCGATATAAGGCTTTTTCATCGTTGCGGCTAAGTTTTTATGGTGATTAATGTAAATGAATACTTCAACCTCTTGATCAATACTCAAAGCATGCGTCGCTTCAGATTTTTCCATCTCGATATTAGCTTCTTCATGAGCCAAAACATAAACATTATCTTCTATGTGTGTGACCGTTAAAACGTTGTAATCGCCGATTTTTAATTTAGACATGTTACCACCTCGCGCCATATTATATCAAAAATATTGATATCGTACACGTAAAAAGAATGTTTTTATTGTCAAAAGCAACTTATCGTTGCTTTTTAAAGTTTGATTTGATAAAATATATTCGCTAATTCAAATGGAGGTGAAATCATGGCAAATATCAAACAACAAAAGAAACGTGTTAAACAAGACATCAAACGTCGTCAAGCCAATCGGGTTTTTAAGGCTTCTTTAAAAACTGCCATTAAACAAGTGGAACAGCAAGTGAGCGAAGGCAACAAGGATAAAGCACAAGAAGCATTTAACGTAGCGAACAAAAAACTTGACAAAGCATTGGTAAAAGGCATTTATCATAAAAACGCCATCGCGCGCCACAAATCGCGCCTTCAACAAAAAGTTAATTCAATTTAACACCTTTTTTAGGTATACAATAAGCAAACACAATGACTACTTTTAGTGATTGTGTTTTTTTTGGCCTAAGGGGTATAAAAAACGGCTCAACAAAGCTGTTGAAAAAAATTTTAAAAAATGCATGTTTGATGGTATAATTTATATGGTGGACTAAAAACGCATACATCGAGCGAAGGGTGATGGCAATGTCTTCTAATAACAAAGAGGATTTAAAGACCGTTGAATCGCTTTTGAGTAAAGCTGCAGATGCAGAACAAAGAAATACTGACTTAGCGCTTGATTATTCTAAAGATGCGCTCTCTTTAGCACGCAAACATGGTTTGACTGACCAAGAAGCGCATAGTTTAATGCGTATCGGGCGATGTTACTGGATTAACGGTGCCTTTGATAAAGCTATCAATCATTTAAACAAAGCGCTTCAAATTGCTACAGAATTAGAACTCGATGAAATTAGAGCTGAAACCTTAATTGGTTTGGGTAATGTCAATATAACCATGGAATTTATCGATCAAGCGGTCAATCATTATAACGCGGCTTTAAGTTTATCTAGAGAAAAAGATTTCTTATTTCAAGAGGCTAAAGTACTGAACAACCTCGGCACCTTACACGAAGATTTAAAAAATTATCATAAGGCCTTGGATTACTATCAGTTAAGTTTTAACAAGGCCAAATCCAGCAACAATTCGTATAATATGGCCATAGCTAATTTGAACATGGGCAATGTTTATCTGAATCTAAAAGAATACGATGAAGCCTATCAGCATATCCATGATGCCTTTGAACATGCTAAGGCCAATGATAAAACTTTAATGTTGGCCCACAGCTATTTTGCCTTAGGACAATATTATCACTTGATTAAGCAACATGAACAAAGCATTGACGCTTTACATAGTGGCATCAAAGAAGCTGAAGAAAGCAATGACATCTACATTCTAATTCAGATTTACTTAAACCTTGCAGAGGTTTATGATGATTCAAATGAAGCTGAAAAAGCACAAGAAAACCTGGAAAAAGCTTATGAAATGGCCAAAGGTCTAGATGTACCTGAATTTATGCCTCGCATTCATGAAAAGTTGGCCAGTTTCTATGAAAACAACCAGCTTAAAGATAAAGCTTATCAACACCTTAAAAATTATCTCAACGCCAATAAAATCGTGCAAGAAAACAGACGGAAAGAACGAATCAAAAATACCGAGTTCCAAGTACAATTAGAACAATCCTTAAAAGCGACCAAAACCTACCAATCTTTAACCAATGAATTAAAGAGAAACTATAAGCAATTAACCATCTTAAGCGAAATAGGCCGGCGGATGACGGCTACACACAACATCGAGGTTATCTTTAACCAACTATACAAAAACATCAATCGCTTAATGCGAGTCGATTCAATGGTTGTTGCTTTATATAACGAAGATAAAAAGACAATCGATGTGGATTTCGCGATAGAAAAGAACAAACGCAATCCAAAGATGTCCTTAGAATTGGATGACAAAAACAGCCTTATTGTTCATACTTACAAACATCAAAAAACGCTTCATATCGATAACGTTAAAGAAGAACACAAACACTATTTAAATGGCACTTATAGCAATGTGGAAGCCCCCATGCTTTCAGCCATCTTCACCCCGTTAATGGTAGAAGGAGAAACGATTGGTGTCATCAGCGTACAATCAGAGTTCAAAAATGTCTACAATGAAACCCATAAGGTATTCTTAGAGACGCTGGCTTCTTATTTGGCGATTGCGATTAAAAACGCCAAACGTTCTAAAGAATTAGATATTTTACATAAAAAATTTAAGACCCTCTCAGAACACGATGGTTTGACCGGCATACCCAACCGTAGATTGTTTGATCAAACCTATAAAACTCTGTGGAAAAAATTCATCAAAAACAACAAACCTTTATCCATGATGTTTATCGATATCGATAATTTTAAAAATTTTAACGACACCTACGGGCATCTTGTGGGCGATGAAGTCATCATCAGTGTCGCCCAAGAGCTTCAATCATCGCTTGACCAAGACAAGTTTTTGGCGCGCTATGGGGGCGATGAATTTGTGATATTATTGCCTGAAACCACATTAAAAGAAGCCAAGCAATTTGCCGATACTCTCATCGATTCCTTAAGACGTATAAAAGATAGTTCTGATATCGAGCGTAGTATCACGGTTTCAATCGGTTTAGCCACTCTAAACCCTGATGATAAAGCCGATCAAGAAGCTTTCTTGGACTTTGTCGATAATAACTTATATATCAGTAAAAATAGTGGTAAAAACAAAATCACGGCATCGGCTTATAAAGCCTCATAATAAAAAGTCTATCCCAGATAGACTTTTTTTATGTTCCCATAATGAACATTTCAACGGCGTGTTTTTTATCCATGCGACCGCTTTTAATGTAATAATCTAACGTCTCTAAGGTTTCTAGATGTTTGGTGACGGTTTCTTTCATCACACTTTTAGCGTTTTGTACCATATAATAGGCACGACCGCTCTTAACATTAAAGTGTTGTTGGATATCATCTTGTTTTAACCCTTGTTCAAGTAGCGTTTTTACGTGCAATATCTCTCGATATTTTTGAATGATGATGCCTAATATTCTTAAAGGTTCTTCGCTATGCAAGATTAAATCGTGATAAATCTCCAGTGCTCTTCTTTGTTGCTGGGCCAAAATGGCATTGGTCAGCTCATATACATTGTCTTCAACGTTTCTTGTAATCAGTTTTTCAACGATGTCTTTATCAATCGTTTCAAGGTCTTTAGCATACATCAAAAGCTTTTTTAATTCCAAATAAGCAAACTCAGTGCTATGTTGAATACGCTTAATTAACAAATCTAAAGCACTAGGTTCAATAGTCAGGCCCGCGTTGGATAATTGCCTTTTAGCCCAGTTGGCTAAATCCTGTGGACCTTTTAATTTGCATTCGATAACCTTAAAGTCGGCTTGCAATTTTTTTACGACTTTTTGACGTTTATCTAAAGCCGCCGTAGGGACGCTGATGATAAGCAAGGTAGATTCTGTTGGGTTTTCTAAATAGTTTTCTAAGTAAGCAATATTATGTTCGGGGCTGCTTTTTTTAGGTTTTTGCCGGGTTAAGAAAAAAGCGTTTTTTAAAACAATCACTTTCATGTCACTCATAAACGGTATCGTTTGTGCATCTGAGATGGCTTCTGAAAGCGGTACTTCATCTAAATCATAGGTGGTGTAGTTGAACTCATCAACGTTATGTTTTTTCAATAGCTGTTGGATTTTGCTTTTTATAAAAAAGGCATCTTCACCATAAAAACAGACCACTAATTCATCCATAAGCAATAACTCCTTTAATTGGCTTTACACATTTTACATTATAGCATACATCTAATCACTCAGTGCAGTCTTTTTCATGCGATAATCGAAAATGTAACTTATCTTTACACTTCCATGTGATTTGGTGATGTAAATCTCATCGGTATGGGCCCTTAGGCGGTTGATTACCGCTTCTGAAGGAAAATCAAAACGATTTTGACGGTGAGCGGGAATGAGCGCAATATCCGGTTTTACTAATGATAAAAAAGCTTGGTGTGTAGAGGTGTTAGAACCGTGATGTGCCACTTTTAAAATATCAATGTTTTCATTGAAAATCTCATTAAAGGCCTCTTCCCTTTCTAATTCCATATCACCTGTGAAGAGATAGTGGTCGTTTCCAATAATCATTTTTTTAACCAAAGATTGATTGTTTAAAGACTGAAACGACCCATTTTTTGGATAAACAAAAAAGGGGATATTGCCACATTGCATCCACGTGTTTTCAATGGCTTGTTGATCATCACTTGTCCATAAACGTTTAACGGTAAAATTATCGATGATGTCTTGTTTGGCTCCCATGTGATCATAATGATCATGGGTGATGAAAAATATGTCTATCTGTCTGATGTTTCGCCTTTTTAAAGCATTCGCTAAGTTTTGGTGTTCATCGCTTTCTCCTGTATCAATCAAGATATTGCATGCGTTAAAGCGGTCTTTAATCAAAAAGGCATCCCCAATCACATCATACATAATCACTTGTTGCATGGGATTAAAATTCGGCTTAAAAGCGATAAAAGACAAATAGGCGACAAGGGTGAAAAAGCTGAAAATCCAAACCCTTTTCATCGCAATTAACTGATACATATAAATTAATAATAAAAAATAAATCAAACGCCAAATACCTGAAGGAATGTAGAAATTCAATGGCAAGTATAAATAGCGCGTACTCATGTTTATCATCGTCTCAAAAACATCAATCAACGTTATCAAAAGCGGACTTAACCAAGGTGATAAAAACGTAAGATAAACCAAGGGCAATAAAAGCGAACTAAGAAAAACCCCAAAGAAGATATTGAGGATTGGACTCAGTAGATTCACGCTATATTGGATCGATAAGATAAGCGGCATGGTAAACAAAAAGGCCATTGATGAAATCATCCAAAGCTGTTTAAGTTTATTTTGGCCCTTAAGCATAGGTTGGGAAAGCAGGATTAGATAGCTAACTAAAAAACTAAGTTGAAACCCAATATTCACATAAAAATAAGGACGATAAAGCAATATAGCGATACACAAAAAACCCATTAGATCCAGTGGGGTAAACCCCAGTCTCATGCGGTGGTTAAACATGATTAAAGCGGTAAATAAAACCGCTCTTAAAACCGAAGGAGGGGCCCCACTAATGAATAAAAACAAAACCAAAAACACCATCAAGATATTATCACTCAATCGTACGGACAAAAAAAGACTTAAGCCTTTTCTAAAGGCTAAACTCATCAAGCCAATGTGCAAACCAGAAATCGCAAACAGATGCATCAAACCCAAACGGCCAATCTGTTGGTAAGTTGAATCTTCAAAACCATCGCGATTGGCAAGGATAAAAGCTTCTAGGTAGGGCCTTATACGTTGATCATACGTTTCGATATGACTTTCCACATACCCTCTTAAGGTAAAACGATTAAGCGTAGATGTTTTTGAGTTGAGATCCGCTTCATAAATAATACCATCAACGTTGTTGCTTTTTAGATGACTTTGATAATCAAAACCTCCAAAAAATCCATTTAAAGATGGCTTTTCAACCACACCTTTAACTAAGACCTCATCACCGCTTCTTAAGGTTGATAATTCATCATGATAAACCAAAAGCCGGTGATCATCGGTGATTATTTTAAACCGTGGATACTCTCTTTCCTTTTCAATACGGGCGATGATGCCTCGGTGTTTCGTTTCAGTGACTTCAGATAATTTTGATAGTTCCAAGCGGACAAAAAACACAATGCATAATCCCACTAACGCTATAAAAAATACTTTACTTTTTTTATAAACTACCCATAGAGACAAAATAAATAAACCCCATAATAATGGCGTGTCCAAGGCTATTAAAAAGACGATAAATGGTAGAAAAAGTTTTTCGCTTTGGCCTTTAAACGCGGATAAGTGATTCAATCTCACGATAAGTAGCCTCACCAATACCTGTAACCTTCATAATATCTTCAGTTTGTTCAAAGGGGGTCTTATTGCGGTATTCAATAATAGCCTTAGCCGTAGCGGGACCGATGCTAGGCAAAGTCATCAAGTCTTCTTGCGATGCTTCATTAAGATTTATGCGGTCATCCTCATCCCCTGTTTCGGTGATTTGTTCATCTATTTTGGGAATAATGATTTGTTCACCATCTAAAAGCGGTCTGGCTAAATTGATGCGAACCACATCGGCATCCGGATGAAAGCCGCCGGCTTGTTCTATCAATTGATACATCCTCGTGTCGGCTTTAAATTTATAAACCCCAGGATTTTTTATCGCGCCATCGATATTGACAAGCGTATATTGAGTTTGATTTTCAGGATGATCTTCGGTTACATTAGAAGACTCTAAATCATACTCGGCCGTGTGATTTTGTTGTTGGATGAACAGATAAACTAAAATGAATACCGTTATAAAAGCGACAAAAACGATGGTGGATTTAGACATTAAAAAACACCCCTTTCAACCATTATGATATGTTGAATGAAGGGTGTTTACTTTTTATAAACATAAATGATACGATCTTCTAAAACGTGCTTTTTTAGCAATTTTAAATGATTTAACGCTGTTTCAATGAATTTTTCATCATAACTTTTCTCTATATGGGTTTCAACTTGGTCGCCCGCTTTGATGATATGCTTTACCATGCACGGTTCATCTAATCGTTCAACCTTCCAAATCAACCCTTCTTTGAGCGGTTCTTCATAGTCAGATAAAGACTCGAGATAACTGCATCTTAAAACATCGAATATAAAGATGCCTGAGGGTTTTAAACACGCGGTCCATATATGTATAATTTTCTTAAAGTCCTCAAAATTCAAAGCATGATTGAAGACATCGATTGGGGCGATAATCATATCAAAAGTATCCTTTAGAGGCTTGTGCATATCATGAACAAATGCAAAAAAGTTCTTTGGTCCTAATTGGTTGGCTTTTTTAATTGCATCCATTTCGATATCAAAAGCCAACACATGATCAAAGTAAGAAGCAACTGAGCGTGAGATATGCGCTTCAAGGGCCCCAATTTCCAATAAGGTTCCACCCGTTTGGTATTGTTGAATCAAGGATTGATATAAATCATACAAGTAATAATCTTGTATTTGATAATAAACCTCTTTTAAAAGCTTGTACGTACTCATAATTCATCGAGTTTTAACTTAGGAATATCAAGCCACATTTTTTCTAAATTATAGTATTCACGGGCTTCTTTGGTAAATATATTGACGATGATATCCCCCGCATCAAACAACGCCCAACCTGAATCGCTACCTTCTTTTTTGTTAACGACGTTATCCTGTGTACTCAATACTTGTTTTATATCACGCATCGCGGCTTGCATTTGTCGGTTGTTGCTGGCGGTCGACAAAACAAAATAATCAAAAAATGGATTAACATCGCGCATATCAAACACTAAAATATCTTCAATTTTTAGGTCTTCTAATGCGTTAATTATCGATTTAAGCTTTTTCATAAGCATCTCCTTCTAAGCGATAAAAAATGGCATCGTGCCAATGACCTTTGGGGTCTTGCCAAAAATCTTTTTTTACTTCAGTTATGATCGCGCCTATTGATTCGTACAAATTTTGAGCCGGTTTGTTTTTGGACAAGGTGTCTATTAAAACCGTTTTAACATGATAACGCGTTTTTAAAAACCGTATCAAACCCAAAACTAACTCTTTACCATAGCCTTTTCCTTGTTTATCTAAATCACATATTTTAAGACCGATTCGCGCACTTCTCTTTTTCGGATCAAACTCCCCGAAAGAGGCTTCTGCAATCGGTTGATGTGTCTTTTTATCGTAGACGATAAAGACTTTAGTACTATCAACATTAAGCAGCATCTGTTCAAACTGCTTTTCAATTTGGGATTGGCTTATATTTATGCCGTCTTCAAATCCAACCGAAGCCATCAATTCGCCGTCTCTCCACCAACGATGAAATATTTCAGCATCGGCTTTTTTAGCAAAATAGCCTTTCAGTCTTTCAGTTTCAAATGCATCATATTGTTTTGAACTCACTTGATAATAATCTCTAGTGGCATAGGCAATTTTAGGTATAACATGCTTTTGTTTAGCAAACAAATTAATAGAATGATCCGTCGCTTGATAAATCGCTAAATCAACATCTTTAAAGGCAATATCTCTAACCTGATGACAAATCTTGTAAGGTCGGTTTGGTTCTATATAATCGCTAATAAACAAGATTTTTTCTATCGAGGGCATACCGGGGCGGCCTACGGTGTGATGCTTGATTGCATTTAAGATGTCCTCATCTTCAATTCCATAATGAACTTTTGCGTAGGCTGCAGCGCTAAACGCATGATAAAGTGGTGCGCTATAGGCTTCGATAATATCTTTTGAAAAATGCGTTTCAATCATTTTTTTGTGATAATAAAGGGGTTTGCCTTTAGTGATATCATGTAAATAAGCAGCTAGGGTTAATTTGCTTTCATCAACATCAAATTGTTTGGCCAGTTTAATGGCGGTTTCTTTGACACCAATGATATGTTTCAAACGCTTTTTGTCATCTTTAAATGTATTTAAAACATCTTGATAAATTTTTTCAATCATATTAAAGACTTCCTTTGATACGCAATAATACCGTTAGGGGTATAAAGCCTTATAACCCCAGAACCCTTCATACTGAAAAAACCTAATCCCGGAATTACGATATCGGTCTTGGTTTCACGACTTAAGGGAAACTGATGAAACTTCAAGTCAAGTTTGCCATTACTGACGGTTAAGGGTGGTTTTAGTAAGTCGTTTTTGTGTTTTTCATAAAAGGTATCCGCATTGATCATCTTGGTTCTATGTAAGTCTAAATCCTGCGAAAAATAAAACACAAAATTGCTTGGCAAGCCCTTTAAAAAATCCATTCTCAGCAAAGAACCAACAAAAATCGTTTGATTGACTTCTAGTTGATAAACCCGTGGTTTGATTTCTTTTTTAGGTTGAATGACCTTGAGCTTATCGCTGCTCAATATCGAGAACATATGGTTTTTCTTTAGCAAACCTGGGGTGTCGTAAAGCGTTACATCCTCAAAAGGGACTTGGATGAAGTTTTGCGTCGTTCCTGGCGCAAAGAAGGTGGTAATCGGGTCCTTTTTCTCTTGCAAGAAAGCACTGATCATATGATTGATCAACGTGCTTTTTCCGACATTTGAAGCGCCGATTACATAGATGTCGTTTCCTTTGTGTGCCTTGGAAATGGTATCAATCAATGTGTCAATACCGTGATTCTTAATGGCACTTATCAACAATAGTTGGTCTGGATATACGCCGTAATCATGTAAAATTTCATTGATTCTTTGTTTTACTTTTACTTTGTTTACACTTTTAGGTAGTAAGTCAAATTTGTTTGCTACAACAATCAAGGAAGCAGGGTTTACCATTTTCATGATTTCTGGCATGATACTTCCTTCGATATCAAAAACATCGATTACTTTGACAATCACTACTTGTGGTGGGATGGTTTGAATCATCTCAATATAGGTTTCTTTATCAACATAAGACCCGGTCAGTTTACCATAATGTCGCATGCGATAACATCTTTGACAATATATGGTTGAATCTTCTTCAAGGGCTTTGGGCGTATAAAATGGTTTTTCGGCATCGAGGTTTTGTAGTTGCCCGCCGCAACCAATACAGTGGATTTTTTTCATGGTCTCACCCGCTTTTTCAAATTGAGTGTTTCATACTTTGAAGCATGGTTTAGTTTTATTTTTTGTAACATTTTTTGTTCAACTTTACGGTTGATGCGTGTATACCAGCGTTCTGTCTTTAATTTAATCGGCGTGACGAGCGCTACCTTTAATCCCGTGCGTTTAGCGCCATAAACATCGGTCATCAGTTGGTCGCCAATCACCAGCACTTCAGTTTTAGCTACTGGTTTTTCATAAAAGCGCATGGCCTTTTTAAAACCCCTTTTAAGTGGTTTTTTAGCGTTTGAAACAAAAGAAATATTTAGGGGTTTAGCAAAAAAACGAATGCGATGAAAGCGATTATTGGATACGAATACAATAAAAAATCCTAATGTCTTTAATCGCTCCATCAGTTCAATTAAAGCCTCATCAGCACTAAATTTATCATAGGGAATTAAGGTGTTATCCACATCGATCAATAACAGCCTAATCCCGGACTTCTTAATGGCCGCAAAATCTAAATCATAGATGGTATTTACGTGGTAATCAGGAATGAATTTTTTGCTGTCTAAGAAACGGTCTATCATAGCAATGACCTCCAAATTCTTATCTACATTATACTAAACTAGCGTGAAGCCGTCACGTTTTATATCTTTTCAAATCAAAAAATCGAGGTCCTATCTTACTTTTGAAAGGCCCGGTGGTAAATTTCTAAATCACGTTTATCTGTTTTATAGTTTGGATTGAACCTTGTCAACTGTTGATAATAGCGCTTGGAGTGATTTTGATGCTCAAAATGGACGAGTTCATGCAAGTAGACGCTTTTTAAAAAACGCTTGGGATAATGGATTAAGGCTAAGTTTAGATTAATAGTCTTTTTTTGCGGATTGCAAGAACCAAATCGCGTATGCATATAGCGGGATTTGATTTGATTTGGCAAGGGGTAAAATTGCTTGTGTTTATTCATTAGAACGTGATGATAACTCTCCGCCTCAGTCCTTAGTCTATCCTTTAAAAATGCTTGAAGTAAGCCTGCTGTGGCATTTGTTTTTAAGGTAGAATGCGTAACTTTAATCGTCTGTCCATCAAACGTGACATGCGCGTTTCCTTTTTGATAGATGACGGGAAAATCTTTTCCAAACAGGGTCAGAACTGAGGGTTTTTCTAACAAAGATTTATAATCGAATCTAGCTGGTAAATTATCAATTTGAATGCGGTTTTTATCCAATAAACCTAATAGCTCATCTTTACGCATCCGATAAGGCGCAAAGACAATCAGATGATGCTTGGCTTCTTTACGCACACTCAGACGTTTTTGACCTTTACGTCGATAAATGGTTATGGCATATTTACCGTGCTTCATGCATTAAAGCCTCAAAAAAGGTTTTTAAATACTGCGCATTTTTATCAAATGTCGTTTTAATCGTTTTTTGGTAATGATCAAATTGATCATCGGTAGCAACCACATCACTTATCGTTCTAAGGGCTAAATAGGGCAGCTTAAAAACATGCGCAACTTGCGCTATGGCACCGCTTTCCATCTCAAAGGCTTTAATGTTAGGATAAAGTTTAAAGACATCATCAAGATGATCGATGGTGGTGATAAACTGATCGCCCGTGGCGATAACCCCTTCTTGATAAGTGCCCTTAGGCATATGTTGTCTAAAGGTTGTGATGAGATGTTCGTCTGGTTTAAAGCTTTTAGGCATTTCAGGTATTTGGGTTTTGGGGTAACCAAACGCACTAAGATCCACATCGTGTTGGATATATTGAACGCCTAAAACCAAAGACCCAATATGGGTGTTGTAACCCCCAGCGATCCCCGAAGAAAGCAAACAATCAAGGTCATACGTTTTAATAAACAAGGTTGTGATAGCCGCGGCTTGTACTTTGCCTATACCGCTTTTTGCGATAAAAATCGTATGTTCACCTTGCGTTATTTCATAGCTTTCCATGTTTGCATGAGCCTGTTTTTTGGGGTTTTCATACAACGCCAAAAAAGCATCTAGTTCTTCACGCATGGCGAAAATAACACCTATTCGCATAGTCATCATCTCCAATCAAATGAAAAAAAGAATGTTAAAACATTCTTTATTTCACATCTAAAATTTTAATCGTAATCTCTCTTCTACTATCGGTTTTATACTTGACGGTTTCGTTTTTCTTATGACCTATAATGGCTTTTCCCACGGGCGATTCATTGGATATTTTGTGATTGAAGGGATCGGCCTCTAAAGAACCTACAACCGTATATTCTACAGGGTCTTTGCCATTGACTTTTAGCTTGACCGTTTTACCAATAGTAATCTTGTTGCCTTTCGTATCGTCGCGAATAATTTCAGCGTGTTTGAGAATGTTCTCTATTTCTTTGATACGACCTTCGATGCGAGCTTGTTGCTCACGGGCAGCATCATAGTCTGCATTTTCGCTTAAGTCCCCTTGTGCACGGGCATCTTTAAGCGCTTCTAAATTTTTCTCTCTTTCGGTTGTCTTAAGTGTTTCAAGCTCGTTTTTCAGCTTGTCTAACCCTGATTGAGTCAGTTGATAAACTTGTTTGTGATTTTTCTTTTCCATGGTTGCCTCCTTGATTATACGTTATTGTATCATGTTTTAATAGCGGTTACAATTGTTAATTTTGACGGGCTTTTCTTAAAATATCATATGGTGATAAAGGTATTGGTGAGGGCATATATAGTACTTCTTTTGGATGTCTGGCCACATCGACTTTTTCGCCTTCAATGGTCTTAAGTTCTTCGACGATAAAGCTTACGGGTTCAAAATTGGGACTCAAAACTTCTATTAATTCCCCGACTTTAAAATGATTTCTTTGTTGGATTCTTACTTGTTTTTTATCCGCATCGTAAGCTTCCACAATACCGATAAATTCTTGGGTCGGTTGTTCGCTTCTTAGATTATAAAGTTGTTCTTCTAGCGTCGTCAGACCTTCCATAAACCCTTTGGAAGATAGACGGTTCTCCGCTTTTTTTATTTCCAAAAGATATTTGGGAATATCGACCTCAATATCTTCAGTGATTTCATCGATGAGTTTGCGATAAGTTTTTACTACCGTGGCAATATAATGGATGCTTTTCATGCGTCCCTCAATTTTCAATGAAGCCACGTTTAAATCGATCAGCTTGGATATGTAGCGTACCGTTTGTAAATCCTTTGAACTCATGGAAAAAGGGGTCTTATCATGCATTTTTTTACCTTCATCAAACAAGGTGTAATTCCACCGGCATGAATGTGCACAACCCCCTCGGTTGGCATCTCTGTCGGTCATATGATTCGATAATGTACATTTACCAGAGTAAGAAACACACATGCCACCATGGATGAAAACCTCGGTGTCAATCGAGACGTTTTTTTGTAGCGTCTTTAGTTCTTTTAAAGATACCTCGCGTGCCAAGACAATGCGTTTGATGCCTTTTTGCGCCCAAAATTCGACGGCTTTTGAGTTGGTAATCGATTGTTGGGTAGAGATATGCACTTCTAAAGCTGTATGTTCAAGGGCTGCATCAATAACCGCGTGTGAGGCACAAATAATCGCATCTACGCCAATGGATTCAAGTTGTTTTAAGTAGGGGATTAAACCTTCTAAATCATCAGGGTGAGGGAAGATATTGGTGGTCACATAGACCTTTTTACCAAGCTTGTGGGCAAATTCAACTCCGGCCGCAATATCATCCATAGTAAAGTTAGATGCACGGGCACGCAAGGAAAAAGATTTGCCGCCCAAAAATACCGCATCCGCACCATAAAGCAAGGCTATTTTAAGTTTCTCTAAATCTCCAGCTGGAGCGAGCAGTTCAGTCTTCATCTTTAGGCCCCTCCTTTGCTTGATGGTAGTTTAGTTTCTTAAAATAAAACCCCTCATCATGGTCGGTGTATCGCTTAAGATCAACCACACGACCATTGGATAATGCAAGATAGTCATCGACAATTGAGAGTAAACGGTCTTGATCAAAGAAAAGACTATCGATGAGGAAATAGGAAATGATCGGGCTTAGTTGGTTAAATACATTGAAACTCGACAAAGGCTTATCTCTAAAGATATGAGTGCCAAACGCATCTTGGAAGATGGGATGCATTTCTTCGCGCAAATCTTCTTTAATCGTATACGTTTTTTTATGCGGATCCGCTTCTTTTTTGGTATAATCAAAAAATGTTTTTAATAAGCGTCGTTTAGAGTGAAACATGTTTACATAGCCATGGCCCAATAAACTGAGTGGGATATCGGTCTTCTCAGCGATGGTTTCGATGCTTTTTAAAGATAACTCCCTACTTAAAACGCCACTCTTTATCCCTTGTTTTTGCCAAAAAATAAAGTCGTTTTGATGGGTAAGATACGTTTCAGGATAGTAGATTAACTTATTTTTCAGCTTAAGTTCTTGAGCCAAGGTAAAAACGGCTAAATCTGAAAACAATAGCCCATCAATATCTAGGGTTTGAATGTTGCTAAGTAAGGATTTAAGTTTCTTCAAATCGGGTTCATGAAATAGGGCATTGAGGTTTATCCACACCGCTTTTTTTGCAGCCTTGATTCTCGCAACATAATCAGTCAGTTCACTTGAATCGTATAAGGCATCACTGCGTTGTGTAAAACCTTGAACGCCGATAATGATGCCTTCTATAGGCTTTTTCAAAAGAAGCTCTAAGGATGACTTTGGTGCAAAAACCATGTATTTCATGGTTTCACTCTCCTTGTTTTATCGCCACGGCAAGACCATCCCCAACTTGGTGAACGGCCGTATCAAAGCCGGATTTTTTGGTAATATAACGGTTAAAACGGTCAATTTTACCGACCAATTGACGTAAATTTTTAGACAGGATGCGTTTGTCAATCATGTCGTGAAACAAGACGTTGTCAACGACAATCAAACCTTGCGGATTCAGCCTTCGACTGAATTTTTCAAAAAATTTAATATTTTGTGCTTTGGCACCATCGATAAAGATAAAATCAAAGGCGTGAGGTAAGGTTTCTAATTTTACTTCCAAAGCATCCGCTTTAATCAATGTGATTTGATGGTTATAAGGTGAGGTTTGAAAGGTTTTTTCTGCCAAGGATTGCATCTTGGGATGCCGTTCAATCGTAATAATTGACGCTTTGGGTAAGACACTGGCAAAAAAGCAAGCGCTATAGCCAATCGCCGTGCCAATCTCTAAGATATGCACTGGGTTGCTCAGGTTTAGAAGCTGTCTTAAAAAACGCATCGTTTCCAAAGAAACGATCGGAATGTCATTATCCTCAGCAAAAGCGCGTAGCTCTTTAAAATACGCGCTTTCGTCTGAATGTATGGCTTCTAAATAATTCACTTGGTCTCTTCTTCCTCTTCTTGTAAAAAGGTGTTTAAGACCTCCTCAATCATGTCCCACTCTTCTTCGTCTTCAATGGGCCTTAAATCGCCTCCATCGGTTTCCTTTTCATCGTATGAAGCGGCGAAGACTTCATCAGAATCCCCAGGTTCTTTGTAAATAACATACGATTTGTTTGTTTGGTCAGATTTAAACGTTAAGACAATCTCAAAATCCTTTTCATTGCCTTGTTCATCAACTACTCTTAAAGTTTTGTCTTCCATCATCTTACCTCCTTTTTTTCATCTAAGTATTGTTGTAATAAGATAACCGCAGACATTTGATCAAGCGATTTTTTACGCTTTTTACGTGCTTTTTTAGCAAAGATCATCGTTTGACCGGCGAGCTTTGATGTCAAGCGTTCATCTTTTAATATGACTGGTATATCTAGGTGCTCATTTAACATCGTCTTGAAATGTTTTGTTTTTTGCGCTTGTACACCAATCGTGTTATCCATATTTTTGGGATAGCCTAACACGATGATTGAAATCGGTTCTTTCGCTACAATGGATTTGACTTTATTAAGGGCTTGTGTAAAGTCATCTTTATCAAAACGATAATTTTCAAGACCTCTTGCGATCGTTTGGGTGTTATCACTAATCGCAAGCCCTAAGGAGGCATCGCCTAAATCCAAGCCTAAGACTTTCACGATAACTGTCCTTTTACATAGTTTATCACATCATCGATCTTATCGATATGCTTACCACCGGCTTGAGCGAAATCGGGCCGGCCACCACCGCCGCCACCGGCGATCTGGGCCGCTTCTTTTACCAATTTACCCGCATGTACATCGCTTTTGCTTTTGGCGATGAAAATCAACTTATCGTTTAAAGTGTTGGCGATGAAAACCACGCCTTTTTGCGTGTGTTCCATGAGTCGGTCAGCTAAAGTTTTGACCGTCTCCATTGGATAATCTTGGGTTTTGATTACGATATTCCCTTGTGCATCTTTCTGTGCCAAATAATCGTCCAAGGATTTCAAAGAAGCGGCTTTGGTTTTTTCTTCGATTTGCTTTTCTAACTTTTTAACCGCATTTGATACTTGGTTTATATATTGGCGAAGATTGATGACATCCCGGTACGACCCAAGACGTTTGGGATGCTTTGGCATATGATAAGATACATCCAAATCTTTATCTTGAGCTTCCTTAAGCAAGGTTTCTTTTTTATGTTCCAGTTGATTCAAATTACTATAAAAGCCTTGCAAGTAAGTTTCGATTTCCTCGACTTTGTCTTTGGCCAACGCGACGATTCTATAAATACCCGAACCTTTGGATTCTAAGGACACAATCGCAAACCGTTCTATCTCTTTGGTGTTGTCTACGTGGGTGCCGCCACACAAATCTAAGGTTTCTCCCATATCCACCATACGGACCTCATCTTCATACTTTTCGCCAAACTCGGCTATGGCTCCACGTTTTTTAGCGGTATCTAAATCTCCATACTCGATGTCCACATCGATGGCTTGTTTAATTTTTTGATTAACGGTTTTTTCAATGTCCAGCAAGGTTTTTTCATCAGGTAATTCTAGGTGATTAAAATCAAACCTTAGATACGTGGGTCCAACTAAAGAGCCTTGTTGCTTAACGTGTGAACCGAGCTTTTCACGGAGCGTAGAAAACAATAAATGCGTAACCGAATGGTGCGCTTTGGTAAGCTCGCGTGCCTTGGTATCGACTTGTAAATCCACGGTGTCTTTTTCTTGAATATTATGTTCATCCAAATAATGAATGAATTGTCCGTTAGGTAGTTTTTGAACATCTAAGACCTCATGGACTTTATCGTCCTTTATAATGACGCCTGAATCAGCCACTTGTCCACCACTTTCGGCATAAAACGGCGTTTCTTTCACGACGATGCCTTCTTCAAAAACTTTGATGACCTCACTGATCGTTTCTGTTTTTTCATAGCCCACGAATGTACTTGGGGTTTTGAAATCTAAATAAGCTTCGTTTTGATCTTTCATGGCACCGAGATCTTTACGAGCGTTGCGAGCGCGTTCTTTTTGCGCTTGCATATGTTCTTTGAACCCGGCTTCATCTACCGTATAACCGTTGGCTTGTGCATATTCTTCAGTCAATTCCACAGGGAAACCGTAAGTATCATACAACATGAAAGCGTCTTTACCTGAAATCATTTTATCGCTTTTCTCCATGAGCTCATTTAAAATTTTCTCCCCTTGAGAAAGCGTTTCTAAAAATTTGTTTTCTTCTTTTTCAATCATAGCTTTGGTAAAGTCCTGTTGGGTCAAAAGATAAGGATACGTCTCTTTCATCATCACAACAACGGTATCGACTAAGTCTTTCAAAAATGGTTTTTCAATGCCGAGTGCTTTTCCATGCTTAACGGCTCTTCGCAACAGTCTTCTTAATACATACCCTCGGCCTTCGTTAGAGAATGTAGCCCCGTCACTCACCGCAAACACTACGCTGCGAATATGATCGGCAATTACTTTAAAAGACATCTGTCCTTGATAAGGTACATTTGCTATCTTTTCAGTAGCCTCAATCAGTGGATAAAACAAATCGGTTTCAAAGTTCGTCTCGACATCTTGCATCACTAGGGCCATTCGTTCAAGGCCCATACCCGTATCGATGTTTTTGTTTGGCAGTTCAGGATAGGCTTCACGCTTAAGTCCACTTTTGGCATTGAACTGAGAAAAAACGATATTCCAAATCTCAATATAGCGGTCGTTTTCAATATCCTTTTCAATCAAGGACAAGTCTGCTTTACCGTAGCGATCACCACGGTCATAAAATATTTCTGTACAAGGTCCACAAGGACCGGTACCAATCTCCCAGAAGTTTTCATAACTCTTGATGATATGACTTTTATCAACGCCTACGTCCAACCATTTTTGATAAGATGCTTCGTCCGTAGGATAGACGGTAATATATAGCTTTTCTTTGTCAAAACCAAAATATTTCTTTGAGGTCAAAATTTCAAATCCCCACTCAATGGCTTCATCTCTAAAATAATCACCAATAGAAAAGTTGCCAAGCATCTCAAAAAACGTATGATGTCTTGCCGTTTTTCCAACATTTTCAATATCGTTGGTACGAATACATTTTTGAACGTTAGCGATGCGCGGGTTTTTCGGAACCCTTGAACCATCAAAATAGCCTTTTAACGGAGCTACACCCGCATTGATCCACAAAAGGGTTGGGTCATTGATGGGAATCAATGACGCACTTTCTTCTATCGCATGTTGGCGCTCTTTAAAAAACTTTAACCATGTTTTTTTAATGTCATGTCCACGCATTTTTTTCATATTATGACCTCCTAATCATTAAAAAACGCCCTTAAATAACCTAAGGACGACATTGCCGCGGTACCACCTTTATTCAATAAGCACTCCAGTAGTTTTAACGCTTGCAAGCGGATGGGTTTACATCACTCAAAAGTAGCTTCAACAAGAAACCGTCGTTTGTTTACACCAACCACAAACTCTCTTTGCACAGCTAGCTTGTCTACTCTTCTTCATCATCGATTTACTTAATTATAACGAACTCCAAATCAAATTGCAAGCAAAGCCCATCTAATCGCTATCTTCCATAAAATCATAAGGCGTTTTGCCTTTTAAATCCTCCCCCAAGGTCTTAAAAGGGATTTGTGGATCCATGATCGTTTCATCTGCCTGATCGTCTTCAAAAGACGTCAAAACATCGTCGATAGCCTCGGCGCGATTTTTTTGTGATTGGCTCAATAATTCCATCAAACCCGTTTTTCTATCGGTTTCAATTTCAATCGCTGCGGTCAATAAAGTATCGATATCACCCGCAACAACCAACGTTTCTTTGGCTCTGGTTATGGCTGTATAAATCAAACGTCGCTTCAACAAAATCGTAAAACGCTTGAAAATAGGCACGATGACTACGGGGTATTCGCTCCCTTGAGCTTTGTGAACGCTAATCGCATAAGCCAAACGCAATTGATCCAACTCTTTTTTCTTATAAGAGATTTCTTTACCCATAAAATCCACATGCAAGGTTTCTTCTTGTTCATCGATGCCGATAATGCGTCCTTGATCGCCATTCATGATACCGTCTTCACTACGGTTTTGTAGTTGCAAGACTTTATCGTGCAGGCTAAAGGTTTGATTGCCATATGTGATGGTTTTTGAAGGATTTTGATTATATGTCGCTTGCATGAAATCATTGATCTCATCAATACCGACTAACCCTTTATACATAGGGATTAACACTTGAATATCCTCTTGTAAGTCATATTCTTGCTTTAACATATAATCAACCATGCGCTTTAAGCGGTCCTTAAAGCGGGTTTCCACTTCCTTGATGATATAACAATCGGGTTTGGGCGTTAAAAGATGCTTTGGCAATTGTCCGTTTTTAATTTGATGAGCCAGTTGGATGATGGTAGATTTTTCTGCTTGCCTATGTACTTTGGTCAATTTGTTGGTATGTACGCAGTTTGCATCGATGATATCTTTAAGCACTTGTCCTGGCCCTACCGATGGCAATTGATTATCATCACCGACCAACACGATATGACACTGCGGGGGCAAGCTTTGAAACAGATGGGTAGCCAAAGGTAAATCGATCATCGAGGCCTCATCTATGACAAACAAATCCCCTTCCATAGGATGATGCATCCCATGGGCAAAAAACCCATCAAATCCTAACCCTAAGGCTTTATGAATCGTAGAGGCATTGTGATTGGTTGCTTCAGATAAACGTTTAGCCGCACGGCCGGTAGGGGCCATCAAATGAATATGATGGTCTTTGGTTTGATAGGTGCGTTTCATACATGATATAAGCCCTTTGATGACGGTCGTTTTTCCGGTTCCGGGTCCACCGGTCAAAATCGTTAGTTTATGGGTAAGGGTTGATAGAATCGCATCTCTTTGTTGCGCCGTATAAACAATATCTTCTGCTTTTTCAAACGCTTGGATTAATTTTTGAACCTTTGTTTGATCGATGATTGAAGCAGCTTTACTTCTTGTTCTTATCTGCTCGGCCAAGGTTTTTTCTTGTTCATAAAACGACTTTAAGCTAAGGCGTTTTTCTGTTTTCATCAGCTTATCTTGATCCACTAACTGATCGATGACTTTTTTTACTTCAGATTCTTGAACCAACGCTTCTTTTTTGTTCAAGTACTCTAATGCTTTACCCATAAACTGTGTGATTTCTTGGTAAGTATGTCCATCTTGATAGGCCATCGTTTCTAACAAGTATATAATCACCGCTTGGATGCGTCTTTGATCGTTAGGTAAAAACCCCAGTTCTTGTGCCATAGTATCGGCACGTTCAAAACCGATACCATCGACATCTTCAATCATTTGATAGGGATTTTTAGTGATGATCGATACCGCATCCTCACCATAAGCATCAAGGATTCGGTTGGCAATTTTAGGAGAAAAACCAAAGCCATAAAGTTTAATCAACGTTTGTTCGCTTGCTTTGTGTTCCTTTAAACCCGTTAATAATGTGTTTTTATGTTTTTTCGATAATCCTTTTATATCATCCAAAACAGACGCATCATGCGTAATCTTTTCGATCGCATCACTGCCTAAGGCTGCAACTATTTTTTCTGCGGTCTTAGGACCGATACCGCTAAATAAATCACTCGACAAATAATCGATAAGTCCGGCTTTATTGGTCCCTTCAATTTTTTCATAGCGCTCAAAACTAAACTGATCCCCGTATTGATTATGGTGTTCAACTTGACCAAAAAAGCGAATATGTTCGCCCTTCTTAGGATGTGGTAAATAGCCTTTGACTGCCCAAACATCCCCTTCGGGATCAAAAAGATTAGGCTTAAAAGAAGACTCGGTAACTTCTACTTTCAAAATAGCAAAGGCGTTTTCTTCATTAACAAACGTAATGTTTTTAATGATGCCTTGTAAATATGCCATAAAAACACCTCTTGTTCATTATAACATTGATGTAGTCATGATTTAATAGAGTTCAAAGAAAAAGGGTCATTTACGACCCTTTTAAGATTTTTTCTATGTCTTTGGTTTCTTTTGGTATGTCTTTTGATAGATTTTCATACCCGTTTTCTGTGACTAAGATATCATCTTCAATCCTCACGCCAATGTTTTCATCTTTTACATATAAGCCTGGTTCAATCGTCACAACCATACCGGCTTCCAAGGGCATATCATAAAGACCCACATCATGCACATCAAGACCCATAAAATGACCGATACTGTGGTAATAAACCGACATAATGTCTTTTTCATCATCGATGAGCTTTAAGGCTTTGGCTTTGGTGGCTAACATGTTTTTAGAAAACGCATTTAACGCTTTCCATGTGACGCCGGGTTTAACCATTTCAATCGTCGCTTTGTTAACCTCGAGTACCGCTTCATAAATTTCTTTTTGACGCCCTTTATAAGTACCGCTCAAGGGATAGGTTCTTGAGATATCAGAAGCGTAATTTTCATGCAGAGCCCCTAAATCAAACAAGATTAAATCGTCTTTATTCAAAGCACCTTGATTTTTAGTATAGTGCAAAATCGTAGCATTCTGACCACTGGCCGCAATCGTATCAAAGGCGTTTCCTTCACTACCTGATAAGGTTATGGCGTGTAGGAAATCCGCTTGTAATTGGTATTCGTAATTGCGGTGTTTTAAGCTTTTTAAGATATTGGTTAAGCCTGCTTTCGTATGTCCAATCGCTTTTTTAATCTGCTTTAACTCCGCGTCGCTTTTGAACATTCTTAGATAAGCTAAGTGCTCATTGAGCGATTTCACATTTAATTCCGGATAGTTTTCTATAATCGTTTTTGCCTGCACCAAGCTCATGGGTTTTGCCGATAAGCTTGGGTGATACAAATCTAGATAAAGCGTCTTAGCGGGTTGACCTAAAATACTTCTAGCATAATTCATCATCTGGTTGAACATGCCATCAAACTGTCCCAAAGTATAAATTGAACCCTCATCGATCAATGATCGTTTTGCGGCTTCATCCTTTTCCATCGAAGCGCCTTCCCATTTAATCTTGTGATCGGTATTTTCTTCGATAAATAAAAATTCTTTACTGGTCTTATCTCCTTTAAGCAACATCAAAATCATGTTAGGCTCACTTAAATTGGTGAGATAGAAAAAATTTCTTTGCGGCATGTAGTCGTAGTATTGGTCCAAAGATTTATGGGGTGGTTTCCCCGCAAAAAGTAAAGCCACGGAATGATTATCCATCCGTTTAAGCAGTTTTTCTCTTGCGTTTTTTGCATGTGTTTGCATATTATTCACCTCTCAAGTAATCATTATAACAAACTTTAGGACTTTTTGCCTGTGGGTTTTGCGTTTTAGTCTTGAGTATTATTTATGTGCTGAATAAGTCAAAAGGATATCTTGTTATCGTTTAGCCTAGTTAGCCAAATGATTTAATCCTATTTAGCTATAAGAAGCTATAGGTCAAAAAACAAGTGCGATTTGAATGACTGATATGATGATAAGTCTTACTTTTTTTTCGATTCAAACGCTATTAATTTTTAAGACATGAAGGGTTTTAATAGTTTTCGTAGTCATCAACTTGTTATAGATAAAAACATACTCAATACTCGGGGGAACCCAAATAAAATATATATAAGTGTCTTATTGGGTTCAAACATAGTATAATAAACATGTATAATTGTTCATAATTGTGCAGAAGAGAGGCCAGTAATGAGTGGGTTAAACTTTGAACTATATCAAACGGCAATGGACACTGCGTATGTTCAGCTACAAGTTGGTAAGGGAAAAAAGAATCAACCATCCGTCTATATAGACAGCAACGTTTTTGATTTTATAAAAGGCGTGATATGGAACAAGCATCGTGAGTATCAATCGAATGATAGAAAAATCAATCAAATCAACAACGAAGATTGGCGTAGAATACTTAGTGGTTTTGAAGAAGCCTTAGAAGAGTTAACGGCAAGCACTAGTTCAAATCAATTGATGAAAATACTCTCTATCCCCAATCACACCACGATTCAGGTTGATCTAGTATTCGAGCAAAAACAAGCTTTTCAACAGTTTTTAAAAGATCTCATTCTTTGGATTAAGACACATTTAAAAAAAGAAAAGTATATTTTAATTATACAAAGCAATCTTTAGACAACTTTATCGGTTTGTTGAGTTCTAGCAAAGTCATTCTCATGAGCAAAATGTACGAGATTGCTTTCAAGTAAAAAGATAAAAGGCAAGCACTATGCTAGCCTTTTTAAATTAACCTAATCATATCATTTTTGCGCTTTTATTTTCTTAAAAAGATGGCTTAATTCTAGATCAGTTCTTCTAATAATTTTTGTTTTAGAAGCTTATACTCGTCATTTTCGATCAAATTTCTGTTATATAAAGATTTAAGCCTATCTAATTTTCTACTAAGGATATCGTCTGTCTCTTGTTTATTATTAGAAGGCTGGTTGGTTGTTTTTTCTGGTTGTGCTCGATAAACGTTCTTGGTTTTTAGGAATGTTTTTGGCTGAATGTGGTTTCTCCATAGCCATCTAGGTTTTTTAAAGAAAACAAGCAAACCAATGATCGATGCAAACAATAGTTTAGGGAAAAGATCACTAAAGATAAGTAGAACAACCATTAATCCTATTCGACTCAATGTAGGACTTTGTAATAATTCCATTAGTACGTTGATTTCATCAAGAATAAACATCGGAGTTATAAAAACAATCAAAGCTAAAATCATCGTTAAAATAACGCCACCCAAAAACACTAAACGACTAAAAGGGATTCTTAGAACAACAAAAACAATCAGTACAAAATATATGAAACGTAAGATAAAAACGATGATGGGGCCATAGACAGGAATCATTGATAAACGTAAACCAATCGCAAATGAAAACCCATCCGCGACACTGATGCTTAGTGCAATGACGTTACTGTCGATTGCTAAGAGAATATAGAATAATACTATGACTTGAATAATTCTATCGAGTCCAAAATCAAAATAAGACAGTATCGGTCGTTTGCGTTTTGTGCTTACTTTTTCGACTTCTTCTTTTACTTCAATTTTGTTATCTAGATTTTGTGAAACTACCTCAAAGGAATCATTTTTTTCTCAACATGTTTTTTTTCTAAACCTTTATTAAAGAAGGGGATTTTTTCAGCTAGTGATACTTTATGCTTCACATCAACGACTTCACCGTGTCGTAGCTTCTCTAACCTTAGCTTTCTCTCTTCCAAAGCTTTTTTTTGCCTTAGTTTTTTTTCTTCAATAGAATCTTGCTTTTGTTTAATCTTTAAAGCCTTCTTTAATTCTTTCTCTTCGTGCTTTAGCGCTTTAGATTCTTGTTTGAGTTGGTACTGCTCATCATCAATTTCTTTTGCTGAATTTTTGGGAATAAGATGCTTCTTAAAAGAAGTCAGTCTCAGTTTGATTAGATCAAATCGAACATAAGTCATTATCCAAAGCACTATCCCCATGAGAATGGGATAGTATAAATAATAAAGTACAGCTATACTCTCTAATGAGAAATCTAAAGCAAATATAACGTTAGAATAATTATGCGGGTTTAATAAAACTAGATAAATCAATATAAGTATCGTTATTATTAAATGAAATTTTTTACGAGAAAATAGAATAGCATACGCAAAAGCGACTGCAATAAGTATTTCGCTAATAAAATAAATTATAAAAATCCAGTCAAAGGCTAATACAGAAGAATCTCTTACAAAACCAAATGGAAAATGTGTAAAATAAAGGTTTTCAAAAAAAGAGGGCGCATGAACATTTAGTGAGTAGATAAGCTCATACGACGTAAATAATGAGTAAATAAAAACAAATAGCAGTAGCAAGATTTTAAGTGCTTTTGAGTTTTTAAATGAAGCGAAATAAAGTGATGTTGTCAAAACCAGGAAAGGAAGTACCATTAATAGAATATGGATTATGATCTCGATTTGACTGTAAGTATTGCCAAATCGAACATAATAAAAAGCCCAGTTCATCTCAAGTGTAATCAAAGCAATTAGTAAAAGAAATATAAAACTGCGTAGTTTAAATATAATAATCTCCCTGAACGTATATTTTATGTAATTTTATATAATCGCAATAATTAGGGTTACTTTTAATAACCTAACATGCCAAATAAATAACAAAGCTGTTATTCAGCTAACCGAGACCGATTATAAATGAGCGCTTAAAAAATACAGCTGATTAATTATAGCAAAGCTCGAGGTGTTTTACAATGCCTTTTATAAAGCGACTTTTTAACACTTTTTGCCTGTGGGTTTTGCGTTAAACTTTAGGATAAACGCTAGGGAAATGATAAACAAAATAATGATTATAATTAACGTCATCACACTATACATCGTGGATATGGGGGCGAATCCCACCAATAATAAGATCGGAAACCCAAACAAAATAGCGGTACTAGAACCCAAAACCAAATCATTAATGGCTGGAGTTTTGAAATCCGGGTCGACTTCACGAATCAACACAACCCCTGTAGAAACGGTACCGCTCAACATCCCAAACATACCCATAGTCGCTGGGATGGGGTATTTTGGATAGATACGCTGAACGATCCATTTTACATAAAATAACGTCGCGGTACCCACCACAAAAACTAAAATGAAAAATGGAACCCACAAGTCACGCAAATCTTCTATTCTTATAGCGGTAATCGCCGCCACAATCATAAAATCAAAGATGAAACCGGCCACTCGGTTCAACATAAAGTTGTTGGGATACTGACGGGTCATCAGACCAGTCTTTTTTAAACCGATAAAGATACGCTTGAATACCAAAGCAAATAACATACCGAAAATAAAGTTAAACCCAATAATTAAAGGTTTAATGGTATCGATACCAAACGCCCCTAAAATGCCTGTATCTAACAAACGAGCAGACCCAAAAATAAAGCCAAACGTAAACATATATACCAAAAATACCAAAGCGATTTGAATCGTAAACTTATCGATAGCCTCGGCCACCGGAATCTCATTAGGCGTATCGATTTCTTGTTGGGTTATCAGCGTTCGTTTTTCCTTTAGACGTTTTGGCAGTAATTGTTTTTTGTTTAAATAATTCAAGTAAAAAACACCAACCGTAGAAGCCCAAATAAAACCGAATGAAGCGATCGCCAACCCAAAGGTAGAACCCCCTACAAACCCATAAGTGTTTTCATACAGGGTTCCAATATTCGAGGCTTGGCCAGGACCCTGTCCAAAGCCCATCGGCAAAAGCATTCCCGCCGCAGAGAAAAGATTGGGAAAAATCGTAAAAGCCATAAACAGCGTTAAACTAAGTCCAATCATCCCTTGTAAAATATAGGTAGAGACGATCAAAAGGCCGCTGAATATACTTCTTTTTTTAACATCATCATCATGGATTTTTTGTTGCAGCTTTAAGCCTAGGGCAATAAAACCTAGGGCAATGCTATGGTAGATTAGAATCCTTAAAAAATCATTACTTGCTTGATAAGTTGTCTCAGAGACCAATCTAATAAAGAGTGTTTCTTTTAAGATGAGTCCGAGAAAACCCGCTATAACGGCGGTAGGCAACAATGATTTTCTTAAAAAGGGCACTTTTCTTCTTAAAATATTGGCACTCAAAAGCAGTATGCTAAGCGCCCCCAAATGTAGTACGCTATGCCACACAAAGAGTTCAGAATAATCCATCAAGACACCTCCGTTTTAGTTAAATACTGAACAACAAGCGCATATTTAAGCGCATTTCTTTTAGGATCAGCCAAGGCATAATAAGTCACGTTTTGGCGATGATTGTGAATGATTAGTTTGTTTTTTTGTTGAACCGCGACGTTAAGCTCTTTAAGCGGCCATGTAACAATCTCTTTTTCTGCAAATGTCAATGTGATATGCGTTTGATACAGAGAAAGTTTGGCTTGGCCAAGAAACTTTTTCTGACGGTTAGGAATGTTTTCATAGATGCGTTCGCCATCATTCTCAAATAGCGGTTTTGAATCATCGGGCTTCAGTTGTTTTATGTGGTTTTTAAGACTTTTGATTTGAGCGTCTAACCAATCGGTTGTTTTTGAAAAATAATTAATCTTTTCTTGAAGTGGCTCAAAAAACCCTTTTTCGGTAAACCGCAAATGAAGATCACAAGCTTGGCATTTAACCTCATCATCAGATGAAAACAAGGTATTATAACGTTGACAGTTCGGACAATAAAAGTATGTACTTTCCAAATCTTCTGCAATTCGTTTACCTCGGTAAGAAACATCGCTTTGTTCTTGGTTCTTTATTTGATCAACAAAGAGCCTATTAATAATATAATCATAGATTTCATCGGTACTTAAATCCTTGTATGCTTCATAAGGCCACACTTCTTTAACATAGCCTTTTAACTTCCCTTTTCTAGAATATCTAGCCCAACGAGGTTTAGACAAATAAGTTCCTTCAAAACGATAAAAAAGGACCGGAATCTTCAGTAGTTTCACCAATTTGGCTGTAGATTTGGGAATCGACATCGTACGGCCGCTAAACGTTGAGTTACCTTCTGGAAACACACCAATAGAACCACCATTTTTGACGATACTTTTAATATCCCTGATGGTCGCTAAATCAGATCGATATTTCGTTTTCGGAATGGGTGCAGCTAAAAACTTAATAAAAAATGACCAATATTTAATAGAAAAAATCATGTCGGAGGCCACATAGTGAATCGGATGTCTAAAACTACAAGACATTAAAATAGGATCGATGGCCATCGCATGATTTCCAAAAACAAGAAAAGGCGGTTTTGCCTCATCTTTTGCTTTGTATAGCTTCAACTTAGCATTATATTTTAGCTTAAAAAATATTTTAAAAAAGGGGCGTAAAACAAATAAAACCAATCGGTGTCTAAAACGTGTTTTCATCCTTTTGCCTCACTTTTATGAACGTTAACGCTTTGATGTCGTATGTTTAAAATCCCCTTCTATTTTAGAACATACTAAAGCGCTTGCAGCTGCTTTTTATTATAACAACAATAAGGCATATACACAATAAGGATTTAAGTTGGTGAATAGTTGAACCAGTTTTTGGTTCGGTTGGCAAAAGCAACCAACATCAGCATAACAGGTACCTCAACGATAATGCCTACGGTTGTAGCAAGGGCGACAGGCGAGGTGGCACCAAACAAGGCAATCGCAACTGCCACGGCGAGTTCGAAAAAATTGGAGGCACCAATCATGCCTGCAGGCGCAGCCACATCGTGTGAAAGTCTTAGTTTTTTGGCCGCAATATATGCAACCGCAAAAATAAAGAACGTTTGGATAATTAGTGGTATGCCAATCAAAACGATATGTAAAGGATTATTCATTATTACCTCAGCTTGGAAAGCAAAGATAAGTATGAGCGTCAGTAAAAGACCCACAACGGTAACGTGTTTAAATTTAGGAAGAAAGCGCTCATTGAAAAACGATTCACCTTTATCCTTGATGACTTTGGTTCTGGTGAATGAACCGGCCGTTAAAGGAATAACCACAAATAAAACCACAGAGATAAACAAGGTATCCCATGGCAATGGAATGCCAATCGTATCAAGCACACCCGTAAAACTGATTAGCAAAGCTACAATTGGGGTAAACAAAAGCAGTAAAATCACATTATTGGTGGCAACTTGAACAACGGTATAAGCGGGATTGCCTTTGGTCAAATGGCTCCAAACAAACACCATAGCGGTACAAGGAGCTGCGCCTAAGATTACGGCTCCCGCAAGATATTGTCTACCTAAATCGGTCTCAATAAAAGGGCTGAACACGATAAAAAAGAAAAATGCAGCAATTAAAAACATGGTGAAAGGTTTGATTAGCCAGTTTACAATCCAAGTTAAATATAAACCTTTGGGACTGTTTTTAACGTTTTTTAAGCTAGTCAAGTCGACTTTGAGCATCATTGGATAAATCATCAACCAAATGAGTATCGCTATGGGAATAGAAATTTCCGCATAAGTAAAGCGGTCTAAAAACGTAGGAACAGCGGATAAAAATCTGCCAATCAGCACACCGATAGCCATGCAAATAAGAACCCAAACCGTTAAATATTTTTCAAAAAGGCTTATACCTGTATCTTTTTTCACAGTAATTCTCCTTCATCAATACGCTTAATCAATGACTCTACTTTGTTTTTAATAATGTCACGGGTTTTACGAAATTCATCGATGGGTTTACCTGATGGATCATCAATTCCCCAATCTTCCCGATGTTTAGTTGGAACATAAGGACATTCGACGCCACACCCCATGGTAATCAACACATCCAATGTATCGGGGATATCTTTTAACAGTTTAGGGTAATGCGCATCCATATTAATGCCCGCTTCTTCCATTACCTTAACCGCAAGCGGCTTAACTTCCGGATAGTCCTCGGTTCCTGCAGAATAGATTTCAAAACGTTTATCAAACAACGCCTTTGCCCAAGCTTCAGCCATCTGACTACGACAGCTATTATGGATACATACAAATGCTATGCGAATGTTCATACTTTGTCCTCCTTAGGTTTACAAATACTTTTTTCGAATTTTTCGAGCTTTGCCATTTGGAATTTATAATAGTCTGTATTGATCAAGTATTGACATAACTGCTTGTGTTCAAGTAACGCCTCGTGGCTCATTTTATAGTGAGTCCATTGATGTTCTTTGCGGATTGAAAGTAAATCCAAGTCTCTAAACATCATCAAATGTTTAGAGACATTAGCTTGTTTCAACGCTAAAAAACGTTCCACATCACACACACAGTACTCATCATGCATAAACATCATAAACATGGCTAAACGGTTTTTATCTGACAAAAGTTTAAATATCGTTGGGGTTTTGTCCATGGTAACCTCCCTTATATTACTATTTGGTAATATATATAAAGCATAACATTATTAATCGCTTGTTTCAATGGCTTTTACATTTCTTTACAAAACCTTAAATTTATGAAAATGTAGGTGTAAAATTCGTGTTTTATATCATACATACGCTCACAAAAAAACCACCACCGACATGTATCGGAGGTGGTTATAGTATTGATTAAACATGTTGTTTAGAATAACTAGTTCAAATTTGTGAAGCTAAAATTTTCATCGTGCGAACCATTTGAACTACATAGCTCATTTCGTTATCATACCAAGCTAAGACCTTAACCATTTGCTTTCCATCAACATCGATGACTTTCGTCATTTGGGCATCAAATAATGAGCCATATGAAATGCCGATGCTGTCGCTAGAAACGATTGGGTCTTCTGTATAACCTAAAGTCTCATCCGCAGCTGATTTAACCGCTTCATTAATTTGTTCTTTGGTTACGTTTTTCTCAAGTTCAACCACCAAGTCTACCGCAGAACCTGTCACTACCGGTACTCGAAGGGCAAAACCATCAAGTTTGCCGTTTAAGTGCGGTAATACTTTGCCAACTGCTGCGGCTGCACCGGTTGAGGTTGGTACGATATTAGCGGCTGCAGCACGACCACGACGCGCGTGAATACCTTTAGGATGTGGTACGTCTAAGGTTGATTGGTCGTTCGTGTAAGCATGTGCTGTCGTCATAAAGCCTTTTTTAACGCCAAAGTGGTCATCTAAGACTTTAACCACAGGCGCTAAACAGTTTGTGGTACAAGAAGCTCCACTAACAATCTCTTCGCTGCCGTCTAAATCATCGTGGTTAACGCCATATACGATTGTCTTAACATCGCCTTTGGCTGGGGCAGAAATCATAACTTTTTTAGCGCCAGCTTTAATGTGTTTTTCAGCCTTGTCTTTAGAGGTGAAAATACCCGTACATTCTAAGACCACATCGACACTCAAGTCTCCCCAAGGTAAATCTTCTGGGTCTTTTTGTGCAAACACTTTAACTTTTTTACCCTCTACAATGATACCATCTTCATCAAATGAAATGTCATTGTCCTTATAGCGACCTTGTGCCGTGTCATATTTAAGTAAATATGCTAAACTTTCGGAATCGGTAAGATCGTTTAAGGCAACGATTTCAAATTCAGGATTGTCAAACATATAGCGAAACGCTAATCTCCCAATCCTTCCAAAACCATTAATTGCTACTTTTACTGACATAAAATATGCCTCCTAATTCGTATTTTTTCTTTCAAATTAATTATAACGAAAGAAAACCTATAATACAAGTATATGACCACCCTTAAAAACGTTTTCAAATCAACCTAAAAAAAGAAACGCCTAATGAGACGCTTCTTTTGAATCCTTTTGTTTTAACTCTTCGAAATATTTCTCCAGTGCATGTAAGTAATCACAGTCTTCACCTTTATCACATGTTGTACACATAATGATTTCTCTTAAGCGCTTAGGTATGAAGGTTCTAATTTCATCTTCATTATAGCCGACTTGCATTTTATTATCTTCGATAATAATTGGTCTTCTCAACACACTTGGATTTTCAATGATGAAATCGGTCAATTCACTTAAAGTCATATCTTCAATGTCAAGGTTATGATCTTGAAATACTTTAGAACGCGTTGAAATAATATCTTCAAAACCTTCTTCGGTATTCTTTAACATCATCATAATATCGTCTTTGGTTAATTTAACGTTAAAAATGTTTTTCTCACGATAGTTAATGCGATGTTCTTCAAACCATTTCTTGGCCTTACGGCACGAAGAACAACTAGGGGTAGTATACATTTGAATCATATCAACCATCCTCCTTCAACGGGTGTTTACAAGTCACTGTTTAGTATAACACTATTAAATCTTTTAACAACCGTATAATATCATAATTTATAATTCTTTTAAATAATTTTATGGATTTTTTTCAATGAAAGGGTTTTATTTTTTTAGCTTTATCCAAGGCAATCTTCTCGCTTAAGCGTTTCAGTGTGTTATAATGACTGTGTATGTCTGAAAAAATAGGAGGATTCACATGGAATGGAATTTGAAACATTTATATGAAAACCTTGATTCTTGGAAAGAGGAATACGAGGTTGTAGAACAAATCATAGCTGAACTGCCTAAGTATCAAGGTAAACTAGACGATTTTGACACCTTTAAAGACTATTATAAAACGCAGCGAGATTTAGCGGTGAAGCTTCATAAACTTTATCAATACGCTTCTTTAAAAAGCGACTTAAACAAAAAAAATGTCGAAAATGCAGCACGGGTTCAAAAAATGGCCAATCTGTTAAATGTATACTCGCAAAATACGGCTTTTGAACGCCCCGAGATTCTTTCGCTGGGCAAAGAGAAGGTCTTTGAATATCTCAACCGGGATGAAAGTCTTAAAGAATACCAATTCCCACTAGAGAAATTATTCCATCAAAGCGAACATATTTTAGATGAAGAAAAAGAAGGGTTGCTCGCCAATTATAGACAACTATCAGCACAGGGAAGCGAATTACACAGCGCCCTAAGTACCGCCGATAGCGAAGCTAAAAGCGTAACGCTTAAAAACGGTGAGACAATCAAAGTAACACAAGGCAATTTCAGAAGTCACCTGGCCGATTTAAAAGACAAGGATGATCGTGAAACGGTCTTTAAAGCTGTGTTTGATCATTATGCTCAGCACAAACATACGTTTGCGGAAATCTATAACACCATATTACAGGCTGATTTAGCCCATATGCGCAGCCGTAAATACGATAGTTCTTTAGAAAGCTTTTTGCATGGCAATAAGATTGACCCTGTGGTTTATCATAATCTTATCGATGTCGCTAAGAATACGACCGATTTGTTGAAACGGTATTATAAAATCCGTAAAGATTATCTTAACCTCGATGAACATAGAACGTTTGACCGTTTTATGCCCTTGGCTCAATCGTCTTCAAAGTTTTCTTATGATGAGGCAAAAGATTTGTTCTTTAAGTCGATTGATCATCTAGATGAAGATTTCAAAGACAAGGCTTATGATGCCTTAAAAGAAGGGTATGTCGATGTTTATGAACAAGATGGTAAACGCACGGGCGCTTATTCATCAAGCGCATTAAATGAACATCCCTTTATCTTATTGAATTATGATGATACCTTGGGTGATGTCTTTACCGTAGCTCATGAGGCTGGTCATTCGATGCATTCTTTATTCGCTAAAGAACATCAACCCGTCGCTACGCAAAACTATACGATATTCGTGGCTGAAATCGCCTCGACATTCAATGAACATTTGTTGCTTGATTACTTCATCAAAAACAATAAAGGGACTAAAGAAGACAAAATACAGTTGCTACAACAATCAATTGACGATATCGCAGCGACGTTCTATCGTCAGACCTTATTCGCCGCTTATGAGTTAAAAGCCCATGAACTTGCAGAAAAGGGGGAGCCAATCACACACGAAGTTTTAAGTAATATCATGAAAGATCTCTACTTGTCTTTTTATGATATAGATATTGCTAAAGAACCTGGTAAATCCTATGTTTGGGCTTATATACCTCATATGTTCTTTGCGCCGTTTTATGTCTACCAGTATGCCACGAGTTTTGCCGCTAGTTTAAAGCTATATGAACTGGTTAAAGAAGACCCGGCTAACATCGAAAAACACATGACCCTCTTAAAAGCAGGCGGCGATGATTTCCCCATGGCCCAAGTTGAGCGTGCTGGACTGGATCTAAAAGATAAAACGGTATTTGAGTCCGTCTCAAAAAGACTTGAAACATTGTTAGATGAATTAGAACTTGCACTAAAAGCCTAAATCGTATAAACTATCCTTAACACGAAGATAAGGAATCCCCTTTAATCCAGTAGCGAGCCGTGATGGTGAAAGTCGGCACAATAAAGTGGGACGGACCTTTGAGTGGTACTAATTCTACCCGCTAGCTGCGTTAAAGCCAAGAGTGCTGGGAAACCAGAATTAAGGTGGTACCGCGGATATTTATTCGCCCTTAACGTTAATGCGTTAAGGGCTTTTTTATTTTAATAATGGGAGTGATTCAAATGAAACACATCGTATCAGGCATACAGCCTACAGGAAGCATCAATATTGGCACCTACCTTGGCAGCATCAAAAACTTTGTGGCTTTACAAAACCAATATAAAGACCATCATTTTTTCTTGTTTATCGCTGATTTACATGCGATTACCATTCCAAAGGACCGGTTGAAACTACGACAAACCATCAAAGAGTTAGCCGCGATTTATTTGGCGTGTGGTTTGAAAGAAGAGCGGCTGTCTTTGTTTATTCAATCAGAAATCCCCGCCCATTCACAGATGAGTTATTTACTACAATGTTTTACCTACATGGGTGAATTGGAACGGATGACACAGTTCAAGGATAAAGCTAAAAAGCAAACGGCCGTTAGTTCAGCGCTTTTTACTTATCCAGCGTTAATGGCGGGCGATATTTTGCTTTATGATGCTCAGTATGTTCCGGTGGGCGATGATCAAAAACAACACCTAGAACTGACAAGAGATTTAGCGCAAAGACTCAATACACGTATCGGAGACTTTTTCACCGTACCCAAACCTTTGATTCCAAAAGTTGGCGCAAGAATCATGTCTTTGAGTGATCCAACCGTTAAAATGAGCAAGTCAGATACCAATGTTAAATCTCGCATTGAGCTACTTGATGAGGATAACATTATAAGAAAACGTATCATGTCTGCCGTAACAGATAGTGAAGGTAAGATATATTATGACAAAATCAAAAAACCGGGTTTATCTAACTTGATGACTTTGATGAGTGCCATTTCAAACCAGTCGATTAAAAACATTGAAGCACAGTATAAAGACCAAAGCTATCAAACATTTAAAGAGGATTTGGCCGCTTTAATCATCGAACACTTAAAACCTATTAAGGAAAAATATCATGCATTGATAAAGTCAGATAAACTTGATCAAATACTCGATAAAGGTAAAATGGAGGCAGAAAAAATAGCTTACAAAAAAATTATGAAGTTTAACCATAAATTAGGATTAGGTAGAAAAAAATAAAAAAGAATCGAAGCGATTCTTTTTTTTACACAACAAAAACTGGGCACCTTGCGGTGCTATAACGCGCATTACAAAAAGCGGTCAAAAACCGCTTAGTTTACATTTAATTCCTTGATGTGCTTAGCGATGGCCTCCATCGCTTCAGCTTCATCTTCACCTTCTATTTCTATTTCAACTAAGGACCCTCTGTCGATGCCTAAAGATAGCACACCCATAATCGATTTTAAATCTACGGTCTCACCCTCATAACGCAAAATAATCGAGGCTTTAAACTGGTTGGCCTTACTGACGAGGGTTGTCGCTGGCCGGGCGTGCAACCCTTGTTCGTTCGAGATAACAAATTCCTTCTTCATTTCAACCATTCCTTTCGAGTTTAAGGCTTTCATAAACCTTGTCATTGTCGGTAGGGTAATAAAATTTTATGATTGGTCCCACAACGTTAATGCCTACGGCGCCGGTTTCTTTTAAGGCTTGTAAATTGCATTGTTTAACATCATGGGTTTTCACAACGATTTTATGGCGGCTGTACTCAATGGTGTCGATGTTGTCTTTTCCGATGGCTTGAAGAATGTGCTTAGTATCAACTGAAAGATTTGACTCATCTTTCTTTCGCTTGGTTAGTATAACGATGAACCCTATTAAAACCACAACGATGGCTGCGATGATAAGGTAATGTGTAAGTGTCAACGCCCCCATCTAATTCACCTCTTTAAAACGCTTTCAGATACTGCTATTTTAACACAAATCATTTATTTTTGAAACGATTTCGTGTATAATGTGACAAAAGATTTTACTTTTTTTCATAAGGAAGTGATCCGATGAAAGTCATCATTGCTAAGGACCAAAAAAGCTTGTTAGATCATTTCTACATTCGGGGACAAGTCTTTATCGTTGAACAAAACATCGATTGGACTTTGGAGTTTGATGATTGGGATTATGACAGCGTCTTGTTTAATCTTTATGACCAAACGCAAATCATTGGAGCGGCCAGACTATATAAAAACAAAGTAGGCCGCGTGGCGGTACTAAAAGAGCACCGTCATAAAAAAGCAGGTACCTTATTGATGGAATTCTTAGAAGATTTTGCTAGAAACAACGGTATTAAAACCCTTGAGCTCGGTGCACAGACCTACATCATTCCCTTCTATGAATCTTTAGGATATGAAGCTTACGGTGAGATATTTTTGGATGCTGATATTGAACACCGAATGATGAGAAAAACGTTAGATTAATTGAGACTAGCCAAACTATACCTATGGATGTGATTAAATGGACCGCGTTTTAGAAGCTATTATTGAAATCCCAATGGGCACAAAAAACAAATACGAAATTGATAAAAAAAGAAACCGCATCAAACTCGACCGAGTCTTGTATTCTGAGATGACTTATCCAGCAGAATACGGCTATATTGAGTATACGCTTGCCGAAGACAATGACCCCCTAGATATCTTGGTGATTGCCTCTACAAAAACGTTTCCTGGATGTATTGTGGATGCGCGCATCATCGGTTCACTCGATATGATTGACAATGATGAAAAAGATCATAAAATCATCGCGGTGATGGACAGAGATCCGAGATTTTCGCATATTCATAATATCGATGACATTCACGAACATATGAAACGAGAAATCAAGCACTTTTTTAGAACGTATAAGGATCTTCAAGAAAACAAGAAGGTAGAAGTTTACGATTTTCATGACAAAAAAAGAGCATTTGAGTTGATTGATGATTCGATTGAACGCTACAATAAACAACAAAAAAAGGAGACGTTATAATATGGCCAATCATGTAAAAATGGTTTTTGATAACCAAATGCACGGCATTTTAACTGGACATCACGGTTCTTCACAGGTCGGACCTTCAGAAGGTGCTTTAGCCCCTTATGATATGGTTTTAGGCGGTTTAGGTGGCTGCCTCAATCACACATTTCAAACCATTTTAGATAAAAAGAAGATCAAAGTTCATGGCGTCAATTATGCGATTGAAGGCATCAAACGTGAGGAAGTCCCCACAACCTTAAAACAAGTTGACATCGATGTTACCATCAATGGGGCCGATGAAGATAAAAAGTTGCAGATTGAAAAAGCGTTTGATTTAGCGACGAAGTATTGCAGTGTCTATCAGACTATCGCAAACGTTGCAAAGATGAATACTTCTGTTAAATTTAAGTAAAGGAATCCTAGGATTCCTTTTTTTTATACAAAAAAAGTACCTCGATGGAGGTACTTTGAAAACCAATGGAGCGGGTGAAGGGGATCGAACCCTCGATTCCACCATGGCAAGGTGGTGTTTTACCACTAAACTACACCCGCAATATACCTTAGCTAGAATGGAGCGGGTGAAGGGAATCGAACCCTCACTATCAGCTTGGAAGGCTGAGGTTCTACCTTTAAACTACACCCGCTTGACTCATGCAAGCGTTAGTATCATACCATGAAAAGTTTTAGTATGTCAAGTACAAAAGTTGCTTTTTCATGTTTTTATTGTTTCATCAATACGCGCATTTTCGCACTGTGTGCTCGGTGATTTTTTTCTATTTCTTCTTCGCTTGGCTTAAGCAACTTTTTATCCGGCCAAACATACTCTGCTTGGACTTTGGGCATCATTGGTAACTCTTTGGGATAATGGATGGTCGCTTTATCTTTAAACAGTTGTTTGACTATTTTATCTTCTAACGATTGAAAGGTTATCACAACAATTCTACCCTTAGGATTTAAAAGCGTTAAAGCATCATTAATGGCTTTTTTTAAGACGTTTAACTCATCATTTACTTCAATTCTAATCGCTTGGAATGTGCGTTTTGCGGGATGGCCCTTTGAACTCAATGCTTTTTGAGGCATGCTTTTTTTGATGATATCGACCAAATCAAAAGTTGTAACAATGGCTTTTTCTTGGCGCGTTTTGACGATATTTTCTGCGATGCTAGGGGCAAATTTTTCATCGCCGTATCGATACAATATGTCTTTTAAGGCTTCGAAGCTATACTGATTAACAATCATTTGTGCGGTCTTTTCTTGACTTTGGTCCATGCGCATATCTAAGATTGCTTCATGACGATAACTAAATCCTCTTTCTTGATCATCTAAATGAAAACTAGAGACCCCAAGGTCAAACAAAATTCCATCAATACCTGTAACGTTATGGGCTTTAAGTTGGTTTTTTAAATCCGCAAAATTACCATGAAAAACCGTGATGAGCTCTTGATAAGACGCTAGTTTTTCTTGGGCTCTTCTCAAGGCATACTCATCTTGGTCAAAGGCATATAAATGACCTGTACTCAATTTCTTTACGATCGCTAAAGCGTGTGAGCCACCGCCTAAGGTCGCATCGACATAAATGCCTTTTGGGTTAATGGCTAATTGTTCAATCGCTTCATTGAGCATAACCGGTCTGTGTTCCATCGCAATCACCTACCTTTAAATAAAAGAAAAACGCTTGAAAAAAGCGCTTCTTTTGAGGTTATTAAGCTTCTGAGCTTTCTTCCTCTTCTTCTAAGATTGGTTCTTTGATGATTTCTCGTCCTTTGTAATGTCCGCATTCTTTACATACGCGATGGGCTAATTTCATCTCGCCACAATTATCACATACCACCATGCCGGGTACAGATAATTTAAAGTGCGTACGGCGTTTGCGTTTTCTCATTTTGGACGTTCTTCTTTTGGGAACTGCCATGGCTGTGCCTCCTAACTTTTGTAGTCCTTCAATTTTGCTAGTTGTGGATTAACCTTCGGTTTTTCTTCGTGGGCTTCAGAATCCGTAAAATCGTCTAAAGCCTCTGCATCCGGATGGACAACACGCATAGGTTTTTCCAAGTATATATTAGACCATATTATAGGCGATAAGTCAATAGTTATTCCATCGATTAAACGATATTCGTCTCGTTTATCATAGCTGAATGTTTCGCGGACCGTAAAATCAAGTGGTAAGTTTACCGGTTTAAGCGTACGCGCGCATGCCACGATCAAGGTCGTTTTTATATGTAGGTCAAAATTGAATAACTCATCATCGCCATCGATTGACATTTCCCCTTTGACATTGACTTCATCAACGCCGATGACATCATCATTTTTGGGGACAAAATCACTTAGGTCCAATGTCTTTTCAAAGGTCGGTTCCTGATGGATGCGTTTCTTAATTTGTGCGATTGTGAATTTCATAATATCACCTCTGGCCTTGTCAATTATAAGGTCTATTTCCCTTAATGTCAAATATAAGGTATAATGATTATCAAGACTAGGGAAAGCGGGTTTTAACAATGCGTATATTAGGTCTTATCGTGGAATATAATCCACTGCATTTTGGACATCTTTATCACCTTGAAAAAGCGAAGGAAATCACACAGGCCGATCTCGTAATTGCGGTAATGAGCCCCAACGTCGTCCAGCGTGGAGAATTTGCGTGTGTCGATAAATTTAAGCGTACCAAGTGGGCCCTAGAAGCCGGTATTGATTTAGTCATCGAGATGCCTAGTGTGTTCGTTTTACAAAATGCCGATATCTTTGCCAAAGTAGGCATTGATATTTTAAACCGCCTAAATGTTGAAACCGTCGTCTTCGGTAGTGAAAGTGGCGATTTATCTCATCTTAAAACCATCGCCGAGATTATGCGCACCGACGTTTATAACCAGCGAGTTAAAACGTTAATTAAAGAAGGATTTTCATATCCTACCAGTACCGATAAAGCGTTATCTGAACTGCTTTTTGATTCAAAACCGTTAAAGTCTAATGATATTTTAGGGGTTCAGTATCTACAAGCCATCTATGAACTAAATGCAGCTATTAAACCAATGGTTATCAAGCGTAAAGATAGTGGGTATTATAGCGAACTAGCACGCGAACAAAACATTCAAAGCGCTACGGCCATTAGAAAAGCCTTTAAGGAGAAAGCTGATATAAGCTCCTATGTGCCAAATTACGTCTTTAAAAGTCTCGATCAAATGATTGACTTAGAAGATTTTGAGACCGCTATCCTTTATGCGTTAAAACAACATACCCCTCAGCGTTTAAACCGTATTTTCTCTTTTGATGACGGCCTTGAAAACCTCTTTTTACAACACCAAGAGGCCACCTCCTTAAATGAATTAATCGAGCGTCTTCTGTCTAAACGCTTTACACATGCTAAGATCAAACGTGCGCTTATGCATATGTTATTACATATAGAAAAGGACGATATCTTAGATTTTAACACCCCTTATATAAGAGTCTTGGGAATGTCTAAGCATGGACAACAATACTTAAATACCTTCAAAAAAGATACTACCTTACCGATTATCACAAAGATCAAAAAGGATAAACATCCCCTCTTAGAACTAGAATTGCGCATAAGCCGTATTTATGATATGGTCTACAAAAACGATTTGGTAAAACAAGAACTAAAACCGGTGTTGATTTATTAACATTTTGTTTGAAAGCAAGGGGCATTTAACTTATAATGCATATGGGTGATAAAATGGATGAAAAACAAAAGATTGTAGCTGCTTTGGGCGATATAATTGATCCTACGAGTGAAAAAGCATTCAAGGATACCCAAGCGATAAAACATGTCGGCATTGAAAAGACCGACAGCAAAAAAACCGTTAGCTTATTGATTGCTTTGGAAAAAGTCGATGATAAAATAAAACAACAACTAAAAAGACAGATTGCTAAAGTGATTAAATTAGACATGAAATATCATGGTCTATCGGTTGATTTTGAATTACTAAAGAAAAGCGACAGTATTTTAAGTAAAGATAAAAATATAAGATATATCGGTATAGCGAGTGGTAAGGGCGGTGTAGGAAAGTCTACCGTCACAGCCAACCTCGCGATTGCACTTACAAGACTAGGCAAAAAGGTTGGCATCATCGATGCCGATGTTTATGGTAGTTCTATTCCAACCATCATGGATGTGCCTATCAGCATACCAAAAGCAGATGAAAACGAGAAGATTATCCCTTTTAACAAACTCGGTGTGGAACTCATATCTACAGAGTTTTTCTTAAAATCTGACCAACCACTCATGTGGCGCGGTCCGATGCTTGGCAAAATGCTGAATCATTTTTTCTATGATGTTCGTTGGGATGACGATTTAGAATATGTGCTAATTGATTTACCACCTGGTACAGGAGATGTGGCAATGGACATCCAAAAACTCATCCCTGAGTGTGAAATGATTATTGTTACCACACCTCATAAAAGCGCTTCACACATCGCTGTAAAAGCGGGTTTTGCGGCGCAACAATTAGAACATAAACTCCTTGGCGTCGTGGAAAACATGAGCTTTTTCAACCATAACGGAGAAACCTTAGAAATCTTTGGTCAAGGCGGCGGTAAAACGGTAGCCGATAAACTTAAGACCGATTTGTTACAACAAATCCCCATTGGTCAGCCGAAAACTGGACATCATAGTTTGTTTAAAATGACTGAAGAAATCGGGGTTATCTATTTAGGATTGGCCAACAAATTAATGAAAGAAGCATCCTAGCCACCAATTAGGTGGCTTTTTCATATCTATAAATGCTATAATTAACTATAAGGTGGTGAGTTTATGCGTTTAAAAGACATTGATAGACATAAAGAAGAAATAGTGCAAAATATTGTAATCGCCATTGACCCTAACCATGAACAGCGATCTGAAACTTATATGGAAAAGGAAAAGCGTGATATACGCTATACGCTTTTGTTTACGATTGAAGCGATTAAAAACTTGAATGAAGCTTTGATTCTCAATTATTATCGATGGTTAATCGATACTTTATCCGCTTATGACATCGATAAGGATATTTTGTTTAACATGCATAAAGCCATCACAATCGAACTCTTTCCTTATTTATCAGCTGAAGAACACCATTTTTTAAAGTCAATCGACATTAAAAAAAGCTTACAAATAAACGATCCTTTTGCGCTTGATAAAAACCACACCATACATAAATCTTACCTTAATGCCTTGCTTGATAAAGACCGTGCCAAAGCGGTTGCTATCGTGGAGAAACATCTAAGCGATGGTATGGATTTAAAAACCTTATACATGGACGTCATTCAAATGGCCATGTATGAAATAGGTTATTTATGGCAGCGTAAAAAAATTACTGTGGCCGAGGAACATCTTGCTACGGTGATTACGCAGTTCGTTATTACAACTTTATATCCAAAGATATTTTCCACTCACAAAAACAATAAAAAAGTCCTGGGTGCTGGTGTTGGTAGTGAACTGCATGAAATTGGTATTCGTATGGTCATAGATTTTTTTGAAATAGATGGGTATCAAACCCAATATTTGGGTTCCAATACCCCACCTAGGGAAATCGTTAATTATGCGATAAGCTTTCAACCTGATATCATCGCCCTATCCATTACGTTGCCGATTCACATTGATGAAATGAAAAAGACCATTTCCTTCATTCGTTCTGAGAAACGATTGGATGACGTAAAGATTTTAGTTGGTGGGCAGCCCTTTATATATGATGATTCTTTGTATTTGCAAATTGGCGCAGATGGCTATGCCAAAAACGCCTTGGATGCCTTAAAGGAGGCTCAGCGCTTTGAAAAACAATTCACATGATGCCTTTGCTTTAATCATCGATAGTGACGCTTTTATCAAAAAATATATCGGACATCAAAATAGCCCCTTCAAGATTGGAGATAATCTAGTCCAATATGTAGAAAAATCTTCGGCGGAACGTTTTATGAGCTTTTTACAAGAAACCAATGACCATGAACACAGTTTGGGTGGTGAAATCATCTTTAATTTAGATGATAAATTGGTGACCACTACCATCTCGATGATACGGTTTAACGAGGATATCATTTGCTTATCGTTGAATGAATCAGAATCAACTATTCAAGTTTTAAATGAAATCATAACTATCAATAATCGCCAAACCAACATGTTAAGGAAAGTACAAGCTGCTGCTCAACAAAGCGGGGATGATACACAAACGATTTTTTTAGAAGAGGTCACTAAGTTAAACAGCGAGCTGGTCAACACACAAAGAAAACTCGAGCAAAGACATCAAGAGTTATCAAAACTAAACAAAAAGTTAGATTTTTTAGGCAATACGGATTATCTAACAAAAGCAGGTAATCGCCGAAAATTTTTTAAAGATATGATTGCCCTGGCCAAACATGAAGACATCATTTTAATGATGATGGATTTCAATCACTTTAAAAGATTAAACGATGCTTCGGGTCATTCAAGGGGTGACGAAGCCTTAATCGCTTTTTGTGATTTGGTCTGGAAGTACATCGAACCTTATGAAGGCCGGTTATATCGCATCGGTGGCGATGAATTCATCGTGGCGATTCCCGTTTCCACCAATAATGACAACCTTGATATAGAAACGTTAATCAAGCGTGTGGATAGCCTGCTTAACAGTTTTCACAAGGACTTGTCTTTAGCTTATGGTAAAACCCTTTTAAAGAAAAACGATGCTATCGAAAAAAAGCATATTGAAAGCGTCTTGGTAAAAGTTGATAAAAATATGTATAAGCATAAATCGATACATAAAAAGCCATAATGATATGTTTATACTATAAAAAAACAATCTCTTCAGTTCATTTTTGTGAACTTAAGAGATTGTTTTTTAGATACATTTAATTATTAAGCAATTTTTTGCTTTAAATCTTTCATTTCATAAAGATATACGATGAATGACAGTAAACCAGCTATAACATCGGCAAGTACAAAGGCCCACCAAACCCCGTTTAGGCCAACCCAATAGGTCAACAAGAACGCTAGGGGTATGAACAGGAAAAACTGTCTGGATAAGGCTACGAAGAATGCTCTAACGGCATAACCCATGGCTTGATAAACACTACTAAGTAAGACTTGAAAAGATATCATGGTAAAGCCTAAGGCCACAATTCTTAAAGCCATGGTGCCATACTCGATAAAATAATTACTATTGACACTACCAGAAAACATCAGGAAAATATACTCTGAAAATATAATCACAATAATCGAAGCGCTAAAGAAGTAAATCACCAATAGCTTGGTTGCATAATCGATAACCTCATACAACCGTTTATGAAATTTAGCACCGAAGTTGAAGCCTACAATAGGCGTTAATCCTTGTACCAAACCTAAACCAGGCAACAAGGAAAACATAATCATTCTGGTGATAACACCGTATATCGATATATAGATGGCAGGGTCGCCAGAGGCATAGTAATTGATAAGATTGTTGATGATAATCACTAAGATAGCCCCCAAGATATTTCTTACAAAAGTAGGTAGTCCAATGGCTGAGATTTCCCCAATCATCTTGATGTCGACTTTATACAATTTTTTCAGATTGACACTCAACGTAGAACTAGGTCGCAGTGCCATGGTAAAGATAAACACAAATGAAGCCGTTTTTGATATAACCGTAGCCAATGCAGCACCACTAACCCCCATACCTAAACCAAAATCAAATATAAAGAATGGATCAAGAATGATGTTGAGACCTGCACCAATGATAAGTGAAATCATCGCAACATTAGCTCGGCCCTCTGCCCTGGTCAAATTATTGAACACTAATGATAATGAAAAAGGGGTTAAACCAATCAAAATGAGCCGTAAATAGTCTCTAGCATATTCGATATTTGAGGCGGTAGCACCAAAAAAGCGTAACAGATCATCTAGTAACAACAACCCTATGGTCGTGATCACAACGGATAATACCAAAGTGACTAAAATGGCCGTGTTAACAACGCGACGCATAGCATCTTCATCACCTCGACCATAAGCTCGAGAAAATACCGATGCACTCCCCATTCCAATCATCAACCCAATGGCGATGACAATCATTTGGATCGGGAAGGCAATCGATAAAGCGCCAATGGCAATCTCACCATCAGACCAAGAAACAAATAAGGTGTCTACAAAATTATATAATGCATTGACAAACATCGCTACCGTGGCGGGGATTGATAGCTTAAATAGTAATTTCTTGACATTCATTTGCCCAAGCATTTCGCTACGTGTTTGTGGTTGCATATGAAAAACCTCCGCTAACAGTATACCACTTTAGCGAATGTTTTTAAGCAAAAGTTTATACTTGTTGCAGAGCTTCCAGAGCTTCAATACATTTTTGCCTTATGGATATGGCTTCTTTATAACGGTTTTGTTTGATCTTTTCAGAAATTAACACATTGCTAAACGTCTTGATTTCTTTGATGGTACCATACCGAATTGCCATGGGCAAAGCTACAAAGTGCATATACTCTATATAGGCTTCTTCAGATTTATTGTTCAAGGTGAACATGACCTTTTCCATGGTAAATTGTCCAGGAATTTTTTTGAATATTTCTTCTACTTTCTTTTGTGTTTTGGAACCAAAAAATTCGTTCGCACTAATCAGGGTTTTATAATAATAACTATCGTTTTCGTCATTGACTAGATAATTGAAAAAATCATCATCTATTGTCGTGTTTGTTTTGCGTGCCATTAAGGCATATACATAATAATAATGGTTAATGGTTCTTCTATCCATGCTTTTTTTAGGTAATGCGTTAAATAACGCTTGAGCCTTAGTGATAGATTCTTGTGCCATTAGTTCGATATGACAAAGATGCATTCTAAAAAACCTAGTGGCTTGAAAGTTAGACTTCATTAAATCCAAAATTTGGTGGTAGGCATGGGTTGCTATACCTAGATTGTCAAATTTTAAGTTGATTTTACACTTTAATTCTTGACACAAAATGGAAAAAATAGCATTAAAAGCGTGGCCCTTTTCTAAAAAACTCAATAAACCATTGGCTTTTTTAAGGTCATTTTTATAGTAGTAATGAAATGCGCTGAGCAGTGAGACAAAAATAGCACTAAAATAATCCATGTTAATAATATTGTTTAAACACCTTTGGACAATGGGTTCGCTTTCTTTTACATCCTTACTCAAAACCGAAATAAAGAGTGTGTAAATATCATCAATAAGTTCTAAATTAAGACGTTTAACATCTTCTAAAATGGCCTCTAAAGCCGCGTAATCATACTGATAAAAGGCATTTATAGCCTCATCAAGCACATTGCCTTTTTCTAAGCGTTGTTTCAACTCACGCAGTGGTAGACCTAGGGCTTGACCCGTCTCTTCAATAAAATAATCTGAAGGGGCAGCTTTCTGTCTTTCAAATTTTGAATTGTTGCTGTGACACGCGTTGGTTTCAATTTGAACCTGTGTTAGGCCTTTTCTTTCTCGTTGCACTTTTGCAGCGGCTGCAAGATAATTTGTTGAAGACGCCAAATGTTGATCTAGTTTCTTTTGAATCTGTTTCTCGATTTTTTTTATGTTCATAAAAAAACCTCCTTTTACCCTATATTATAGACTTATTAACAGGGGTATAAAGAGGTATTTGTTGAAATATTTCAATAAAATTATTCCCTATGCTCACAAAACCGCTATAATATAACGATTAAAAGCAATGCACTTAAAACAATAAAACCTAAAATACAATTAGATATTTGGATATCTACACCAAGATTTCAATGGGCAAAAATCACAATTCGGCCTTCTCGCTGTACAGTGATAGCGCCCAAAAAATATCATTTGGTGATGAAGCTGAGACCATTTTTGTTTGGGAAACTTACGCATTAATTTCTCTTCTACTTTTAAAGTAGAATCAGGATTGTATGCTAACTTCAATCGTTTCGCCACACGTTCTACATGTGTATCTACCGCAATTCTTGGTACGTCATACCAAACGCTTAAGACGACGTTGGCGGTTTTTCTACCCACACCTGGCAAAGCCTCTAAGTGTGCTTGTGTTGAAGGAATGATGCCTTGATGCCTATGCTTTATGGCTTCACAGGTTTTTTTAATGTTTTTGGCTTTATTTTTATATAAGCCAATTCGCTTAATATCCGCTTCTAACGTATCTAAGGGTACATTAATATAATCGTCAATACTGCGGTATTTTTGGAACAATGAATGCGTTAGTTTGTTAACAGAAGCATCCGTACTTTGGGCGCTGAGCATCACAGCTATTAAAAGCTCTAAGGCGTTTTTATGGTTTAGCTCACATTGAGCCGTTGGATACATGTCATCTAAAGCAGCCATGATGGCTTCTACTCTTCCCATAGCTTATAAAACTCCTTTAAAGCTTCTTTATTTGAAGGAACGTGGTTAGATGAGGTGGCTAAGTCATTTAGTAAAATTTTATCCATAGTTTTAATAGATGGGTATTTTCTTTTCATCGCTTTGTTAGCTGCTTTTTTGATTAAATCAAAATCATATTTTTCCTCTAAAACCCAGTTTCTTACCATTTCTAAATCTAGTTGTTTTAAAGGTTTTTGTAAGATATCTTCTAAAAAATCGATGATTTTTGCTAGATCGTTCTCATGTTCACTTTGTTGTAATTGTTTTATGTGGCTAATGACTTTGGTTAGAAAATAATCGATATTAAACGTTTCACATTCTTTTCCATCATTATCTTCACTTAAATGAATCACTAAATAGCCTTTCTCGATTAAGCTGCTTAAAATGGTCTCAGCATCTTTTGATGAACTACGTAACCATTTGGCAAACTGAGAAGGACGAATGATCTTTTCGTTTTCTTGTTGCAGCGCAAAAAGTTTCAACAAAGCCATAGCCTCACGTTCGTTTAAATCGAACTTATGGTAATACTTTAAGACGAGCTTATTGAAATCAACGATGCCATCATCAATCAGTTGTTTAAGGATGTGTTTCATAAATCCACCTCTAAAACTTAATACTCTTTTTGGCAAGCTTTTTTAGTGCAATCTCAGCCGCATGTTGTTCAGCAGCTTTTTTACTTTTGCCTGTGCCTTCACCCATTAAAATATCGTCCATATACACCCGAATTGTGAATAATTTATTGTGTGATGGCCCTTTTTCATCAAAAACCTCATAGCTTAATTGTCTTTTATCTGATTGCACCAGTTCTTGTAGGTGACTTTTAAAATCGATGAAGTTCTTTTCTTCTTCTAACTTTAACAAAGGGAATACGACTTTATCGATTACTTTATAGCACTCTTCTATGCCTTTATCTAGAAAAATCGCCCCAATAAAAGCTTCAAAGGCATCAGCCAATAAAGCCCCGCGCGTGCGGCCCCCACTTTTTTCTTCCCCATGGCCAAGTAAAAGATAATCGCCTAAGTGACAAGCTTTAGCATACTCTACTAAAGCCGCTTCACAAACATATTTTGCTCTGATTTTAGTTAGATCTCCCTCATTGTAATGCTTATCTTCTTCATAAAGATATTTAGCAATGATGACATCTAATACGGCATCACCAACAAATTCTAAGCGTTCATTGGATTCACGTTTTTTTTCGTTCGCATAAGATGAATGCGTTAATGCCGTTCTCAATAGCTGTTTATTGTCAAAATTTAGATTGAAAAACTTTTCCAGCCTATCCATCTTCAGATAACTCACTTTCAATAATGGTTGATACTTTTCCAATCACATCTTGTCTTACGACGTGTGCCGCTTGCTTTATCGCATTATAAAAACCATTGGCTTGAGAGGATCCTTGAGCTTTAATCACAACGCCTTTAAGACCGTAAATCATCGCCCCACCGATTTCTTCTGGAGCCAGACGTTTTTTAAAGCGTTTTAAGTTTTTGAGCAACAAAACAACGCCTACTTTACCTAACAAACCACGCGTTAGTTCTTCTTTCATAATTGTCGACATACCCTTAGCCGTACCTTCAATAGTCTTCATCACAATATTGGCTGTAAATCCATCGGAAATCATAACATCACAAGGTGGGTCTAAGATTTCTTTAGGTTCGACATTGCCAACAAAATCAATATGAGCGTTGCTTTTAAATAATTCATAAACATCCGTATCTAACTTGCGACCCTTACCTTCCTCGGTACCAATGTTAATCAGGCCAACCTTAGGTTTTTCAACGCCCAAAATCTCTTTGGCGTATATACTAGCAAAATAAGCTTGTTGAACCATGAACTCGGGTTTAATTTCTAAGTTGCCACCACTATCTAACAAGATAAATTGTTTATGTGAAGCCGTTGGTAATACGGGTGCAATAGCGGTTCGTTTCATGGTTTTCATGCGCCCCACCAAAATATGAGCTCCCGCAATTAAAGCTTGCGTAGCTCCGCTAGAAACAATCGCATCATTTTCGTTTTTCCGCACACTGCTTAAAGCCATGGCCATCGAGGATTTTCGGTTACTTCTGATTGCTTTTATGGGATCTTTTTCCCCCATATCGATAACCCCATCGCTTTGAACAACGTTGATCCGCTCGTGATTGTTTAAAAAGGGTTCAATTTGCGCTTTGTCTCCATAAAGCGTAATCTCAATATCAGAGATATCTGCGATGGCTTGCATCGCTCCGGTTACTTGTTCTTTAGGTGCAAAGTCTCCACCCATGGCATCAATTGCAATTTTAATCATGCTTACACCTCAATTATTATGATTATCGTATACCCATTATAGCATAAAATTATCGCTTCTTCGTTTTAGTTAGAGTTAAAATACTGATCGGTTCGCTTTCTTAATAATGCGTACGTATTGTCACTGTTATTAAAGACCTTGGGCGCATAAAGCTTAGCTTCAGATTTAGCGACTTCTAAAATGTTCATATCTTTAGTTATATCGGCATAATTGAAATCAATATAGCCGCTTTGAAGGGTTCCGATTAAATCCCCGTGGCCACGTTCGGTTAAATCAAACTCGCTCAATGCAAAACCATCATTTGTACGTCGAAACTGTTCTAGGCGTTTTGATGGCCCATTTTGCGGATCATAAAGACATATGCAATAAGCGTTGGCATCACCACGCCCAACTCTGCCTCTTAATTGATGCAGTTGGGCAAACCCAAAACGATCCGCATGATAAATAACCATCATAGTGGCATTGGGAAAATCAATTCCCACCTCTATAATCGTCGTGGCAATCAAAACCTGTATGTCATTATTTTTGAACCTCTTTAATACTTCATCTTGAGCTTCTTGTGACAACTGACCATGAAGCATGTCAATGTTGCTATTTGGCAGTTTTTCTTGATAAAATTGCATTAGCGCATGCACGCTATATTGATAACGTTCAGAGGTATTTATGACGGGTGAGACGATGAATATTTGTTGGTTTTTTTCCATCGTCTCTTGCATACTTTTGATTACTTTTGCTTCCTCTTTAAAGCTATAAGTCATGGTGCTAACTTTAGTTGTCTGAACGGGTCTGGTGGTTATAGAACTGACGTCCATATCGCCATACAGGCTTTGCGCTAAGGTTCTGGGTATCGGTGTCGCACTCAAATGCAGTCTATGGGCTTGCTGAGCTTTTTGTGTTAACTGCCTGCGCTGGTTCACACCAAAACGGTGTTGCTCATCAGTGATGATAAACGCCAAATCATGATATTCCATATTTTGGCTATAAAGTTTATGGGTGCCAATGACTAAATCTACCTGATGATGTTTGATGGCTCGTGTGGTTTTATTCAACTGCTCGTTTGAAAGCGATTGAGATACATAAACGGCTTTAAAATCCGTATTTGAAAAATGTTTTAAAAAAGTCTGAAAATGTTGTTTTGCAAGAATTTCTGTAGGGGCCATCATCGCGACTTGTTTGCCGTGCATCATAACATAGCAAGCCGCTAAAAAAGCCACAATGGTTTTACCTGACCCAGTATCACCTTGCAACAGACGAAACATGGTCGTTGAACCACGAAGATCAGCAATGATGTCTTTTAATACCGTTTGTTGGTCATTCGTCAAGGTAAAATGCAAGCCCTTGATATACGGATTCAACACTTCAAATGGGTGCTTGGCTATCGGAGGAATTGGTCTTTGACGCAATTTTTTTTGATGCTGCATACGCAGTTGAAACAAAAAGAGCTCCTCGAATTTCAAACGTCTCATTAATTGATGATGTATGGTTTTGTTTTTAGGTTTATGGACATGCTTCATCAATTCATTACGATGAAAAAGTTTGTATTTTTTTAATAGCGTATCAGGCAGATAATCTTTAAATGACTGATACAGTTGCAGCGCATTTTGCACTAGATTATAAAACGTTTTATCGGTAAATCCCTCTATTTTATAAACGGGCATAAACCCCACCTCAAAGTGGGCTTTCAAATAAACTTTTTGAGCTGTAAAACTGGTTTTATTTTGATTGATTTTGCCATATAAAACCACATCCACATGAGGGCGAAGGTGTTGTTTTAAATAGTGTTGATTAAATATGCTTACTGTCATGTTCTGCGTTTCATGCATGACTGTAAAAGTCAGTCTCGAAAGATTTTTTCTAATAAAAAACACTTTGGGATTGGTGCTAACCTTGGCTTCAATGTAACAAGGCATGGCTTCATTAGCTTCATCTAATGTTGAAATATAGCGGTGGATATACCGCTTAGGAAAGGTATTGATGAGTTCATGAGGGGTATGTATGTTTACCGCACGCAATTTCTCAGCACGCTTTTTACCCAATCCTTTAATGTCGGTAAGTTCCATATTATCACCCGCTTTTCATTATATCATGAAATCAAAAGAAAAGAGCCTTTCGGCCCTTTATTCTACTGCTAATATAAAGTCATAAATCGTTTGGTCCCCTTGAATAACTTCCATTTCAATTTCTGGGAACGTCTTTTCAATATATTCTCTAATTTTCTTTGTTTCATCTTTATCGATGTTTTCACCGACCATGACGGTAATGATTTCAGCTTCATCATCGATAAGTTTATCCAACAAGTTTTGTGTGGTCTTTAAGCGCGACTTATCTGAGGTGACAATATCGCCTTCCTTGATACCTAGATAGTCCCCTTTCTTAATTTCGAAACCATTGATTTTGGTGTCTCGAATCGCGTGGGTAACCTCGCCGCTTCGTACATGCTCAATAAGTTCTTTCATCTCTTCAACTGCATCATCAACTTCTTGGTTCGCATCAAACATCGTTAATGACGCATAGCCTTGAGGGATCGTTTTAGCCGGTAAAACGATAACGTTCTTGTCTTCTATGGACTTAGAGGCGTGTTCAGCACTAAGCATGACGTTTTTATTGTTGGGAATAATTAATATATTATCCGCATTGACGTGATCAACCGCATCGATAAAATCTTGTGTCGATGGATTCATGGTCTGACCCCCATCGATAACATAGTTTACGCCCATCTCTTTAAACATATCATGTAAGCCATCGCCATTGACAACCGTTATGATACCAAACTTTTTGCGTGGTCCAAGGTCGTAGTGTGCATGATCATGTCCACAAGTATGCTCTTCACCTTCTTGCGGAGGGGCATGTAGTAAGGTTTCTGTGTGTTGCATGGTCATGTTTTCAATTTTCAAATTGGCAAATTCGCCATAGTTTTGACCAATGTTAAGCGCATCACCGGGCGTCTTGGTATGTACGTGTACTTTACAAATTTCCTCATCAGAAACCACGACGATAGAATCCCCAAGTCGGTTCAACTGGCGAATGAGTTTATCTTTGTTAAACTTCTTTTCTTGATTTAGCTGAATGATAAATTCGGTACAGTAGCCAAAATCCTCGGCTTCACCATCTCTTTGCGCCTCAGCCTTTTGTGCTGCTTTTTTAGCCGAGCGTTCAACTTTTAGGATGTCACCTTCTAAGGCATCAATCATACCTTCAATAATGACGATAAGACCTGCCCCACCACTATCCACAACACCGCTTTCTTTTAAAACCGGTAGTAGATCAGGGGTTTTTTCTAAAGAATCTTTGGCTTCATCTAAATACGTTTTTAATACATCTAAAATATCCGCATCACTAGTTGCATCTTTTCCTGCCTTTTCAGCAGCTTCCCTAGCAACGGTTAGAATGGTTCCCTCAACGGGGTTGATTACAGCGCTATAAGCTTGTTTGACACCTTGCTTTAAGCCTTCCACAAAATCTGCGGCAGTGGCGGTCTTTAAAGATTGAAACGCTTTTGCAAAACCACTGAATAACTGAGATAAAATGACGCCCGAATTACCTCTTGCACCCATTAGCAAGCCACGAGATAATGCTTTACCCACATTTTCTACGGGGGCATCTTCGAGTTCCTCAATAGCTTTTACACCTGACATCATGGTTGATTGCATATTACTGCCGGTATCGCCATCAGGGACCGGAAAAACATTAAGATCGTTTATATATTGATGATTATTCTTTAGTTTTATACTACCGTTGGTGATGATTAGTTTCATTAAGTTTCCATCGATTTCTTTTGGGCTCATCTAAGTTTCCTCCGTTTCGATTTTCTTTAGTTTATGTACGTTTTATTAGTGAAATTTTTACTTTGATATCCTTACTATTATGAGTCATTTAATTTTATCATACTACGGGGTATTATGCAACACATTAGCGAATTGTAACGATTTCTTAAAAATTTGCTATTTTTTCTTGCAATAATAAGTTTTTATGATATAATTGATTAGGTTATATTGTCTATGATTTTAAAGTGAATGGAGGATGACGTATGGCCAAAGCATGTTATATCACAGGAAAGAAAAATTTGAGTGGAAATAGTCGTTCTTTTTCTAAAACAGCGACACGTAGAAAATGGAAAGCTAACTTACAAAAAGTTAGAATTATTGACGAAAACGGCGAGAAAAAAACCGTGTTTGTCTCTGCCCGTGCACTTAAAAAAAGCAACTTAAAACGTGCATAATTATTACTAAGACTTATATCTATAAAAGCCGATTGTCGGCTTTTATTATGGAAACACAATATAAAAATCTTCTTCTTTTTGAAAAGCACTGCGCTAGGCGGTGTTTTTTTTAATCGTTGGCTTGAATGACCAACAGTTCCCCTTGTGAAAAATGGACAATTCCATTTCCTTTGTTTGAGATACACAACGAATCATCAACATCCAAGTCATACGCTTGTAATTCAAAAGAAAAACCCTCTAAAGATAACTCTTTGACTGGCTTAATAGCAAAAAAGGAAATAAAGTCATACTTATGGTTGATTTCATATCTGCCAGGTTTTAAAACAAACGATGTTTGATGATCGTTAATCAGCTGGATGTTACCTCGTCTTAAAAGCAACAAATTGGCATAAGTATGGTCCAAGCGATTACCTACACCCCCATAGATTTCAATGCGCTTTGGGTTGTGCTTCAACGCTTCACTAACCGCTAAGTCGCTATCTGTCTTATCTTTTCTGATGGGATGAGCTTGCACGCTTTTTGCGTGTTTTTTTATATAGGCTAATTCTGCTTCGGTGACGCTATCAAAATCGCCAATAGCTAAAGTAATATTAATGCCTGCTTTCAAGGCGTAGTACGCCCCTTTATCTACGCCAATACAATATTCATCGGCTGTTTCATTGTACACGTTATCGATGGTATAACTAAGTGGGGAGGCAAAGATTTTTATAACCACTATTTTAGCTCCTCAATACGTTCATTACGCTCTTTGGCTTTAAAGACGTATGACCCTGCGACCAAAACATCCGCTCCTGCCGCTTTACACTGTTGAGCGGTTTTTATATTGATGCCACCATCGACAACAATTTCATAGTTGAGTCCATTTGCTTTTTTAAACTCAGATAACGTCTCCATCTTACTTAAAGACTCCGGAATGAAGCTTTGACCTCCAAATCCAGGTTCAACACTCATCACTAAAACGATGTCAATATCCTTTAAGTAAGGTTCTATTGCGCTTATAGGGGTTTTGGGTTTTAAAGAAAGCCCTGCTTTCACCTGGTGTTGGTGCAATTTATCTATCAGTTGTTTAGGATTATCAACCGTTTCAACATGAAACGTAATATGATCGCTACCCGCCGCAATAAAATCATCGAGATATTGCGCTGGATTAGAGATCATCAAATGGGTATCAAAAGGTTTGGCGCTATGCTTTCTTAACGCTTTTACAACCGGGGCTCCAAAGGTTAAGTTAGGCACAAAATGGCCATCCATCACATCGATATGAATCCAATCAGCTGAAGTGATGGATTGTAATTCTGTCTTCAAATCAGCAAAATCAGCCGATAGTATTGAGGGTGCAATTTTCATGGTAAACCACTCCTAATAACGTCTTTTCATTTCTGAGACTTCGGTTTGAATTCGGACATAGTTTTCATATCTAAGCTTGGGAATTTGATGGTTTTCAACCGCAAGTTTTACAGCACATTTAGGCTCTTGTAAATGCAGACACCCGCGGAATTTGCATGCATCCGATAGTTCTTCAAAATCGATATAAGCCGTCTTGACATCTTGGGCTTCAAAACCTTCAAAGTTCAGCTTTGAAAACCCAGGCGTATCTGCGACCAAACCGTCAAAAAGCTCGATCAATTCACTATGTCTAGTCGTGTGTTTGCCTCTGCCCAGTGCCTTTGAAATCGACTGTGTTTTAAGTTTCAAACTCGGGTCTAAGGCATTGAGTATACTGCTTTTTCCACTCCCGGTTTGACCGGCAAAAACACTGACTTTATCTTTGAATTCATGTTTTAATGGAGAAAGGCTTTGGGCTTCTTTGGCACTAATGTAATACACTTTATAATACGCTTCATAATGTTTAAAACTCGCTTTAAACGCTTCCAATTCATCAACATTTAGCAAATCAATTTTATTAATGACAATGATTGGTTCAATATTCGCATGCTCACAATGAAGCAAAAACCGGTCAAGCAAGAAAAAGCTAAACGCAGGATTTTTAGCACTGCTAATTAAAAATGCTTGATCCACATTGGCAATGGCGGGTCGATGAAGCATTGACTTTCTGGGTTTTACCTCACGGATGACATCATCATCAAACAAGACAATATCGCCTACTCTAGGGTCTATGTTTTCATGCCTAAATAAACCACGGGGTTTCATAGAAACCCGTTGATTAGGCTTTGTCTTGATGGTATAGATGCCTCCAATCAGTTTAGTTATTATACCTTCATTCATATTAACCTCAATGTTGATAAATTTTCAAAGCCATGCTTAATGCAACGGCGTTAACTTTATGTTTGGCATGTTTGGTAGCTATCATGAAGATAATAACATATAACAGTGCAATTGCGAATACATGCCAAGGATTAAGTGACATTATAAATATGTAATCAAACATCATCGCAAAGAAATCCCTAAACACAACGAAGATGAACAAAGAAAAGGGGATACAAAGCAAAAACAGTATCACGTTGAGTTTACGGTAACCCCCCAAAACGATGGTGTGAATCGCCTTATCATCATAGCCTAACATCTTCAATAATGCAATATGAACATAATGATCTTCTACGATTAATACACTCAATAAATAGATGATAATCAAACCGATAAACAATCCTGATAAGATAATCACATAAAAGACTTGCATTAAAACCTCATTTAAATCTTCGATTTGCTGCATCAAACTAGAAACACTAAAAACGGCTTGAAAGTCTTCTTCCTCCAAAGGCACATCTGAATAAATAGCATTAAAGTATTCCCTATCATCAAAAAACATATCACCTAATAAGGCTCGGTCCAAAAACACCTGATTGCCTGGATAAATCTCTGCAATGCCTTTGACGATAAGCGTGTTGGTTTGACCGCCCAAAAATACCTCAACCTCATCATTCAATGAGATGTCATTCAAAAGTGAAAAACTTTTAGAGATAACCAACCCGTCTTCTAACATGGGCGTTAAGTCATTGTCGTTTCGATCATAAAGCGGATGCATTTGTTGCTGATCAGAAAGACCGATTAAAACCGCTGGACTATCAAAAATCAATCCTTCCATCTCAATCGCTTTTTCTCCATCTACCTCTTTAGATGGGTAATACCCAATGTGTGTATAGTTGACTGAATCATAGTAGTCTATAACCGTTAGGCTAAAGACATCCAACATACCTAAAGCCAAGAAACTTAAAAAGAATGCAAAGAACACCCCAAGGCTATATATGAGTACCTTGAGCTTATGACGAAGCATAAAAACAATTTGATAGCGCGTATTAAAGGGAAATATATTCAATGCTTTTTTAAAGCGTGATTTATGAATCTTACCGATTGTATTTACCGATGGATTCATCATGGTAAGCGCATCTTGACTTAATAGTTTATTGGTAATGAATAAACCTAAAATACTTAAAAATAAAAACGGCGTAAACACCCCAATCAAAAGGGCCGCAAGAGAAAACGCCACTTCTGTTTTTGGCAAAAGATAAAACGCCAAGAAAATATCACGCAAATGAGGAGCGAACCACATGCCCAGTAAATAGCCCAACCAAAGGACTAAAAATGAATACCCCAATAAAACGATCAAATAGGGCCACATTAACTCTCGTTTAGATAACCCCAAGGCTTTAAGGATTCCAAATGGTCGCTTTGATTGGTCAAGGGTCTTTTTCATCATCAATCCAACGATGACTATGCCGATGAAAGCAATGAGAATACTAATGAACAAGCCACTGGCATAAGAGGCTTGAATTTCAGTATATACAGCACCAGAACGGATGTTGTGCTCTGTTAAACTCATGTGCAAAATGCCATAATCCTGTAGTTCATGGCGTTCATAAAACTCACTTATCGTAAAAGCTTCACCCGTGAATACGCCACCTAAATGATGCATCGCTGGTTCTGAAAAACCATCAAATGCGTCTTTATGCATTACAATGAGCGATTGTGATTCTGTGCCAAAAGCAACGATGTGGTCAAATACCGGTAAGGTGTAATCAGGCAACAACATAAAGCCTGTAATCTCATAGTATTGACCATGAATCAAAAGTTCATCTCCAATGGTCAAATCTTGATGTTGGGCATAGTTTTCCAAAATCGCAATTTCATGTTCATTATTTGGACTACGCCCCTTTGTATAAAGACTTTGATTGATATGATTATTGTCTAAAGTTAAACGATAACGATGTGTGCGGCCCTCAAACTCACTGGTGATGTCTTTATAAAACCGCGCCTCTATTTCGATGTCTTCTAAGGATTGGACCGTTTGAACGCGATAATCAACCACTTGATAATAACAATCTCTATTTGACTGGTATAAGTCTGGTAAGGTCATGACATGCATGGGGCAGCCTTCTAAATCAAGCTGTCTTTCTTCTGTGGTTAAAAAAGAAGAAGTTTCAAGCACAAAATCTTCTTGATGATAATCCTCAAAATAGACTTCAATAGACTTTTCAATCGTGCTGGCACCCATATGCAAAGAAACATATACAAACGATGAAAGCATCATAACGATTCCTAACAAAACCAAGGTTAGTTTTTTCTTGGCAAACGTTCTGATTACATGTTTGTATATCATCATGGGCTAAACGATATCGCCATCGGATCCGCTTTTTCCTTGGGACGGATGTCTTTGACGATTTTACCTGAGTTAAGATGAATAACCCTATCGGCTATTTTTGCGATAGCGGTATTATGAGTAATAAGCATAATCGTAGTTTTCATCGTTTCGTTTAAGTCTTTTAAGACCTTTAAAACTTGTTTGGCAATGTCCTCATCTAAAGAACCGGTAGGTTCATCACAAAACAAGACTTTTGGTTGTTTCACCAAAGCTCTTGCAATAGATACACGCTGTTGTTCTCCCCCACTGAGTTCATAAGGGTATTTATCTTTGTGTTTCGATAACCCCACCTGTGATAAAACCTCATCAATAGCTAGCGGTTGGACAGCTAAATGATAAGCTATCTCAATGTTTTCATAGCTACTTAAGGTAGGGAGTAAATTATAATCTTGAAACACAAAGCCAATATGTTTCTTACGAAACTGTACCAGCTTCTTTTCATCATAAGTACTGATGGGCACACCATCGACTTCTACGCGTCCTTCAGTAGGTAAATCCAAGCCTCCCATCAAGTTCAGCATGGTTGACTTACCGCTACCCGAAGGGCCCAATACAACCACAAAATCGCCTGAGTTTATTTCTAAATCAACTTGATCTAAGGCTTTGGTTTCAATTTTACCTGTTTGATAAATCTTTGATACCCCTGCAAACTTAATCATCGCAAACTCCTTTAAACCACTTTTTTGAAAGACCCTAACAGTAATGAGTAAAGATAACCTTCAACCGGCTTATCACTAAGATTTTGAAGCGTATTCACATAGCCTTGTACTTGTTGTTCGTAAGCGGGTTTATCAATATTCTTTAATTTATAGTCTATAACCATGAAGCATGCTTTTGTCTCAACGATTAAATCAATGAAGCCTCGGACTTCTGTGTCTGAATCTTGATATACGAAGGGGTGTTCCTTATAAACGCCAATCAGCGATTGATTTTTGATAAAAGGTTGGTTGAAAAACTTATGAATCAACGCTTTTTCTTCGTCTTCCAATGATAAAACTTCAAGCTGTTTTTCAATAGACTCATTAAAATCAATGTGTTCTAAAACGTTATGCAGTAAATCACCATAAGCCATGGTACTCATCTCATCTAAACTTAAAAATGTTTGTGTGCTGTGAGAAAATGATTTAGATGATTGGTCTGTTACTGTAAAGGTTGGCTTTCGGTATTGTTTTGGCTGACTTTTAATAATAGGAATGCGTTTTTGTTCTGATTGGCTTTGGTAATGAATTTTATCTTGATAATCCAACGGCTCAAACGGCTTTTTAACCCACGTTAAATCATCATAGATAGCTTCAAACATATCGTAAAAGGATGAAAACGTCGTTTTAGCAAAACCACTAAGCGGACCAATACTAGCTTTTTTAGGGGTTGGCATCAATACATGAACTTGATCAATAGCCCTAGTTAAAGCCACATAAAGCAGCCTTAATCTTTCGCTGATGATGGCTTTTTTCTCGCTTTGTTTTTCAAGTTCGAACAAGAAATGTTTCACCAATCCCGCTTCGGTGTCGCTTTTCAATAAAAAGCCATAGTCTTTGTGAAAGGACGCTGCCATTTGATCTGTGAACCTAAACTCATTATAAAGGTGTGGCAAAATGACGATAGGAAACTGCAAGCCTTTGGCTTTGTGTATGCTCATCAAATGAACTGCATCTTGAGTGTGACCGCCTGAAGCTTGATGTTCTATATCTTCATCGGATTTAACCAGCTCATCAAAGTACATTATAAATGCTTCTAAATCCAACCCCTCCAAAGATAGACTTTCCGCTAAATCACGCAATTTATCCAGTCGTTTTAAGGCGGGTTGTGTATGTTTTAAATGCGCCATCCTCGCTTCAATGGCCAAGGTTTCGATAACCTCATCCAAGATTTTTGGCAAGGGAAGCAAAGCAGCTTGATTGGCCAAAGTCTCAATCGTTTCAAAGAAAGAGCCGAAGTCTTTATCGGTTTTTAGTTTGGCTAAGGTAAGGTTATGTTGTGTTTGTTTAATCCGGCTTATAAAAGCAAAGATTGTTTCATCATGACTATCAATAAGATATGAACGGGATACACTTAAAAAAGCGTGCATAAAGGTTTGCTCAAAACATTGCTTAGAAACGGCGTCAATCAATACCAACACGTTTTTAAAAGCCATGATATCGTGGTTGTCCACAAAAGGCTCATCTTTATGGATTTTAAGAGGGATATTTTCTGATTCAAAAACTTCTTTGAACATGAGAAAATCACTACTTCGATCTATCAAAATAGCCATATCTCCATAGTTTAGCGGTCGATGTTGATTATCCTTGGTGAATCCTGGATGTTGCTGGATTAAATCCTTAATCAAATCAGCGATTTTAAAAGCTTCTAGTGTTTTGTCTTTAAAATCTTTGGGAAAATGCTTTTGCACCACTTCTTGATCATAAGTATGCAAGTGACCGCCATAGGGAAAGGTGATAGAGGGGTTAGTTTCAAGTTTATGATTGCCAAAATGAAGTTTTTGCGCTTCATCGTATGTTACGCCTCCAATGTTTTCATCCATAAGTAAAGAAAACACTTCATTGACGGCTTCAATTATCGGTTTTCTAGAGCGGAAATTTTCATTTAAATCAATGACTAAACCCTTTTTGTTTTGAATGAAGTCATCGTATTTTTTACTGAAGATCGCAACATCTGCATCTCTAAAACGGTAGATTGATTGCTTGATATCCCCAACCATATAAAGATTATTATTTGTAATAGTCTGCACAAAAGCTTCTTGCATCGGGTTGGTGTCCTGATACTCATCGATTAACAGCTCATCTATAGAACGGGTGACTTCATCACGTACCTCAGGAAATTGATTGAGAAGTTTCAAGGCCAAATTTGCGATACTCGCAAAATCAAAACGTTCTTTGTGGCGCTGCTTATCAAAGTAAGTTTTTTCAAAATCCGCTATTAATTCTAAGATGATGGGTAAATGTTTTGAAGAATCCATAAACCACTCAAAGTGTTGTGATTTGTCATATTTGAGACTTTCTTTTAAGGGTTTGATGCTCTTATCGTTGATACGCTTTTTTTCGGCTTTGAAAAACGCCTTTTCATCTTCATCCATGTCTGGTTCGCCCGCGCGTTTTTGTAATCTGGGCATCTTAAATGTTTGCATTTTTGTTTGCAAAGTTTCATAGGAAATGGGGGTTTTAAGAAAGTCTAATGACGCAAGCGTTTCTTGTGCGACCCTTTGGATGACTGGGTCCTTAAAAGGGTATTGAGCCAAGTTATCAAAGGCCTCATAGATCGATTTTCCCCAATCAGATAACATCTGTTCATAGGTTTGAAATACGTTTTCAAAATGTGGTTTAGTAAAAAACGTTGTTAAGAATTGTGATTTGTTTTGAGCTAATGACGGACGTAAAGCCAATTGATTATAAAAATAGATGATGTGTTTTTTAAGCGTAGCGTCATCTTTGTGTGCATAAGCGTTTAAATAGCTTAAGAAATCGGGATTATCAGCTTCGTATTGCTCATTAAAAACTATATCGATGGTACGGATTTTTTCTATTTGGGCTTCGGCACTTTCCATGATTGACACCTGGTTTGATATTCCCAAATGATACCCACATTTTTTTACAAGATGTAGTGCGTATGCATCAAACGTCTCTATATGGGCAATATCAAGTGCATCTAAGTCTATGTCATGGTTGGTTTTGATTAGTTTTTCTAAAATGCGGTCTTTCATTTCTTTGGCGGCTTTGTTGGTAAAGGTTAAAACCACCAGTCGTTCCACCGGGATGCCATGATTGATCAAATGTACAATGCGTTCAGTTAAAACAGCCGTTTTCCCAGAACCCGCAGCCGCGGAGACTAAAATATTTTGCGGTTTAGCTTCTATGGCCCGTTTTTGTGTATTGCTATACTCAATAGCCATCATGACACCTCACTTTTTAACTGTCCAAGCAGCTCTTCAAAATCAAAGCCTTTTTCTTTGACAACATCGGTTTCATCTTGATAACAGATATCCTTAAACGGGCAATGAGCGCAACTGACGTCTTGACCATCAATGCGTTTAGGGTTGATTCTAAAATCGCCCTTTTCAATGGACTCAAATGCCGTTTGAAGTAAACTTTCTAAATGGGTGGTGATGCGGTTTAAATCCTTTGTGCCATAACGTTTGAAAGGTTTAGCAAAGTCCCCGTTTTTCGTAATTGAGAATCCTTGAATGAAGCGCTTATTCACATCGGGATCAAAGTGATTTAGTTTTTCTTTGTCTGCTAATGATATGCCTTGCAATCGATGCGCTTCAAAGGCAAGATTTTGCGGTGATTTTTTATCATGATACTCAAAGGGTTTGTGCAATAACGTCTGTTCATAAAGACCTAAAATGGTGTCTGATTGATCGTTGGATTTGTAAAGTAAAGCATAAAACAAAAGCTGTGCACCAATGCCATAATAAGCGGTTTTAAGATTCAATGCTTTTTGGCCAGTTTTATAATCGATCAAAACCACATCGTTTGAGTCTTTGAAGGTTTTATCAATTTTGCCTTTTAAAGTGAAGAGATGCTTGTGTTGATAGTTTTTATCAAGACTCATTTCTCGCTTATGGACCGCAAAGTTAGTGGTTGCTTCTTGCTGTTTGATTTGGTGGAAAGCCTCTTTTAATTTTGGTTTAAGCAGCTTAAAAAACACTTGGGTTTTTTTGGGATACTGCCTTTTTTCAATAAGGGCTTCAATGCGTTCATCAACCCATGCTTCATCCCATTGATCGGCTTGTGTTTTGGTTTCCAATATATCATGGGCTAAGGTACCTAGATCCAAATAAAACGTCTCATCTATGGTATCCAGTTTCAAAAAATGTGATAACAAAAACCGAAATTGACACTTGAAAAAATCTTCTATTCTTGTCACACCAATTTGTGTTTTATTATTCAATAGCGATTCAAGGGTTTTTGCGTTAAGCCCTTTAAAGGTATGATCATGAATCTCAATATCATTTTTAAATTGTGGGTAGAGACTGGATAACATCTGACTTTTTTGATGATAAAGCTGATATTGATCAAAAGCCATTTTCACATTTAGCTTATCATCTAAGTAACTATAGACTTGTGCGTGGGCTAAATGTGGTTTTTGATAATTTGCGCCTATATCATCGATTAGAGGACTTTTATCATAAGGTTTATCTTCTACCTTAGTCGCGTAGGAAAAATGAAGGTTCTTAAATGCTTTTAGCCCCTTAAGGTAACGTAGTTTTTCTGCTTTATTGATGCTTAGATTCGACGGGTAATCTATGGTTTCTTTCAGTCTTTCATCAATAAAATCATGATTGGGCAATAATGTAGGTCTTAAGCCTTGAGCCATACCTAAGATAAACACCGTATCAACATGGTTTGGATCAAGGTCTTCATAAGTCGCATCTTCAATAGCACCCAAGGTTTTTTTCTTAGGCGCTTTGTGTTTTTTTAGCTTGTGTTTAAGCCCTTTAAATCCTTGCTCAAAGGTATAATCCCCTTCAATCATCGGATTGGCTAATTTGAGCAAGCGCTCATAAATAATTTGATTTTGCGAATGCAAATGATTCGTTTCAAGTTCCACAAAAGTCCGTTCCAAAGCTTCACTAAAAACATGGCCACTATGTTTTTGTAATTGAACTAAAAAGGTTTGAACTAAGGGATAGGCATACATGGGCAGTGTCTCATGTAAGTTTAGCGGTAGATTATATCTTTTAAATAGACGCTTTAAGGTTTTATAATAAGCGTTTGGGGTTTCATACAGTTTGATTTGATCTAGAGCAACGCCTTTTTCACTTAGCGTTAAAATCTTTAAAACTAAATCCCTGACCTCAGATTCAATGTCTTCATGGGCGGTATAAGTAATTTGTTTAACTTGAACTGGAGGGCTGATGGCTTCAATAGCTGCATCATCTTGTACTAACTTAAGCATTTGTTCATAGTGTGGATCAAAAAAATCGCCATAGCTAATTAAAGCTTTGTTTTTAAATTGAATCGCCTTAAAGCGGTTTTCAATCAACAAGTTATGCTCAATCAAGTAAGCCTTTAAGGCTTGTAAATGTTGCAGCTTTTTATCGTTATAGGACAGATTAAGTTTGATTTTATGTAAATAGGCCATTTGTGTTTCGATGATGGCAGGTTCGGTTTTAAAATAAGCCGCAGCCATGTCTACAGCATGGGGTTTCAATTGGAAAAAGACCTTCTGAAAAAGGTCTTTTTTGAGTATGAACTGAACGGGCTTTAAAAAATTGTTTTCGTGCATTTGCCTTAAAATACGCTCTTGATGTGGGCGTGTTGTAAAAATGATTAATGGTTTTTTAGCGGATTGAATCCTTTTTAGCATAGCCTCCATAAATCTATCCTTCCTCTTTGATTCTTAGCTGACCGCAAGCCGCATCGATATCTGCCCCTTTTTCTTCTCGCAAGGTAGCGGTGATACCCCTTTTTAGAAGTCGTTTATAAAAGCGTTCTTGCGTAGGCAAATCACTGCCTTGATACTCAAATTCTTTGACGCTGTTATAAGGAATCAAGTTGACATAACAATGTATATCTCTTATAAGATCGCTTAAGGCATCGGCATCTGAAAGCTTATCGTTGACGCCCTTTAACAATAAGTATTCGAAAGTCACTCTACGGTTCGTCGTCTTTGTATACGCTTTAGCACTACTCAATAGCGTTTTTAGGGGATAGACTTTGTTGATGGGCATAAGCTTAGAACGGAGATTATCATTCGCCGCGTGTAAGCTGATAGCTAGATTGACTTGGTTTTGTTTTTGAGCAAACAAATCAATCATGGGTACAATACCAGCCGTAGAGACGGTAATGTGGCGTTTGCCAATTTCAAAGCCATGGGGATGATTGATGATTTCGATAAAATCCATCACGTTTTCAAAGTTATCAAAAGGCTCCCCTGTCCCCATTAAAACCACATGAGAAACCCGCTTTTGTTGGATTTCTTCTGCTTTTAATACTTGTAAAACCATTTCGCTGACGCTTAGGTTGCGCGTTTTTTTCTTAAGTCCCGAGGCACAAAATAAACAGCCAATATTGCAGCCCACTTGTGAGGTAATACACAATGATTGTCCGTAGTAGTGGGCCATCCAAACGGTTTCAATCAAATGCTTATCTTTTAGGGAAAATAAAAATTTGACCGTATCATCGGTACTGGTTTGATAGGTCAAACACTCAAGCGTGTCGGTGGTAAAATTTTCTTTTAAGTATTGTCTTAACCGTTTAGATATATTGCTCATTTGATCAAAATCTGTGATGCGTTTTTTATAAAGCCATTGAAAAATCTGTGTCGCATTATATGGTTTAAACCCTGCATTGACCAGATGGTTTTTAAGTTTTTCGTAACTAAAATCATAAAGATTATTCATATCATCACCTAAGGCTATTATAGCACAAAAAACGCTTTGCCTTAATAACTTAAACGCATAAAAAAGCTGCTTGGTCTTTGATTACGACCAGCAGCTTTAGGGTTTATGAGCTTTTTAATACTTCATCCACATCATGGTATGGATGGTCGAAGGCTTCTGCGACCGCTTTGTAGACGACTTTACCATTCAAGACATTTAAGCCTTTGCGTAAAGACACATCATCTTCACAAGCTTTCTTATAGCCTTTATTGGCAATATCAACGGCATAAGGAATCGTAGCGTTTGTCAAAGCGAAGGTTGAAGTTCTAGGTACCGCACCAGGCATGTTAGCTACGCTATAATGAATAACACCGTGTTTTTCATAAACAGGATTGTCGTGTGTGGTTATTCTATCAATCGTTTCAACTGAACCACCTTGGTCGATAGAAATATCAACAACAACCGCACCATCAGGCATGGATTTAACCATATCTTCTGTGACAATTTTAGCCGCCTTAGCGCCTGGAATCAAAATCGTAGAGACGAGTAAGTCTGCGGTTTTTAAAGCCGATGCAATGTTTAGTGGGTTCGATTTAATAACGCTCACTTCTTTATCAAAAATGTGATCTAAATAACGCATTCTATCTTCATCGAGTTCTAAAATCGTCGTTCTTGCGCCAAGACCAATCGCCATTTTAGCTGCGGAAATACCCGCGGTTCCGCCACCAATAATGACCGCGTGTCCACGATGAACACCAGGTACACCACCGAGTAAAACGCCGCGTCCACCACGATGTTTTTCTAGTTGTGTTGCGCCAACAATAGTGCCTCTTCTTCCTGCAACCTCACTCATCGGTCTTAGAAGGGGTAACTCTTTGCCAACTTGAACCGTCTCATACGCAATCGCTTTACAACCAGAGTCGATCAATGCTTGTGTCAAAGCTTCTTCTGCGGCCAGATGCAAATAAGTGAAGATGATTAAATCTTCTCTAAAAAATTTATATTCGCTTGCTAGTGGCTCTTTGACTTTTATGACCATCTCTTGAGCCCAAGCTTCTTCTGCACTATTTACAATGGTAGCTCCAGCATCGATATAAGCTTGGTCCTCAATACCCGAACCATGACCCGCTGTAGTCTCTACAAATACTTCATGGTTGTTGCGAATCATCAAACTTACACCTGCGGGGGTAATGCCGACACGATTCTCATTATTTTTAATCTCTTTTGGTACGCCTATCTTCATAAAAAACCTCCCAAACGTGAATTTAAATACGGTTTTATTGTAACAGAATGCTCGGCTTAATACAACCGTTTTCATAAAAATTGTAAGGGTTTTTATAATACAGGTTTTTCGGTTAAAAAAAGGCTGATTTTTAGATAAAAATCAGCCTTTATCATTTTAGCGCAATACGGCATTGTATTCGTTTTTCAATGCTTCTAAGATGTTTTTTACCATCTCATCAACCGTCTTGGTTTTTAACGTCCCCGTCTTATCTTCAAAATGAAGACGAATGGCCAATGACTTTTTATCCTTAGCAATATGTTCACCACGGTATACATCAAAAATATGCGCGTGTTTTAGGATGCTAGTTGAATTGTCATGAATGCTATTGATGATAGCGCCCGCAGTGATATTCTCATCACAAATCAAAGCGACATCTCGAGAAACGCTTGGATATTTCAACACTTTCTCATATTCAATAGTAGAATCGATACATGCAAACAGTTTTTTTAGATTGATTTGCGCCATAAAAACATCATTTAGGCCATACTTAGCCGCATATTGAGGGTGAATTTTTCCCAAGTAACCAAGGGTTTGTTCACCTTGTTTGATCCAAGCGGTTTGGTGGGGGTGGAAGTGGTTGATATCCGCGCTTTCATAGTTAACGTCTTTTAGTTGAAGACGGTCAAACAAGGCTTCCACAATGCCTTTTAAAGTAAAGAAATTAGTCTGTTGGCTAGCTTGCCAGTACTGATCTTGATAAACCCCATGTAAGCTTAAGGCCAGTACTTCATCTTCGCCATCGAGCTGATATTGCTTCCCAACTTCATAAATATGAACGTTTTCACCCCGTCTTTTGACGTTATATGCGGTCACATCCATTAGGTTTTTAAGAGGGCTCAACGTCAAACTACTGTGTGATTCGCTAATGGGATTGGCTAGTTTAACAGGCTTTAAATCATCTTTCGGCCTTAAATCAAAGATGCTTTCATCAGAAATTAAGCTGTAGGTAATGGTCTCATTTAACCCAAGGCCATTTAAGCTTTCTCTTATACGGCGCTTAAATTTTTGATAAGCGCTCAGTCCACCTTGAGATACCGTCTTAGGGAGAGTATCTTCTAAATTATTATAATCATAGATTCTGCCGATTTCTTCGATTAGATCTTGATAGGTCTCAATATCAACGCGTCGAGCAGGACACTCAATGGTAAATAAGCCAGATTCACACGTGTAATTGAAATCCAGACGTCTTAAAATATCCTCAACCGTTTCATTATCCAAACAAGCCCCCAAGACATGATTGATTTTTGAAAGGGACAACTTGATGCTTTGAGGCTTACTTTGATGATGGTCAAAATAAGCAACATTTTCTCTAAGTGTGGCATCCGCATAAGCCACCAATAATGCTTCTGCTCGGTTCAAGGCATAGCGTGTTTTATTGGGATCAAGTCCGCGTTCAAAGCGAATAGAAGATTCGCTTTTTAAGTCCAATCGTTGAGAAGTTTTACGAATTTGTGTCGCATCGAAGGTGGCGCTTTCCAATAGAATCGTCTTGGTCTCATGTGAAACTTCGCTATCCAAGCCCCCCATGACACCACCTAAAGCGATAGGTTCTTTGCCATTGGTAATTAAGATATCGCCTTTTAGAAGCCGTCTTTGTTGTTCGTCTAAGGTGGTGAAAACTTCTCCTTCAGAAGCTTCCCGCACCAAAATCGTCTCACTATTCAACGTATCATAATCAAAAGCGTGCAAAGGTTGATTCGTTTCGAGCATAACGTAATTGGTGATATCGACAACGTTGTTAATAGGACGAATACCCGAGGCAATCAAACGCGCTTTAAGCCACAAAGGACTCTCTTTGATAACGACATTATCAATGAGTGCACCGTAATAGCTTTTACACTTATCGGTTTCAGTTTTAATGGTAAAGGGATTCTTTTTACTGGACCGCTTGAGGTTTACTTTTGGTAACGTGATATTAAGATCAAACAAGGCTTTAATATCATAAGCTACCCCTTGCATCGACAATAAATCAGGACGATTAGGCGTTAAATCTAGCTCTAAAACAGTGTCGTTAAAGCCAAGCACCTCCAAAGCATCCGCACCCACCTCAACCTCATCTGGCAACACGTGTATCCCTGTTTCATGGTGGTATTTTTCTTCGATGCCAAGTTCATTTAAACTACAAATCATCCCGTTAGATTCAACCCCTCTTATCGTTGTGGGTTTTATCGTAATACCACCTGGTAAGGTTGCGCCTTCCAAGGCCACAATCACTTTTTGATTGGCCTTGACATTGGGCGCCCCACAAACGATTTGAACCGTTTGATGCTTGAGCTTAACTTGACAAACCGATAATTTATGGGCTTCTTCGTGTTGTTCACAACTTAAGGTTTCACCGACCACAAGGTTTGTCGCTTCGCTAAGTTTATAAACCCCTTCAACCTCTTGTGATTGAATGGTAATTCGGTGTTTTAGGCGCTCATGAGAAATCGCTTTGATATCTACATAATCATTGAGCCAATTTAATGAAACTTTCATGCGGGTTCCTCCTTCATAAAGGCACTGATTTTTTGATAAGCTTGAGCTCGTGCGGTTTTATCAAAAAACAAGAAATGTGATGAATCGATAGGATAACGTTCAATATTAGGCGCATCCATCTTGTTGATGAGCCAATCAATTGAAGAGGTCTTAACGACTTCATCTTGAAGCGTTTCAATGATCAAAATATTGGTGTCATTCAGTTTGTTCAAATATTTTTTCGTATACCAAAAATAGCGTTGCAAGGTCCATACGTGCGTTTTAGGTACAAATTGAAATCGTCTTAGAAACTCCCTAAAAAAGAGTTTTTGAATTTTGGTCAAGTTCTTCTTTTGAGCAAAATTTGTCATGAAACCACGTAAGAACCTTCTGAAATTAGGGTTTTTCACAATCGGAGAAATAAGAATCATCTTATCGATCTTATGACTTCTTGAAGCCATGACCCCTGCGGTTGCGGCTCCTAAGGAATATCCGATGACAACGACTTCTTTAAAAGGTTTGCGCATCATATCAATGGTTTGATTGATGAAATTATTAAAGTCCTTGATGGTGGCTTTGGGAAAGTAATCGCCCACAAAACTACCCGGAATATTATGAGGATAATACACAAATGTGTTGGGGTGGTGTTTCTTTAAGTATTTGTGTAATCCCGATAACTCAGCGCCGGTGGTACCAGCGCCATTGATGATTATACATAAGGTATCTTTATTCATTTAAATTGTTTGTTAAACCTTAAATCATTGGTATAAAAATGTCTGATATCTTCGATGCCGTACTTCAACATTGCTAATCGTTCCACCCCTATGCCAAAGGCAAACCCTTGATACTGACTTGGGTCATAACCACTAGCTTTTAACACTTTATCATTAACCATACCGGCACCTAAGATCTCAATATAACCACTTTGTTTACAAATATTGCACCCTTTACCATCACAGTTTTTACACGTGACATCGACCTCGACTGAAGGTTCTGTAAAAGGGAAGTAAGAAGGTCTTAAACGAATTTCGCGGTCAGGGCCAAATAGGTATCTAGCCACCGCCAAAAGCGTGCCTTTTAAATCACTCATAGTCGTATCGCGATCAACAACCAATCCTTCAATTTGCATAAATTGATGTGAATGGGTCGCATCATCATCATCACGACGGTAAACTTTACCAGGACAGATTATTTTGACCGGCTGATGGCCGCCCATCTCAAGCATCGTTCTTACTTGTACAGGAGAAGTATGGGTTCTAAGCAACGTGTCTTTGGTAATATAAAGCGAATCTTGCATGTCTCTAGCAGGATGATCTTTAGGCAGATTCAACTTTTCAAAGTTCATTTCATCGGATTCGATTTCTGGGCCCTCTTTAACTTGATACCCCATTCCAATGAAAAAATCTTCAATCGACTCAACTATTTGATTGAGAATATGCGTGGTCCCCAAGGTGAAATCTGGTGCGGTCAACGTCACATCGACTTTTTCATGTTTTAGTTTCTCTTCGATTTCCTGATTTTTAAGACGTGTCTTTTTTTCCTCAATCTTTTCGTTGAACAATTGTTTAGCTTGATTTATAGCCTGACCAAAACGAGGCTTTTCTTCGTTAGGCAAATCCTTCATATGACGCATCAATTGTGAAATTTCAGCTTTCTTTCCTAAGAATTTACTTTTGACTTGTTGTAAGTCGTTTTGGTTTTGAACATCGTTTAAAGCCTCATTAAGTGCTTCTTTCAATGCCTTAATACGAGAGTTGATATCCATGTTTTCACACTCCTATTTTTTACATAAAAAAAGTCCTTGTCGATAAGGACGATATAATACCGCGGTACCACCTTAAGTTCACTTAAGCTCTCAAGACTTTTAACGCTAGTCAACGGACGCGATTAACGCCACTCAGAGGATGAAAAACATACATTCAATCATAAGACCATCCCAGCATCGGTCTCTCTCTTGTGATGATTGTTTGAAGTTCATGTTCCTCTTCACTGTGTTAATCCTAATTATAAGGGATTTTTATCCTGATTTCAAGCATTAAAGCGTATTTAAAAAAGCACATAAAGCGTATTTAAAAAAGCACAGTGCAGGAGTCCCCGCACTGTGCTTGACTTTTACTCAGTTAAAGATAAGAAAGTATCAATTTCTTCTTGGATGACCTTTAAGGACTTATCCCAAAAAGCTTTTTTAGTCACATCAATATCAATAAGCTTTGCGACGTCTTCAACGTCCATTTGCCCAGTCTTTTGTAAAAGATAGTCGATCTTTGGCACAAACGCTTGACCTTTTTCTTGATATAGCGCATAGATACCTTTGGCAAAGAGTAAACCAAACGCATAGGGGAAGTTATAAAAGCTTAAAGAACCACGGTAATAATGGCCTTTGTTAATCCACATGTAAGGATGTAATTTGTTTTCATCTAAACCATCTCCATACGCCTCTTTTTGAGCCTTCAACATCATAGATTTAAGTTTGTTAACGGAAAGAGGTGTTGTTTGCCTGGCTTCAAATACCTCTTTTTCAAAAATGAAGCGCGACAATATATCTACGATCACTTGTGTACTACCCATTAGAGATTGTTCCAAGATAAACACTTTTTCTTCGTCTTTTGCATCTTTAATCGCAGCTTTTTTTACAATGGTTTCACACAAGGTTGATGCGGTTTCCGCAACGGGCATTGTATATGAAGCGTTCAAGATGTTTTCTTTAAATATTCGATCGCCATGATAAGCATGACCAAGTTCGTGAGCCAAGGTAATCACGTTTGAAAAACTACCTTCAAAGTTGGTCAAGATTCGACTTTGTTTGATGGGATGAATGTTAAAGCAAAAAGCCCCGCCCCGTTTACCACTTCTTGGGGTAAAATCAATCCAATTCTCATCGTATGCCCGCTTTGCTAAGTTGGCCAGATCATCGCCAAAGCCTTTAAAGTTATGAATCACATAATCCATGGCTTCTTTGCTTGTAAATTTTCGTTCGCTCTTACCAAGAGGGGCAAACAAATCATACCAAGGTAAGCCGTTTTTATGCCCGAGCAAATGGGCTTTTCGTTTCAAATATTTTCTAAACATCGGCAAATGATCGCGCATGCTGGCAATCAAAGCATCCAAGGTTTCGCGTTTCATCCTAGAGTTATACACCGCTTCATCTAATGCACTTTCAAAGCCACGAAGTTTTAGAATTTCATTGACTTCACCTTTGATACTGTTAAGGGAAAAGGCGATGGATTGTTCGATTTTTTTATATGCGGCCAACTCGGCTTCATAGGCTTTTTTTCTAACTGAGGCATCACGCGCATGGGCTTTGTTTCTAACGTCACTCAAGGTAATTTTCTCACCCTCATAATCCACTTCTAAAACGCTGGTGAGCAGCCCTTGAAGATGGGACCATGCGGATGAGCCTGTTTGGGTTAACTTAGAAATAATGGCTTCTTCTTTTTCACTAAGTACATACTGTGCACGATCGACGATGCTGTTTAAGTGATACGCATGTGTTTTTAGTTCCTCATGTTGATCGATTAATGCTTGAAGATTACTTACCTTAGGTAACCACTTTGAAAATTTGGTGCTGAAGCTAGTGGTTTGGCTCGATAATTGTTGCATTTTGTTCATCCATTGATTGGAGGTTTCATCTTGAGCATCTGTAGCTAAGGATAAATTGACAAAGCCAAAGGCTTGTAAGAAGTTGCTTCTCAACTCCGAAGATAACTTTAGATAGGTTTTAATGGTTTTTACCTCATCTGGATTATCATCGAGCGTCTTAGCAAAAGCGTGAGCCTCCTCAATGCGTTTTTCAATGGTTTTAATGGTCGCCTTAAAGGCTTTTGATTCATAGCTTTCAAACAGTGGGCTTAAATCCCAAGTTTCCATGATTATACGCTCCTTATTTAGTTTGATTAGTTTCTACTGCGACTGGCTAAAATAGCTAATAAACGCAACATCTCCACAAAAAGCCATACGATGGTAATGACCAAGGAAAGACTTAGCATCCATTCGTATTGTTTTGAGACGCCGCCTTCGACCATGTTGGTAATGTTATCAAAGTCAATCAATAAAAATACCGCGGCTAAAACCACACCGACTATGACAATCAGTAAGTAAAAAGTTTGAAATTGTGCAAAGCCAACAAAGGCAAACATGATCATTAAAAACAAGTTCGCAAACAATAAGCCAAATAACAAGCTTATGGCAATGCGTCTAAACATAGAGCCGATCTTGATAATACCGCTGCGGTACAAAAAGAGCATGGCAAAAAATATGCCCATTGTCCCGATTAAAGCCACAGGCACAATATAGTCTCCAAATACAATAGTATAAACCGCGGAGATGGTTCCTAAAAAGATCCCTTGTGCTGTTGCATAAATAAATGACATCGGTCTTGCTAGGCGCGGAGAAAACGACGCGACCAAAACGGCGATAAAGCCAATAATCGGCGCACCAATTAACAAGCCATAGCCGCCTATCAATAACTCTTGTTGCAGCAACATCGTAGCGCTAAATATACCTAGACCAAACATGATGCTTAACAACAGAGTCGTCTTAAAAACCACCCCAGCGTAAGTAGCCGGAGTCGCATCCGTTGCGTCCGTCGCTGCATTTCGTTCAACACTTCGCATGAATGGATTGTGTCCGAATCGACCCATGCCTCTTCTTCTTCCTGTTCCTCTGTACATAATAATCACCTTCTGTTTTTATATTTATAATTCAAATAGATTCATTTGTGAAGTGTCCGGCAAATCTCCAAATGCATCTAAAGCTTCCAATTTGTTAAACAACGTTGTCGATAGTGCCGTCCGTTCTTTAACATCTTCCCGAGAAGTAAATATTTTTTCATCTCGTGCCTTTGTGATCGATTTGGCGACTTTCTCACCTAAACCGTCCAAAGCTAAAAACGGTAACCTAAGGCCTTCATTATCTTGCGAAATCTTAAACTCTGTAGCAGCACTTTCCATAATGGAAACCGGTTTAAAGTGGTACCCACGCTTCGTCATTTCTAAGGCAACTTCCAACACGGTGTAAAGCTTTTTTTCAGGGTCGGTGGCTTGATTGCCTTTGTTGCGTATTTCATCCATGCGTTTTTCCATCGCATATTCGCCACCCTGCATCGCTACTAAATCGAAAGCCTGAGCGCGTTTAGAAAAATACGCTGCATAAAAGTATATAGGACGATGTAGCTTAAACCAAGCGATTCTCAAAGCCATTATAACATAAGCCGTCGCATGCGCTTTTGGAAACATGTATTTGATTTGTCCCGCTGACCAAATATACCACTCAGGAATGCTGTATTCTCTCATAACATCTTTATATTCTGACCATTTCTTTATGTCTTTTGACGCTTTCCCCTTACGGATGAATTCACTGATTTCAAAAGCGACATCATTAGGCAAACCATTTTGAATCAAATAAACCATGATATCGTCGCGACAACCAATGACGTCTTTAAACGGTATCGGTCCATATGGCGTTTTTCCAGAAACCAACATTTCTGCATTATTGAGCCAAACATCTGTCCCATGGGATAAGCCTGATATCTTGACAATATCGGCAAAAGACTCAGGCAAAGAGGCTTTTAACATACCTCTGACAAAGGATGTCCCCATCTCTGGGATACCATAAGAAGCCACATCACTACGAATATCTGAAGGTTTGAGATGTAATATTTCCGTACCGCTTAACATCTTATAGACGTTTTTGTCATCTAAGGGGATATCTCGTGCGTCACTAAAGGGAAAGTTGATAGGATCGTCCTTTACGAAATCCATTAAATAACGAATCATGGTAGGATCATCATGCCCGAGCACATCGAGTTTAAAGAGGTTTTCTTCAAATGAATGATAATCAAAATGCGTCGTACGCCAACTTGAAGTAATATCATCAGCGGGATATTGAACGGGCGTTACATCGTAGATTTCTTTATAATCTGGGACAACCACAATCCCGCCCGGGTGTTGGCCTGTAGAACGTTTTACCCCCGTGATTCTTTGAGCGCGGCGTTCAATCTCAGCTTTTCTTAGCGAAAGATCCCTCTTCTCGGCATACCCTTTAACATAACCAAAAGCGGTCTTTTGAGCAACCGTTGAGATCGTCCCCGCTCTGAAGGCCCTTTCTTTTCCGAACAAGCTGCGAATATATTCATGTACTTTGGCTTGATAATCACCTGAAAAGTTCAAATCAATGTCAGGGACTTTATCGCCTTTGAACCCTAAGAATGTTTCAAAGGGAATATCGTGACCGTCTTTTTTGAGGGGAGCATCACACTTAGGACACGGCATCGGCTTTAGATCGAAGCCACTATCCACAGACTCCAGCAACATCTGAAGGCCTTTTTCTTCTGGTTTAACGCCATAAGCTTCTTTTTCGTCTTGAGTCATTTTAAAACTTGAGAAATGACATTTTTTACAAACGTAATGCGGGGCTAAGGGGTTAACTTCCGTAATATCCATCAAGGTTGCTACTAACGATGAACCCACGCTACCTCTTGAACCGACCAAATAGCCTTCATCAAGACTTTTTTTAACCAGTAAGTGTGAAATATAATACACGGTGGAAAACTTGTTTTCCGTAATGCTTTTCAATTCTTTTTGTAAACGCTCATCAACCATTTTAGGTAAAGTATCGCCATAAAGGCTGCGGGCTTTTTGCATGACCATATCGACCATCTTATCTTCAATCGAAACGATCCCTTCCAGTGCTAAGAAATCATCTTTTGGCGCAAATAAGCCTTTTGGGAAAGCATCAAAAGTCTCAATAGATTCTGCGATGTTATTGGGTTGGGTCACGACGATATCTTCAATGATATTTTCATCAAAGACTTCCGCGAAGGATGCTTTCATCTCTTCGGTCGTGCGATAATATTGCGAAGGAATTTCATCATATTTAAATAACTCATGATAACCCCCACCAACCACTGGGGTTTGGATATAGATATCGCGGAATTTAACGCTCTCTTTATCGATATGATGTACATCTCCCGTCGCAACTAAGGGAATGGCCAAATCTTCTGAGATACGTTTTATCCGCTGCATGGTTTCTATAATACGGCCCTTTATGTCCGTCATATCCTTTGCTTTATAAAGATAATCTTCCAAGGGTTGTATTTCCAAATAATCAAAGGTTTCAGCTTGGGTCTTTAACGCTTCTTCTCCCTGATTTAAAGCAATCTCAAAAAAATCGCTATTCATACAACCACTACCAACTAAAAGGCCTTCTTTGTATTGCTCTAAAACCTTTTTCGGCAGTTTCGGCGTCTTATAAAAATACGTGGTATTGGCAATAGAGATTAGTTTGTAAAGATTTTTTAGGCCGGTTTTGTTTTTGACTAAAACACTCACATGACCTGCCTTTGCATGTTTGTATGGATCATAGTTTCGAAGATGTTTTTTAGGATCTTTCAAATCATCAAACTGCTTGAAACCAAGCTTGTCAAAATCGCTTAACATGTGTAAGAATATATCCCCTGTTGCGCGTGTATCAGATTCAGCTCGATGGTGACGCTTTAACTCCACGTTAAAATGTTTCGCTACGGCTTTTAAGTTAAAGCGTTTTAACTTATCACCATAAAGTTGTCTTGCGATTTGCAGGGTGTCTATGGTCGGTAAGGGCCCGTCATATTGACCGATGGTTTTTAAATTTTCATAGATGTGCGCCATGTCAAAAGTCGCGTTGTGTGCCACCATAATGGTATCTTTAAAAAAGGCCTTAAATTTGGGTAACACCGTTTCAATCGAATCCGCATTTTTGACATCACTATCCTTAATGCCTGTCAGCCGTTTGGTAAAATCACTCAAAGGTTGTTTAGGATTAACAAACGCATCGAATTGGTCTATCACTTGATGGTCTTTGATTTTAATCGCAGAAATTTCGATGATATGATCAAAGTTCGCAGAAAGACCCGTTGTCTCAATATCAAAAACCGTATAAGTCGCATCGCGCAATGAGCCATCATAATCATGCCAAGCAAGCTTGGTCATCGCCTCATCAACAACCGATAACTCAGCACCGTAGATGGGTTTGATACCGGTTTTTTTCGCGATAGCTTCAAATTCTGGAAAAGCTTGGACGTTGTCGTGATCGGTCAAAGCAATCGCGTGATGATTGAAGCTTTTAGCGGTTTGCACGTAATCTTTGATCGCATCTATACCATCTAAGGTAGACATCTTTGAATGCAGGTGCAACTCGACGCGTTTATGCTTTGCCTCATCTTTGCGAACATCTCTTTGGACGGGCTTATTGGTACATTCGATATTGTCTGCGATTAAGACCACTTCATCGTTGAAATGGTCATACTGAGCGTAAGCACGAACTTTCATTCTCATGCCCGGTTGAACGTGGTTTAAAAAAACCATCTCGTCTTTATCACGTACGAATTTTTTTACATAGATCGCATCATCTCGGTCACTCAAGACAAATGTATAAAGTGTGGTTTGTTTCTTAATGGCTTTTGAATCCACCGTTTCTACTAACCCTTCAAGACTGAAATTCGCATTGTTGTGGGCGCTTTTATATTCATTTAGTTTTACCTCTGTGGTCGGCACATCGGCAATGGTATCTTTTACATTCGGGACGCTTTGGTTTTTGTAAGCTTCAAAGCTTAGCGTGGTATTTTGGGTTTCTGTATTTTTGATATCGGCTTCAGTATTGGCTTCTATGCGGTCTTTAATCGTTGGGGCTTCTTCACAATAACGTACACTTAGTTGTACAGAAAAACCATAACGCAGTAATCTGTCTTTAATGTCTTTTAACATATCCTCAACATAAGCGCCATCCTTAGGACATACAATTTGCAAGCCTTGTTTTATGGCCTCTACATCCATGTCTTTTAAGGCTTGGTAGCGAGGTTTTTGACGCATAATTTTTTTCAGTGCATAATCATAATATTCGGCAATAGAATCATGATTTTCTTCTTGGTATGTGATGTTATATTCGACATGCTGGCAACTATCCAAAACGATAGGCAAATCCTCTATACGCTCAACGAAGCGCTTAAAAACCTCTATTTCTAGAGGCTTTTGTAACTCTATAACAAAGTGCCAAGCGTTGGTTTTCTCATCAACTTGAAGTTCAATTAATTTACCGTTTAACGTCTTTTTCAAGTCATTTAAATCCAACACATTCAACAAGGTATCAAACGCTTTTTCCATAATTAAACACTCCATTTTCTTACTTAGATTATAGCATATTTCCGTAAAAAAAAAGTAGAGAGCCTCTACTTATTTTTCAAAATCGATATCGATTTTTTCTGCCTTGATTTCTTCTAACGCAATCCCGACAGGTTTATCACACTTAGCATCAATCGTGGAATCTTCATGTTCTCGGATGAGTTTAGCACGCATCGCTGCGGCGTAAGCTAGTTTGTATTTAGAATCGATGGTGTGCAGTAACTCATCGATTGATGGGTAACGCAGTCCTTCTTTATTTTTGCTCATGCTTATCGACCTCCATTAAGTCATAATATTTATAAATCGCCCGCTCTGTTTTAGCGTGTTCAGCGCGAATAATAGCTAACACGCGATCTGCGGCATTGGTCACTTCATCATTTACAACGATATAATCATATTTATGGGCTAAGGGAAACTCACGTTCAGCCTTGTCCATGCGTTTTTGAATCGTATCGGTTGATTCTGTACCCCGTCTTAATAAACGGCGGTATAAGGCTTCTTTATTAGGGGGTGCAATAAAAATAAACACACCATCTGGAGCCTTTTCTCTAACTTGCAAGGCCCCTTGGACTTCAATTTCCAATACGACCTCTTTGCCTCTTTTTAACTCTTCATCAATTTTGTCTTTCGGCGTACCATAGTAATGACCGACGAATTCGGCCCATTCTAAAAAGGCATCAGCCTTTATGCGCCTTTCAAATTCTTCCTTTGAGACAAAGTAATAATCTTCGCCTTCGATCTCTCCATTTCTCGGGGGACGGGTGGTCATCGATGTAGAATACACCAAATCATGACCTTCCAAATCGAACAAAGCTTTTCTAACAGTTCCCTTACCAACACCGGAAGGGCCACTCAAAACTACTAGTAAGCCGCGTTCATTAAGCTTCATCAGATGTCCTCCATTCCCACCGTTATTATGATATATGATAACACTTTTAGCTTTTAAATGGTAGTCCAATTATCTACTTTTTTACAAAAATTGATGTTTCGTGATACAATAAGCTAGGTGATTGCGATGAGCTTTGATGGACTGACGCTAAAACGAGTCATAGAAGAACTTCAAACCACCTTAATTGGTGGGCGCATCGATAAAATTTATCAGCTAGAGGATTTTAGCTTTCTTTTTTATGTACACAAAAAGAAACGCCACCAACTGCTCATCAGTGCTTCTAAGCACCAAACCCGTACCTACCTTAGTGAAAAACGTTATGAAAAACCTATGAATCCCCCTTTATTTTGTCGTTTGTTAAGAAAGCATCTAGAAGGGGCTTACATCAAAAATATCGAACAAAAGGCCAATGACCGGATTATGATTATAACCTTGCAAGGTCGTGATTCCTTAGGTGATATCACTGAACGCCTATTAATCTTTGAAGCCTTGGGCAAAGATGCCAATCTTGTACTACTAGATCAAAACCAGGTCATTTTGGATGCCTTAAACCATACGCATCCTTTTGATGATGTAGATAGAACCATGATCCCTTCTGCTAAATATATCTATCCTGAAGATGAGCGTATCGATCCTTTTGATAAAAGAGCCGTGGCATCATTTTTTAAACAACATACCCCAACTGATGTGCCTGCGGTTTTAAACCAATTCCAAGGCGTATCCCCTCAGTTTGCCAAGGAGTTTTTACACCGTCCTCACCAAGAAGCTTTTAAAACCTTTGAGGCCATGGTTGAAGAAAATAACCCCCAAGTCATTGAAGCGAAAAAAATGGCGTTTGCGGTTTATGATTTAACCCATATAAAAGGATCAAAAACCCCCTTTGACTCTGTTAGTGCAATGCTGGATTATTTCTTTAGTCAAAAAGACAGTAAAGAATTGTTTTTACAACGCAATAAAGACCTAACACAGTTCATAAATAAACAATTAAAAAAACAAACCAGAAAGATTGAGCGCTTAAATCAAGACTTAAAAAAAGCCTTGGAAAGTGAAACTTATAAAGATTATGGCAACTTGATTTTAGCCCATCAGCACCAAATCAAAGCTGGGGATATTGAGGCCAAGCTCTTCGATTATCAAGCAAACAAAGAAGTCATTATACCTTTGGATCGAAAGCTATCCGTGGTTGATAATGCCCAGGCTTATTTCAAGCGGTACAAAAAGCTCAAAAAAAGCATTCCCCATATCAAAAGACAAATCATCAAAGCTAAAAATGAACGAACCTATTTTAGGTTACTGGAAAGTCAATTGCAAGATGTCAACCTTAGCGACTTAGAACAAATGCGAGAAGAACTAAGCGCATATGGGTATATAAAACCCGGAAAAAGAAGTCAAAAGCTTTCTAAGAAGGCTGGACATATCGTCTATATAGATGCCTTGGGTCAAGAAATCTTAGTCGGCAAAAATAACCTTCAAAACGCACACATCACCCATGAAGTTGCCAAAGCCAATGACGTTTGGTTTCATGTTCAAGGTGCACCAGGCTCACACGTGGTGGTTAAAGCCCCTTTAGAAGAACTCAAAGAGACAACGATTCGCACTGCAGCACAGCTTGCGGCGTATCATTCAAAAATGCGTTACTCATCTAGTGTACCGGTTGATTATACCAAGATAAAAAACGTTAAAAAAATCCCGGGTCAAAAAGCTTGTTTTGTAAAATATACCCAGCAAAAGACGATCTACATCGATCCCGATGAAGATTTTGTCAGTTCATTAAAAAAACAACCATAATAAAGGGAGTACATTATTTATGTCAATTTTACTAAATGCTTTGCTGACATTATTAAGACACTATTTTAAGATTGTACCGTTTTTGATACTTGGGTATTTAATCTACTCTATAGCAGGGTCCATGATTCCTTATGGTGGTGCCATTATCTTGTCGCCTTTTTATGTCGGTTTTGCCTATATAACAACGTATGTAACTTTAAGTGGAAAAATGCCTCAATTCAAAGATTTGTTTGTCGGCTTCAACTATAACTTTTCAACCAATTTACTGTATATGTTTTTGCATCATTTGATAACTAGCATAGCCTACGGTATTTCTGTTATTGTGCTATTTTTTATCTTTCTTTACAACCAAGATTTTGTAGAGACCTTAGCCACATTCGGCCCAGGTTTTCTAGCTTTATTTGCTATAAGCGTTTTGATTGTAGGCGTGCTTTTCATCCCACCTTTTATCGTATCGCTGATACTTTCAATGGTCCCATATTTATTAGCGGATCCAAAGTTTGACGCAAAAGAAAACAGTCCCTTAACCACGAGCATTAGAATGCTCAAAGGGCACTATCTTAGATTGTTTTTGTTAAGAATTCTGTTTTTGTTATGGGCCGTATGGGTAATAGTTGGATCTTTGATTACCGTACTGTTAATATTCGCTAGTCAGTTTGGTGATATTGAAGGGATTCCTTTTATGATTGTGTGGTTTTCATCATTACCCATTACGATCTTCATCATCACCCCTTGGTATCGCATGGTGCATACGCTTTTGTATGTTGAGCTTAGAAAAGACATCTAATCACATAAAAAAACATCGTTACAAGAACGATGTTTTTTT
>CAZCSL010000003.1:0-126644 GCA_964501415.1 uncultured Candidatus Izemoplasmatales bacterium
TGGGCTAGAAGGATTCGAACCTTCGATGTCGGAGTCAAAGTCCGATGCCTTAACCACTTGGCTATAGCCCATTAAAAATGGTGGAGGGGGACGGATTTGAACCGCCGAACCCTGAGGGAGCAGATTTACAGTCTGCCGCGTTTAGCCACTTCGCTACCCCTCCAAATAAACAAAATACATTCTATAATAATATCGCAAAAAAAGCAACCTATTTTTTGATAGGATATTTTATTGCTATCTTTTTTAGTTTTTCATCAATAATTTTATTAAAATCCAAATCCAAATCATGAACCAAAGCTAACAACAATATTGCGATATCAGCAATCTCGTCTTTTACATTTTGAAAATTCTCTATATCGCCGCTCCATTGAAATTCTTCTAACAACTCTGCTGCTTCGATAACGATAGATTTAACTAAGTTTTCTGGGGTATCATGCTGATCCCAATTTCGAGAATCTCTAAATTCAATAATTTTATTGATTAACCTATCAATCTCATTATTTCCCATTATTTCCTTCTTTCGATTCTAGTTTTTTCTTAAACTTCTTCGTAAATTTAGGCCTTTCAAGCATGATAACTCTGTTGCAATGTAGACATTTAAGCTTGATATCAGCACCATATCTTATGATTTTCCAATAATTATAACCACATGCATGAGGTTTCTTCATCATAACGATGTCATCAATTTTAACTTCATTCATCAAACCACCAACTAAGACTCTTCTTTAATACTGTCTAAAAACTCATCTAGTTCTTCTTTTGTTTTAAATCTAACAATTAAATTATTATTTTTTTGATACCAGTACACATCATGATTAAAAAATCTTATTAACTTTTCATTGAAATTTTCAGGCCGTTTTTCACCTTTACTTTTGTTGTTTTCTATATCGCTAATTAAGCGTTCAGTTTCTCTAATTGATAGATTATGATTCAATATTATGTCAATAATATTCTCTACTTTTTCTTGGTCATCAAACCTGCTGAGCAACCGGGTATGCCCTATGGATATCTTTTTATCGTTTAACAAATCCAACACCTTTGATGGAAGTCTCAAAAGCCTTAAAGCGTTTGTAACGTATGGTCGACTTTTCCCTAATTTTTTTGCTAACTCTTCATGTTTTAAACCCAGTTTTTTTATTATTTGCCGAAACGCCACGGCTTCTTCTATGGGGGATAGATTTTCTCTTTGTAAGTTCTCTAAAATGGATATTTCAGCTACATACTGATCATCATACTGTCTTATTATACAGGGTATGGTTTTAAGGTTAGCCATTTTGGCTGCCCTAACTCTTCTTTCGCCTGCTATTAACATATACCCTGATTTTTCGGGTTTAACTATTACGGGTTGAATAACGCCATGTAAAGAAATTGAGTCCGAGAGTTCTTGCAGTTTTTCAATATCAAATGTTTTACGAGGTTGTTGCGGGTTGGGAAAGATTTTTGTTAGCTCAATTTCTACTATCTCTTCGTTATCATTAAAAACTATTTCGTTTTCTTGAATTAGATCTAGAATTTTACGGCCAAGATTTTCTTTACTTTTGGTCACTTTTTCTCACCATTTCTTTAGCTAAATTTTGATAGCTTATTGACCCCCTGGAACGAGGAGAATATTCTGTGACAGGTAAACCATGACTAGGAGCTACACTTACTTTCACATTTCTTGGAATGATAGTATCAAAAACTTTTTCTTTAAAATACGTTCTAACTTCATTAATAACTTCATAACCTATATTGCTTCTGGTATCTAGCATAGTTAACAAGACGCCCTCAATAGTTAATTTACGATTGTTATATCTTAGCTTTTTTTGGATAATTCTAATTGTATTTAGCAGCTGTGTCAAACCATCTAATGCTAAAAATTCACACTGAACAGGTATTAAAACGCTGTCAGAAGCCAATAGTGCGTTCATGGTCATCATACCTAAAGAGGGGGGGCAATCAATAATGATAAAGTCATAATTATCCCTCACACCTCTTAAGCTATTAAGTAACAAAAAATCTTTGTCTTGATCGTGAAAATAACTATTCTCTATATTTAGTAGTTCAAAACGAGCTGGTACAATATCAACGTCTACACTTTGCACTCTTTGTATAATATCTTGTACAGGAACGTTATTAGTAAAAATATCTGCTACGGTGTGTTTTAAATTAGAGCGGTTAATACCCATAAACGTTGTTGCATTAGCTTGATGATCAACATCAATCAGTAACACATTTTTACCTAAATATGATAAAGAGCTTGCTAAGTTAACGCTAGTTGTAGTTTTACCTACACCACCCTTTTGATTTGTAACAGCTATGATTTTTCCCATACAAATACACCTCATTAAAGAATACTTATTTTATAAACACTTCCTGAAAGCTGCTTCGTTCTTTAAGAAAAAATTAACATCCTCAAAGGAGAAAATTTCTCTAAAGCTTCTTGTTTGAATCATTTTTTTAAATTCATTGTGTGTTAATATTTTGTTCAATCTTCCCCATTTATCATACTTTGTTGGTTCGGTAGTCAAATATTTATAGATTATAGCGATTGCCAAAACTCTATTAATCCGGCTTTGAAACATAGAATCCAAATGATATTCAAATTGATTATTTGCAATAGTCTTGACGGTTCTAAACTCATTAATACTGTTAAATACAATTGCATCAATATCTGAGTTTTTATGTATTAAAAACCTGCTCAATTGCAAAGTATAATTTCTTGTCTTTTTAGGAATATTAGATTTTTCAAGTATTTGCTGTGTATTCTGAGAGTGTAAAAAAAAGTAAAATTCTATAACCTCATCCAAATCTGTAAGATTTTCTTCCAACTTGTCGTTAATAAACTCTGCAGCTTTGTGTATCGCAGATTGAAAACCTTTATTTCGATAGGATCGATTATAGTTTTCTCTATCAGAAATATCGTTTATTAATCTGATCGAATACCCTCGATATATCCTTAACGATTTGTGTGTTTTCATATAATCTTCGTTGAGCTTTTCTTCTAAGTTTTGTGTCAAGATAAAATTTAAAAGAAACACAATGAAAAAGCTAGCTAGAATAATCTGATATATAAGTGGACCGATTTGTGGAGCGGTATTGGTCACATCAGAAATTAAATCATCATTCGTTTGAATATAATATATACCATATATTGTTAAAGGGCCACCATACAAAATATATGTTGTAATGTCTTGATAAAATATCAATACTGTAAGCGTGATAAATACTAAGAAATAGCCATATAACTGTCCAGATGCCCCCACATAGTATACGGTCAAACCAATAAAAGTATAAATACTAAAATGCATTGCTGGTCTAGATTTATTAGCCATTAATAAAGTAAAGGTGATTGTAAAGAGTAACACAAATATACCTGGAACAGTAATTCTAATGGATATAGCAAAATCCTCAAAAAAAGACACCGGTATGGTAAAAGCTCCAAAGAACAACAAGAAGATCATAACTAGACTAACTTTAACTTTTAGGAGTTCATTAAGGGTCAAAAACTCACTGTTTTGTAACTTATTAACCAACTGCTTCATGATGACACCCCGCCGGTTAAGCAATCGTTAACTATTTTTTTAATTTTGCTTTGATTATTAATGAAAATATCTAGAACTTCTTGATCGATGAAACTGTTGTATCTATTTGCCATCAAAATATGCATAATTTGATTATGGCTCAAGCCTTTAGCATAAAATTTGTCTAATCTTAATAAAGTATAAAAAACTACAAAAGCGATTAACTTAACTTGTTTATCATCATCACGATAATTGAGCTTTTCTTGTGCTCGCTCGTAAAGCAACTCTTTTTTATCGATATTGATATCCTCGAGCTGGGCAGCTTTAAAAGCAGTTTTAGATATTTTATTATAAACGGAAAGCTCGAGATGTTTTAGCTCTTCTATTTCTTCTAACGTATAATTTTGATACTCTTCTGATACTTCGTTTTCGGACTTGTCTTCAAGCTTCATAATAATTTCTAATCTTTCTAAGAAGACCTTATGATTTATACCAATGTTTTCTGATAATGACTGGCTAAAAGATTTTAAGTCATCATAATAGTTTCTTGAATCAAAAGATTTATCTGATTGTTTAGATTGTAACTCAAATAATAAACTAATGTGTTTTTGTTCTTGTTCTTTTATTTCTGCAAGTTGCCGGTAAGAATAACGTTTTCTTTTAAGTATGATAATTGAAGATGTTAATATCAACGCAATAAAAACAATAAAAAACGTCATAATGTAGAAAGTGTCCAAAGTAAGCAGCAGGGTTTGGTTTGTATCAAACATATCTGGATAAAACAACACTAATGATACCCCAGATAAAAAGATTAAGAAACTATTAAATATGGATAACTTTAAATCTTGATACAAAGCAATTATTGCATAAGCTAAAAATAAAATAGTGAATATGCTGGATGTGTAAATATCTATAATAACACCAAACATAATTAAATAAAGACCTACTGATGTAATATACATGGGCAGTTGCATGCTTTTAAAATGATGCTTATAAAAAAAGAACAATAGGTTTATAGCTATAAGGATGATGAAAGTTAAAAAATAGGCCAAAATATCTGTCCATGGAATATCATAAAGCCTTAAAACTATTAGTACAGGAAACATTACGATAAATAACATAGCACTAACAAACAAAGACTTGCTTCTTAGATATCTTTGTTCTAATGAGTTTAGTATCAGGCTTTTATTCGGTTGTTTTTTGAGTGAATTCATCAAAATCACATCGTTTCAATTATAATGGATTTGATTTAATTTTTTTAAATTCTCTAGGATACTTTTTGTCTGTTGATCGATGTTTACTAATCTCAATGATGGTGTGTTTTTCTTCAAGTACAGTATAAGTAAAAGTATTCTCTACTTTTGCATTAAGTGTTTCTAATGCTTTAGTTGATTCTTCTAATTCTGCTTGGAAGCGACTGCCTTTATAAGCATAAAATCTGCCATTTTTTCTAACAAATGGCAAGCATAGTTCACATAGTTTATTTAATCTAGCTACAGCTCTAGCCGTGACAATGTCATAGTTATTTTTATTTTGGTGTTTTTCGACTCTACCATGGATTAATTTTATATCCAAATCCAAGTATTCAGATAAATTTTCAAGAAAAGTAATCCTCTTTTGTAAAGAATCTATGATTGTCACTTTCAAATTAGGGTGCAAAATTTTCAAGGGTATGCTCGGGAATCCAGCGCCACTACCTACATCCAGTAGTGTTTGCTCATTTAAACCCAAAAAATGTGAAAGCATTAAAGAATCAACAAAGTGTTTGTGATACACTCCAATTTTATCCTTAATAGCGGTTAAATTCATTTTCTCATTCCATTTAATCAAATAATCATGATATCTTCTAAACAAGGTTAGTTGTCTATCAGTTAAACGGAAGTGATTAGTCAAAATTTTATCAAATTGATCCACATTATCACCCTTAGTTTATTCTACCACATCGATTATGTGTTTTAAATATTTTTAAAACCAGAACTCCTAAGAGTCCTGGTTTGTTATGTTTTTTAAGTGGATAGCTAGAATAGAAATATCACTGGGATTTACGCCGCTTATTCTGCTAGCTTGTCCTATCGTTAATGGACGTATTTTATTTAGTTTCTCTCTCGCTTCTAAAGCCAAATTAGATAAACTATTATAATCTATGTCATTAGGAATTTCCAAATGCTCTTGCCTTAGTAGCTTATCTGCTTGTTTTCTTGCTTTTTCAATATATCCTTCATACTTTACTTGTATTTCGACTTGTTCATAGATGGTTTGTGAAAACGATAATGTTTGATTAAATAAACCTATATGTTTTCCTTTAATCTCAGGACGTTTTAACAAATCATAAAAGGATATTTTATCTTTAATGGGAGCAGAGCCAATACTGGATAGAATTTCCAAGTTGGTTTTTTTGGGGTATATTATTGTGTTTCGAAAATACTGGATTAAATCGTTAATGTTACTAAGTTTACGTTCAAATTTCTTATAATCATCCTCTGAAATCAAGCCCACATGATACCCTTTTTCCAATAATCTCATATCTGCATTATCATTTCGGAGTAACAATCTATGCTCAGCTCTTGAGGTTAATAATCTATAAGGATCGATTGTTCCTTTTGTAACCAAATCATCAATAAGGACTCCAATATATGCTTCATCCCTACGTAAAACCAAAGGTTTTTTATACCCCTGATTAAGGACTGCATTAATACCTGCTAATAGGCCTTGTCCCGCTGCTTCTTCATAACCACTTGTACCGTTTATTTGACCTGCAAAATATAAGTTTTTAACCCTTTTACTCTCTAGTGTAGGCCACAAGTCTCTAGCATCGATGGCATCATATTCAATTGCATACGCATACTTTGTTATCTTTGCTTTTTGAAGACCCGGAATGCTCTTTACCATAGCTTCTTGAACGTCTCTTGGCATTGATGTGGAAAATCCTTGTATATAAATATCTTGACTGTATTTACTTTCAGGTTCTAAAAAGATCTGATGTCTTTTTTTGTCTTTAAAACGAACAAGCTTATCTTCAATAGAAGGGCAATAGCGCGGACCAACGCCTTCTACCACACCGCTATACATTGAAGATTTGTTTAAGTTTTGATTTATAATTTCATGAGTTTCTTGTGTGGTATATGTTAAATGACATGGTTCTTGTTCTTCAAGGTTATATGGCTTACTGTTAAAGTGAGAGAAGTAGCGATGTACAGAATCGCCTTCATGCTTTTCCGTTTGCGAAAAATCGACCGTTGATTTATCTACACGCGGAGGTGTTCCGGTCTTCAATCTAGATAGTTTAAATCCAAGTTTTCTAAGTTGTGGACTCAAACCTAAAGAGGGCTTTTGATTTTCAGGTCCTGAGGAAGTCTTTTCATCTCCGATTAAAACACGGCTATTTAAAAACGTACCCGTCGTTAAAATTACTGCATTTGAAAAGAATTGTGAGCCATCTTTTGTCTCAACACCTTTAGATTCATCATTATCTATGAGCAATTTTGCAACATACTTTTCAACTACTTCTAAGTTATCTTGGTTTAATATCGTTTCTTTCATTCTTTCAGGGTATAAAACCTTATCTGATTGAGACCTCAAAGCACGAACAGCAGGGCCTTTTGAATGATTTAAAAGACGCATTTGAATTTGAGTGGCATCAGCATTTTTTGCCATTTCACCACCCAAAGCATCGATTTCTCTAACAACTATACCTTTGGCCGGACCTCCAATAGATGGATTGCAAGGCATGGATGCTATATAATCTATATCACCTGTGATTAAAAGTGTTTTTTTTCCTAATCTAGACGAGGCCAAAGCCGCTTCACAACCAGCATGTCCCCCTCCAACAATAATTGTATCAAACATAATATCACCTTAATTTACTTCATTGTATTATGGTTTAACGAATAAGTAAATCATTTAACGCTTATATTACTAAATCAAATCCAATCTTTTAAAAACAGCATATATTCCATCTTGATCAACCGACTTAGTTATAATATCAGCGGCCTCTTTCAATGGTTGACATCCATTACCCATAGCTACACCAATACCAGCCAATTTAATCATTGATATATCATTATAACCATCACCTATAGCAATCACATCGTCATAAGTACTTCTAAAATACTCGCACAAAATTTTGACCCCAATATCTTTCATACCGTCAGAACCATTAATATCTACTCCAAACTCACAAGAACGATGAAACGCTAATGATTTATACTGTCTTTCCAACCTTTTCCAACTATTAGATTGATCGTATAACACCATTTGAAGAACATCATCTAAATCTTTAAATAAATCTATGCTTTTAGGCGTTTCTAAGTTGAAATGTTCACTAAATTGTTTAGGCAAATCGGTTTTTCGATTTACTACCAAGTATTCTGTTGAAGTAATGATGCCAAGATCCAAACCTAAAGCTTCAGCGTCCTTAATAAGACTTTTGACAATGTTTGGGTTGATGTTATCCGAATAAATCAATTGGTTTTCATGTTTAACATACCTACCGTTAGCGGCGATATAAGTTTTTATTCCCAAAATATCTTCTATTCCAGCTAATAAAGATGGAGACCGTCCTGTTGCAATAATTATTATATGCCCGTTCCTTTTAGCTTCATTTAAAGCCACCAGTGTGGATTCAGGTATTGTGTGGTTATTATGATCAATTATAGTTCCATCTAAATCAAGAAATACTAGTTTTTGATTCACTATTATCACCTTCTAAGTGGTTTGGGATAGAAAAATCTCCCATCAAGCATCCCCACCCACATAAACAACAAGCTTAAGGCTGCTCCGTTCCCGGCCTGACCTGGTTCACCGTTGCTTATTGAATGAGGATGCTTGATAAGAGATTTATGTACACTTAATATACAACAATTTAATTCTTTCGTAAAGTTCCAAAAAATTCTTTTAGTAAGACTGATGCTTCTGTTTGTAAGATACCACCAACGACCGACACGTGATGTGTAAAGTCCACATCAAAAAGATTTGTCTTTGAGACATGAGCGCCATTTTTATAATCTTTTGCCGCATAGACTAAGTGTGGTATTCTGGATTGTATAATAGCCCCAGCACACATTGGACAAGGTTCCAGCGTTACATATAGTTTAACATTTTCCAAACGCCAAGAGCCTAGATATTCTGCCGCTTTTTTTATCGCAAGGATTTCCGCATGAGCCACAGGATCTTGAGACTGTTCTCTTTGATTATGTGCCTTGGCAATTACTTGATCGTCCAAAACAATAACTGCGCCTACAGGCACTTCCTTTTTGCTCATCGCCAATTGTGCTTCTTTAAGAGCTAACTTCATAAAGTATTCATCGTTTAACATGTTTTAAATAGCCTTTAATGTTTTAGGTTTACGATAAACTTTATGACAATGCCTACAACGAGCTTCGTATGATTCTTCTGCCCCGATTAAAACGATAGGATCTAAGTATTTAGCCGGTTTGCCATCGATGATTCTTTGAGTTCGTGTTGCTGGTTGACCACACTTAACACATACTGCGGAAAGCTTAGTTACGTATTCCGCCATAGACAACAAGACAGGCATCATAGAGAATGGTTCTCCTCTGAAATCCATGTCTAATCCACTCAAAATAACACGCTTATTTTGATTTGCTAAGTGTTCTATCACCGAAACAATACCTTCATCTAGAAACTGAACTTCATCGATAGCTACAACATCAGTTTCCTCGTTGACGCTCATTAGGACATCTTTTGAGGTTTTGACATTAATTGACCTTGTTTTGTTTTTGTCATGCGACATAACGTCTTCATCACTAAAACGATTATCTATCGATGGTTTGAATACAATGATATTTTTTTTGGCATATTGTAACCTTTTAACTCTACGAATCAACTCTTCAGTTTTTCCTGCAAACATAGGTCCAGTAATGACTTCAATCCAACCTTCTTTTTGTCTTAATCTCATTATAAACCTTCCTTCTTAAAACAAAAAGGCCACATAAAAGTGGCCTACAGTAAATGTTAGTTTTTGTTTTGATCTAAGCCATATCTTTTATTAAAGCGTTCAACACGACCAGCTGATTTACCATGTTTTTGTTTGCCTGTATAGAAAGGATGGCAATTTGAACAAGTATCAACTTTAACCTCTTTTAAAACGGACCCTGACTCAAACTCATTGCCACATGTCGTACACGTAACTGTAACTTTCTTATAATCAGGATGAATGCCTTTTTTCATTTCAATTCTCCTTCCGCCATGATTTAGGAAAACCATAGTAAGTTTAATGCTATGTGATTATATCAAATCATAGGTAAACATTCAAGTGTTTTTAGCTCATGAAATCAAGAAATCATTAAAAAAGTAACCCATACCCCCTACCTTATAAGAATGTATAAGTTTTGGATGGGGATTCCATAAAAGGGGGTATGAATTACAATATCTACTTTACAATGTATTTCGAAAAAGTCAACTGTTTTTTTAAATTTTGATCAAATATTTTCAAACAACTCGATTATGATGACAGACTTTTTGTTAATTAAAACGGTTACATGCTTTTAAAACACTATGTTATAATCAAGTTAGTTATCAAAATATGAGGTGTTGTCATGAAAGTTATATCACAAAGTGAAATCATATCAAGCGTTAAAGAAATTCTTCTAGATATTAACTACAACCTGGATGATACTTTCATTTCACGTTTGGAAAAAGCAAAGTCAAATGAATCTAATAATTTATCTAAGTCTATCTTAGAAGATATTTTAGAGAATCAAGATATCGCAAAAAAAGGGGTTAATCCTTTGTGCCAAGATACCGGTATTGTAGTTGCAGTAGTTGAGATTGGCGATGATGTCAAAATTGAAGGCGACCTTGAAAACGCAATCAATGAAGGCGTTAGACAAGCTTATCGTGAAGGTTATTTAAGAAAATCCATTGTTTTGCATCCTTTTGAACGCACTAACACAAAAGATAATACACCCGCAATAATCCATACTAAATTGGTAAAAGGCGATAAATTAACGTTAAAAATAGCTGCTAAGGGAGCGGGAAGCGAAAACATGAGCAAATTGTTTATGCTCAAGCCGAGTGATGGAATTGATGGTGTTAAAAAAGTAGTTAAAGACACTATATTTAATGCCGGTGGGAGACCTTGTCCTCCAATTATTGTCGGTATCGGTATTGGAGGCAATTTTGAAAAAGCGCCTCTTTTAGCTAAAGAAGCTCTTTTAAGAGACTTGGATGACGTTAACGAGGACCCCACGATTAGTTCTTTGGAAAATGATTTATTAGAAGAGATTAATGCATTAGGTGTTGGACCCATGGGCGTTGGAGGAGAGACTACTTGTGTAGGTGTCAAAATTAATACTTACGCTATGCACATCGCCTCTTTACCCGTGGCCATAAATATTCAATGTCATGCCAATAGGCACAAAAAGGTGGTTTTATAATGAAATTGACTCCCCCCATCAACGAAAATGATTTAACAAAGCTAAGGGCAGGACAAAAAGTATATATCACAGGAGTGATATATACCGCTAGAGACCAAGCACATATTCGCTTAGTTGAAGAAAAGAACCCCAAGTTTAACTTGGAGGGTTCAGTAATATATTACGTTGGCCCAACACCTACAAAAAAGGGGGAAATCATCGGTTCTTGTGGGCCTACATCCGCTTACAGAATGGACGATTTATCTATCCCCCTTATGAAAAAAGGGGTTAAAATTATGATCGGTAAAGGAAATCGTAGCAAGAAATTCCAACAGGCTATGATCAAACATAAATCCATGTACTTAATGGCTATAGGAGGGACTGGTGCTTTACTTGCTAGTAAGGTAAAATCTAGAAAAATGCTTATGTATTCTGATTTGGATTCTGAGGCTATCTATGAGCTAGAAGTAGAAAATTTCCCTTGTTACGTTGCCTATGATTTTGAAGGTAACACTATCTTTAAGGGAGGCGAAGATGAAGAATTATAAATCTATTAGCTTATTAAAGCACAAAGAACTCAAAGGAAAAATTGAAATTCGCAACAAAGTTGATATAAACTCGACAGATGATTTATCTTGGGCGTATTCTCCCGGCGTTGCAGAACCTTGTAAAATTATAGCAAAAAATAAAAACGAGGTTTATAACTATACCACAAAAAGTAATACAATTGCTGTAATCACTGATGGAAGTGCAGTACTAGGTTTAGGCAACATTGGTCCTGAAGCAGCTTTGCCCGTAATGGAAGGTAAAGCCATGTTATTCAAACGTTTTGCCAATATTAACGCTTTTCCGATATGTTTGAATAGCGCCAATCCTGATGAGTTCATCAATACAGTGATTCAGTTATCACCCTCATTAGGTGGAATCAATCTTGAAGATATTTCATCTCCAAAATGTATCTACATTGAAAATGAGTTGAAAAAACGTTTAAATATTCCGGTATTCCACGATGACCAACACGGCACCGCCATAGCAACCGCGGCCGCTTTAATTAATGCTGCTAAGTTAGTTAAGAAAAAAATAAGTGATCTGAAAATAGCACTTATTGGAACAGGTGCTGCCGGTAGCGCTATTGCTAAGATGCTCAATGCCTTAAACGTCGCTCAAATACATGCATACAATGAAGATGGCGTAGTCTCAAAAAACAAGGACCATTCTAAAGACATAGTAGTAAAAGAACTTCTAGAAAAAAATATCATTAACACTCCTCATAAAGAGGTAAAAACTTTGGAAGATGTGATTAAAGATAAGGACGTTCTTATTGGTGTCTCAACAGGAAACTTAGTCAGTTCATCGATGATTAAAAACATGAAATCGAATGCCATTGTTTTTGCCATGGCTAATCCTGATCCTGAAATTTCCTACAATGATGCCAAAAAATCAGGTGCAAAAATCGTTGGTACAGGTCGAAGTGATTATCCTAACCAAATCAATAACGTACTCGCTTTTCCTGGTATTTTCAAAGGAGCTTTAGATGGACGTGTTAACGACATTACTCAAGAAATGCAAATTGATGCTGCATATGCCATTGCTGGAGTGGTTTCCCTTGAGAAACTTTCACCCGAATACATCATCCCTTCTGTATTTGATGAAAGAGTAGTAAATGCTGTTAGTCAAGCTGTTCTTTCCGCCTCATATAAAAGCTAAAACCTACACAATAAATTAGTGTAGGTTTTTTTAAGGAAATATTAATCTATCGATTTCTTCATGAAAATCTTCTTTATCCAGACTGATAATACCTCCTGGTGTTACTAAATGCAATACATCATCTTCTTCAATCACCCTTAAAACAAAAGGCGTGACATGATGCAGTGAAGATGGAAGATTTATTCGGTCTAACCGTTCAAATGTCTGTGATTCTACGGAATAAAAGCCAACATAAGTCAAGAACTCTGAAACGTCATTATCGCTTGAGTTTATATAGGGCAACAATAGCACATTTTCTGAAATATAATGGATATCTTTTATGTTGAAACTTTCTTTCAAAGCGCTAGATTGATGAGTAATCTTTTCTATGTAGTTTGATTGTTTTAGCCATAGTTGATCATCACTATGATAGCGACTAATATAGATTTGATTATCTTCTAGGTTCATATCTAGCAACAATTCTTGATCTGAATAAACGATATTTTGAGGAAGGTTTAATACATATGATGGTGAATAAGCAGTGATTTGATTGGGATTAGAGACATCATAAAGTCTTGTATAATGATCTTTTGTCTTTATGTATAAAATATCCTTGTCGTGATAAAACCCTCTTATATTTTCAATTGAAGATTGTCTAGAAGCTTCTAAAATACCTAGTTGATCGTTAAACCTATACAAATAAACACCTTGTTCCGTTTTTAAAAAGACACTAATTAAAAAACCATCCGTAAAAATAGCATTTGTTTTAGGTTCACCCATAAATAATCTGGTTCTAAAAAATTGCACGCCATTATTATTAACGTTAAATTTTGTAATAGCCGTTTTGTAGGCTTCGATTGGATTTGACATTTCGACATAGTCACTCGCTGTCTTAAACTCATGGCTTAATGAGATTAGATAAATATCGTCATCATTCATGTCTACTTGGTAATCTGCATTAAGAAGGGTTGTTTCCATCGTGTAAGAATTATTTTTGGTGTCGATTGCTATAATGTTCAAAAAACTATCTGGATTCGTGCCTTCGATATATCTAATCCTATCGTATGCTTGCACCGATTTAATTCCGTTATGCTCGCTTTTGGGCATATAATCATCTAAATCAAATCCTTCTAATTTGAAGGGTAAGTATTGTTCGTTTACAATGACAAGCTGATGATTCTTAAGGGAAACCATGGTTGGTTTGCCTTTGAAACCAAAATGGTCTAACGCTTCAAACTCAGCCTCTATATCATAGATATAAACATGGGTTTTAGGAATATACGATTTCAAATAATCACGATCTTCAGCTCTATCTTCATCAAAATACTCTTCCAACACGACAAAAAGACGCCCACTATCCACGAATAACGTGATAACTTCAAGTCCTTTAGACTCATAGTCAATCATGTGTTTATGTTGCCAACCATCGTCAGACAAATATGCAACATTTATTTGTTCGTTGCTCGCAACAAATAAATAATCACCGTGCTTGTCTATATAATCCAAATCCCCTAATACCTTGACGCTTTGATTATAACTATTAAAAAGGGTCTCGTGAATATCTGTGCTAGATTGTGGCCTTATGCTCATAGTGTAGAATTTGCTATGGAAGTCATTATAGATTTGCTCAATATCAGATTGTGATTGGATCATGCCAATATGATCTTGATATTGAATTGGGCTTCTCACAAAGGCCAAAATGAAAACGATTGGAATAAGTAACGGAATGAAGACTCTACTAAATTTAAAGATGGAAGGATATTTTTGTTTAAAAGCATCGTAATTTCTTAAAATACCTTGTTTAAATTTCAACTTCTTATTAAAAGCACGTTCTTTTAAAAATACGCGCATCAAGACTAAAAAAACTATTAAAGACCCAGCTATAATGCTTAGTATAATAAAATTATTGTAAAAGAATTCAATTAAGCTTAACATAGTGGCCTCCTATAGATTTAAAGTCTTTTTAAACTGCTTATAATAACGACGATTAACCTCGACTTTATCCCCGTTTTTCATCAGCAATAACAGTTTGGAGTTAAAGGCGGGCTTGATATAATCGATTTTATTGATATTAACTAAAGCATATTTACTAACTCTAATAAAGTATTTGTTCTTTAACAACTCTTCTAACGCATATAGTTTCAACTTAACCGTAAAACGATGTTTTAATAAAACCGCGACAACTTCCTCGTTCTCAATCACAAAATAATGTATTTTTCTAGATTCGATGTTTTTTATCCCTCTATCACTTTCAATACTGATAAAAACATCTTCACCTTTGACAATGGAATCTAACATTAAATTGACCTTATCGGCCTGTTCCTCATTAAAAACTATATTAATTTTATCTTCTTCTACTTCATTTTTATCCGTAGTTAAGACATATTGATATTTTTTACTATCAATAACTTTTAATTTTTGTCTGATACGGGAACGATCCGCTTTGGGAACTTTAAGCTTAAACATAAAACCCTCCGCTTTATGGTATGCATACTATACCAAATTTGGTGATTATAGAATAATAAACATATATTATACACTAAAAAAGTGTTGTATTACATCGAACAATATACCATGATAATTATTATATTCATAACAATAAAATAGGGCCTAAAGCCTTATTGTTTTTATAGCTCAACCCTCTTTAAAGATTGATGAAACCAAATTTTTTTAAACGTTTATATATCATCGATATAGGCAATCCCATAACCGAATAGTAATCTCCTTGTATACTATCGATAAAATTAGAGCCTATACCTTGAATGGCATATGCGCCAGCTTTATTAAATGGTTCTTTACTTCTTATATAATACGTAATCTCTGCGTCAGTAAGCTCATTAAAGTTAACTTTTGTGATGCGATAAAATTTTATGATCTCATCCATATAAATGATTGCGCACCCTGTAATTACTTGATGCTGTTTACCACTCAGTTCCTTCAACATATCCCTAGCTTCTGAGGCATTTACTGGTTTACCTAATACTTTCTCCCCTATAACAACCAATGTATCTGCGCCTAAGATTAACTTTTGGGGATGCTTTTTCTTTACAGATATCGCTTTTTTATAAGCTAATTCCATAATTTGATCTTCGAATGACCGTTCTTCATTCAATTTTTCATTATCATTCTCAGGACTTACTGAAATGAAATCAACACCAATTTTTTTCATGAGTTCACGTCTTCTAGGTGATGTAGAAGCTAATACAATACCGTGGTTTGTCATTTTTTCACAATCCTTACTATTTTAGTTTATTATATCACGTTAAATACATGGTTTCAGATAGTAAACTCAACTTTTACATGATATAATATTTGCGGAGTTGGTATAATGGATGAACGACTAAGAAACCTTGTAAAATCACAGTCGTTAATAGATGATTCTACACCATTGATTGTTGCTGTTAGTGGAGGCGTTGATTCAATGGTTCTTTTGCATGTTTTGATAACATTAAAATACAATATCATTATCGCTCACGTTGATCACGGTTTAAGAGCCGAATCGAAAACAGAGAAATCTTTTCTAATAAACTATGCCAAAGAGCATGATATTAAGATTGAAACACACACCATTAAGCATACTCCAAAAAATAATTTTCATCAATACGCTCGTGATATCAGGTATCGTTTTTTTACTGAAGTAGCCCAAAAACATAATACGAACCAAGTTGCGTTAGCTCATCATAAGGATGACCAGATAGAAACTTATTTTATGCGCTTAATTCATAATCATGATATATTGACGCTCAAAGGCATGAAACCTACCGAAAAAAGAAATGACATTAACTTTGTTCGCCCTTTGCTAAGCGTTTCTAAAACCACTATTAAAGCGTATGCTAAAGCGCATAATATACACTATTTTGAAGATAGTAGCAATAAAGATGATAAGTATACTAGAAACCGATTTAGAAATAATTTTTTACCTTTCATCTCACAAGAAAATCCAAATTATCAAGAAGCCATCATAAACCATATGGAAGACCTTCAAGATATAAATGAATTAGTTAAGGAAAACGTAAGTAACTTAAATGAAAAATATCGTAATTTAATGCCGCTTGATACTTGGTGGCAACTGAATGAGTTGATTAAAAAGGCCTATTTGATATACCATATGAGAAAAATAGATAGCCATTCGTTCATTAGCAGCGATCATTTTAACACCCTTCAAAAGCAACTATCCATTGATAAAAACTTTGTCATACCACTTAGCAAAAATGTCGTAATATACAAAGAATATGATAAGTTCAGAATTGAAAAAGCCCAAAATGAGGTTGCTTTCAATATAGAAATTCTAGAAGATGGCGTTTATTCTTATAAAAGCGATGAGCATTATCATTTTTCGAAAAGTAAAAACGTTTATAATTCTTCAAATTGCTTTGAATTATGGTATAATGTTGAAGTGTATCCTTTACAGTTAAGAACGAGACTAACGGGTGATTATATTACTTTTCAATATGGTAAAAAGAAGTTAAAGGATTTATTTATTGATTTAAAGATCCCTCCCTTTAAAAGAGATCACTTGTTGCTATTAACAAAGGGAAAAGAAGTTTTATGGATTCCTGATTTGGGAATTCAAGCACATCAAAAACCCCTGACAAATAAATTAGTGATTTGTCAGTGTAAAGAGCCCAACATAAATTGATTTATGAAATGCTCTTTCGGTCTTTAAAGGATTTTCCTTAAAAGACCGATTCTTAAAGTAAATACTTATATAAGTTGTATTGGAGTGAATATTATGGCAAGAAAAAGACCTACCCCTCCCCCAAATACAAAAGCGAACAAAATCGGCAACCTCATCGTTATGATGTTGATATTATTGTTTGTTTTTATGGCTATTTGGATGTTCAGACAAACAGATGATCAACCTTTAGAGCTCACTTATTCAGAATTTATGAAGGAGTTAGCTGACGATAATGTTGCTTCTATAAAGTCTACCCCCATATCAGGTGATATCAACGTTGGAGCTTACCTCTTAGAAGGAGAACTTAGAGATGAACAGTCTTACTTCTTAGAAGTTCCAACTCAAGATTCATTACAAAATATCATCGCTCAAGCTGAAGCATTGGATATTGAGTACATGCATGAAAGAGGATCTACCTATAGTTTTTGGAATATTTTGTTCATTCTTTTGCCTATCATGCTAATTATTTTGTTCATTGGTTTCTTTATGCGTAGCGGTGGCGGCAACAATAAAGCGTTTGATTTTGGCAAGAGTAAAGCGACATTGAATAAAGGCAAAACCACCACCTTTAAACATGTTGCCGGCGTTGATGAAGAAAAACAAGAACTTGCAGAATTAATCGATTTTCTAAAAGCTCCCAAAAAATACATGCAGCTTGGCGCTAGGATACCTAAGGGCGTTTTATTAGTTGGTCCTCCTGGTACTGGTAAGACATTACTAGCTCGTGCAGTTGCTGGTGAAGCAGACGTGCCATTCTTCTCAATTAGTGGTTCGGATTTCGTTGAAATGTTTGTAGGAGTCGGCGCTTCTAGAGTCAGAGACATGTTTAAACAAGCTAAGCAAAGCGCCCCATGTATAGTATTCATCGATGAGCTAGATGCGGTAGGACGTCAACGTGGAGCCGGTTTAGGTGGCGGACATGATGAGCGCGAACAAACCCTAAACCAATTACTTGTAGAGATGGATGGCTTTGGCATTAACTCTGGTATTATTGTCATGGCAGCAACAAACCGTCCGGACGTTTTGGATAGTGCTTTGCTAAGACCCGGTAGATTCGACCGTCAAATTACAGTTAACAGACCGGATATCAAAGGACGCAAGCAGATTTTACAAGTTCACGCTAGAAATAAACGTATCCATGATTCGGTAACGTTCGGTGAAATCGCAAGAAGAACCCCTGGCTTTACGGGCGCAGACTTAGAAAACTTACTCAATGAAGCGGCTTTACTTGCCGCTAGGGAAAATAAAGCGGCCATCGAATTACCTCACATCGATGAAGCAGTTGACCGCGTGATGATGGGCCCTGCTAAAAAATCACGTGTTTTCACCAAAAAAGAAAGAAAGTTTATTGCTTACCACGAAGCGGGCCATGCGGTACTCGGGCTTAAACTTGATAATGCAAATATTGTACATAAGGTAACCATAATACCTAGAGGACAAGCTGGCGGCTACAACTTGATGCTACCCGAAGAAGAAGAATCTTTCTTAAAGACACGAAAAAGTTTAGTCGACCAAATCACGGGATTACTAGGCGGGCGAGTGGCAGAAGAAATAACATTCAATGAGATTTCAACCGGTGCCCATAATGATTTCCAAAAAGCTACAGAAATTGCACGTGCTATGGTAACTGAGTACGGCATGAGTTCACTTGGACCTATACAGTATGAGAAAAGATCTAGCAACGTTTTCTTAGGTAGAGATTATGCAGCAGATAAGTCTTTCTCGGATACCGTAGCGCTTGAAATTGACAACGAAGTTAGAAAAATTATCAATGAATCTTATGAACTTGCTAAGAAAATTCTAAACGAAAACCTAGATCTTCTTAAAAACATCGCAGAGTTATTACTGGAAGTTGAAACCCTAACCAAAGAAGATATCCTTGAAATCGTTAAAACCAATAAGCTGCAATGGTGGGAAGATAAAAAAGCTAAAGAGAGTGAAGAAGATGCAAAAGAAAGTGAAGAATCCAATCAAGATAAGGACGCTTCTCAAAAAGATGACTCTCAATCAACTGATTAGCTTACTTTAATAAGGCGGATTATGATAATATGCGTTTAGATAAATACTTAAAAGTATCCAGACTTATAAAACGGCGTTCTGTTGCTAAAGAGATAAGCGATGCTGGTAGAATTTTGATTAATGACAGACAAGCAAAATCCAGTTCACAACTTCAAATCGATGATATTATTACGATAAATCATCGTGGAAAGAAGATTAAAGTAAAGGTCGTCCATTTAAAGGATTCTACCAAAAAAGAAGATGCAAAATTGATGTATGAAATAATATCGGAGGATGTTTCAAAATGAAAAAAATGCTGTTTTTAAGCTTATTACTATTGTCTTCACTTACCCTAAGTGCTTGTCGTGACTCTGAACCGACTGAAAACACGGTTTATGTGACGACATATCCAGTCTATTTTTTAGTTAGCAATATCGGACAAGATGTTGTCAATGTAAAGTATGTCCCTGGCTCACAACAACATGCCGAGTCAATTGATTGGGCTGCACAAGAAATTATTGATATGCAAGATGCCGATTACCTTTTTCACGTTGGTGCGAATCTAGACCCTTATATCGATATTAATTACGATTCTACTTTTAGAAACCAAAATGTTGAATTGGTTAGACTTGAAGATTACATAGACATTATCAATGTACGATTAATACACGACCATGATCACGATGATCACGATCACCATGACCATAACGACCATGATAACCACAACCATCATGATGACCATGACGACCATGATAACCATAACGATCACGATGACCATGACGACCATGATAACCACAACGATCACGATGACCATGACGACCATGATCATGGGGAAATTCAACCCGATCCACACTTTTGGTTAGATCCACAAAGAATGCTACAAGCAGCTCATGTTATCTTGGAAAAACTTGTAGTTATGTATCCAGAGCATGAAGATAGGATTAACAATAACTTTGTGCCTCTTGAAAAATCCTTGGAAAAGTTGCATGAAGATTTTTCACAAGCTTTAGAATCCCCAAACAGACCTATTATAACCAATGTAAAACTCTTCTCTTATTTTGAAGACGCCTATAACATCACCATTCATCCATTTACACTTAATGCCCACGCACATGAAGATGAATCGGTCCCTACGAATTTTGAAGAATTCATTCAACTAGCAAATGATTACAACATCAGATTTGTCGTTTTTGAGAAAAATGCTACCTCACCAGCTGGAGAAACTCTTCTAAGTGAATTACGAAAATCTAACTCTGATACTGATCGGCTAGCGTTACACCCATTAGAAAGTTTGACAAGAGAAGAAATCGCGGTTAATAAAAACTATATCAATATTATGTACGATAATTTAGAAGCCCTAATAAAAGCAATCGAATAGAGGTTTTATTATGTCAGAATTTACCGAACAAGAACAAGTAAGAAGAAACAAGCTAGATGCCCTTGAAAAAAACAAGATAGACCCTTTTGGACAACGGTTTGAGCGCAACTCAAACACTCAAATAATTAAAGATACTTACGATGACTTTTCTAAAGAAGAACTCACAGAAAAAGAAACACCCCTTTTAAAAATTACTGGAAGAATCATGACTAAAAGGGGTAAAGGTAAAGCTGGTTTTGCTCATATTATGGATCAAGAAGGCCAAATCCAGATTTACGTTCGTGAAGATGATTTAGGCTCGTCCTTGTTTGAGCATTTTAAAAAGGCTGATCTTGGAGATATTATCGGGGTTGAAGGCCATGTTATGAAAACCAGAATGGGTGAGCTTTCCATTCGGGTAAAATCTTTTAGTCATCTAAGCAAAGCCTTAAGACCTTTACCAGAAAAGTATCACGGCTTAAAAGATATCGAAGAAAGATATCGAAGAAGGTATCTTGATTTGATGACAAATAAGGAAACTAAGGATACCTTTGTGATTAGATCGAAAATCATTCGTCAAATGCGGAATATTTTAGAAGATCAAGGCTACATGGAAGTTGAAACGCCTATTTTACACAGCCATTTAGGCGGGGCTGCGGCTAGACCTTTTAAAACGCATCATAATGCATTAGATATGCCTTTTTATCTTCGAATCGCGCCAGAATTATACCTCAAAAGATTACTAGTAGGCGGTTTTGAAAAAGTTTTTGAGATTGGTAGAATTTTCAGAAATGAAGGCATTAGTACCAAACATAATCCTGAGTTTACCATGTTAGAATTATATGAAGCTTATGGAGATATGCAAACCATGATGGATTTAACTGAAAAACTCATTAGCTCAATTGCCAAAGAAGTCTTAGGTAAAACCGTAATCAATTACGGAAATAAGACTATAGACTTAGAACAAGGTTGGCAAAGAGTTCACATGGCAGATGCCGTTAAAGATCGCTTAGGCATAGATTTTAAGGTTAAAGACATGACTTTTGATAAAGCTAAAGTTTTTGCTGAGGAGAAAGGACTAGAAATTCCTGCCCACTTTACAGGGGTTGGACATATTTTAAACCTTTTGTATGAATCTTTTATAGAAGATACTATTGTTGAACCCACCTTTATCTACGGGCATCCTACAGAGATATCACCGCTTGCAAAGAAAAATTTGGATGACCCTCGTTTTACGGATAGATTTGAAATTATCATTGATGGTAGAGAGTACGGAAATGCGTTTAGTGAACTTAATAATCCAATCGATCAAAAACAACGTTTTGAAGCCCAGTTGAAAGAAAAGGACTTAGGCAATGTTGAAGCGAACGAGATGGATACGGATTACATAGAAGCATTAGAGTATGGGATGCCTCCAGCAGGTGGCCTCGGTATTGGTATTGATAGACTCGTAATGTTATTAACTAACTCTAAGTCTATTAGAGATGTAATACTATTCCCTCATATGAAGGATAAATAAAAAAACATTCAGCCGAATGTTTTTTTACTCTATTGTTTAATTTTTGAAAGGATGATTCAATGATTAAAGACCATATCCACGAACTGATTGGTGATACCCCTATCGTTAAGCTTAACTGCTTTAAAGAAATAGACACAGATATATATGTTAAGCTCGAATGGTTTAACCCTGGCGGCAGTGTAAAGGATAGAATAGCACTCAATATGATTGAAGCCGCAGAGAAAGCTGGTCAATTACAACCAGGCGATACCATTATTGAGCCTACTAGTGGAAATACTGGTATAGGTCTAGCTATGGTCGCGGCTTCAAAGGGGTACAAAGTAATCATAACGATGCCGGACACCTTAAGTATTGAAAGACAGAAATTGCTTAAAGCTTATGGCGCAGAATTGATTTTAACCGATGGGACTTATGGCATGAAAAGAGCGATAGAAACGGCTAAGACTTTAAGTGATAAATACGGCTATTTTATGCCTATGCAATTTGAAAACAAACACAATCCTGAAATCCACGAAAAAACAACAGCGCAAGAGATTATTACAGAATTCGAAAATCTTGATGCATGCGTTGTAGGCATAGGTACCGGTGGTACCATCACGGGTGTTGGTAAGATGCTCAAAAGACAATATACTGACATCAAAATAGTGGCAGTTGAACCAGTAGATTCTGCTGTTTTAAGTGGAAATGAGGGTGGAAAACACAAAATTCAAGGTATCGGTGCTGGTTTTATACCTTCTATTCTCAACACAGAAATCTATGATCAAATCATTACAATCAGCAATGAAGAAGCTTTCGAGATGGCACGATTTTTAGCAAAAAAAGAGGGATTGTTAGTTGGGATATCAACGGGAGCAAATGTAGCTGCAAGTTTAAAACTAGCGCGAACCTCTTTGAACCTCAACAAAATACTAACCTTTTCTCCAAGCAACGGAGAAAGGTACTTATCTACCGAATTATATTAAAAAAATCAACTGAATTAGTTGATTTTTTTATACTCTAAGGAACAGACTTGATGCGTTGCATTATCTTTAGGAATAATCCTTGCTGGTATGCCAACCGCGGTTGCAAAGTCAGGTACGTCTTCTAACACTACAGCATTGGCACCTACTTTTGCATAGGAGCCAATTTTGATGTCTCCTAGTATCTTAGAACCAGCAGCAAGCATAGCTCCACTACAGACAGTAGGGTGTCTTTTAACACCTCTTTCATTTCCGGTACCACCTAAGGTTACTCCGTGATAAATTAATACCCCGTCACCTATTTCCGCTGTTTCTCCAATAACAATACCGGTGCCGTGATCAATAACAACTTGTTTGCCAATATAAGCACCTGGGTGTATTTCAACGCCTGTGAAAAACCTTGCTAAACTGCTAATGATACGCGCAAGCATCTTTAGCTTAATTTTCCAAAATATTCTAGCAATGCGATAACTCCATATAGCATGCATGCCATTATACGTAAAAAATATCTCCAAAGCATGTCGTGCTGCGGGATCGTTTTTTTGAATGGCTTTTATATCTTTAATAATACCCATTGTTTAGTCTCCAAACACAAACTATAAAAATGTTCTTAAAAATCAAATATCCTTCCCAATCACGAAAGGCTTGCGGGTTGGTAAATTTAAGTTTAAGTTATCCGCTATTTCCAAAAAGATGTCAATAATGCTGATATAATCAAAATCGAGTTGGCTTTTAATATTATTCACTGCATTATTAAGTCTTTCAGCGGCATATGAGAAACGCTCATCTCTTTCAGCCACCATATTTTCAATCATGGTTTCAACTTCCGATAAATCCGAACAATCCAATTCATCTTCATATTCCTCTAAATCCGCTCTAAAATCGGATATAAAGAGCAAATAGCCCACTAGGGATGTATAAGATTCAAATAACTCACAATCGCTCTCAAAAAGCTTTTCGTAATACACTTTGACGACTTCGAATTGGGTATGTAAATAATTTAACCCAACTTGAAATATCGTTTGATAATCTTCATTTAGTTCTTGGTTTTCTACTGCGCTTTCGTATATGTGATTTAAAACAACATAAACAGGCTCTAAACGATCATAGAGCAAACTGCGATTTGATTTAAACCGCTCTAAAATTTCTATGTTTTCCATTTTCCAATTGGCAAAATCTTTCAGCACAATATGGAACGCTTCCATATCATCACTTCCTTTAGGCTTTGTTGCTTGAGCCAAATAAATCCATCTTTTCTCTAACAACATCCATGACCGCATCTACGCCTGGTTTTAATAGTTTCCTTGGATCAAAGCCTTTACCCTTTTTATCATGTCCCGCCTCAATATAGGCTCGAGTTGCTTTTGCAAAGGCTAATTGACATTCTGTGTTGACATTTATTTTAGCGACACCGTACGAAATTGCTTCTTTTACCATGTCATCGGGAATGCCGGTTCCACCATGTAAAACTAAAGGGATCTCATTGGTCGTTTCACCAATTTCCTTTAATACTTCCATGTTTAATCCTTGCCAGTTTTCAGGATAGGTTCCATGAATATTCCCTATACCAGCAGCCAACATTGAAATCCCCAGCGAAGCGATTCGTCTGCACTCTTCAGGATCAGCTACTTCACCTGTACCTGTAACGCCATCCTCTTCTCCACCAATGCTGCCGACTTCTGCTTCAACACTTACCCCTTTTTCTCTAGCAATTTTTACGATTTCTTTGGTTTTTGCGACGTTTTCTTCTATTTCATAATGAGACCCATCAAACATCACACTAGAAAAGCCTTCTTCGATACAGACTTTTGCAGCTTCAAAAGAACCATGGTCTAAATGTAAAGCTACGGGTACTGTAATGTTTAATGTTTTCATCATTGCATTGACCATTGCCACAACGTTATTAAATCCTACCATGTATTTCCCTGCGCCTTCTGATACACCTAAAATAACAGGCGACTTTTTCTCTTGTGCCACAGTCAATATGGCTTTGGTCCATTCCAAGTTATTGATGTTAAACTGTCCAACACCATAACCTTCTTTACGTGCCTTTTCCAGCATCTCTTTTGCGCTAACTAACGACATATATTGCCTCCTAAGTTAAAAAATTCAAGTTAATTATAACTTGTATTCAGGAGATTGTAAACTAAAGCAGCTTGAATTAGCTAATATAACGTTTTCATAAAAAAACCCACACAAAATGTGTGGGCAATGCTTTATTCATTTCCTGAAACGACAACATTATTAATTTTTAAACTAGGTGAGCCGATAAAGTTGAATCCAAATTTTAGATCATTACCTATATCTTCAATTTGATGCAACCATTTTAAGTAATTCCCCGCCACGGTGAAGAGTGCAATCGGCCTTTCAACAACACCGTCTTTGATTTTATAACCAGAAGCCTGTAAGCTAAAATCACCACTAATTGGATTCGTGCCTGAATGAGCGCCTTGAAGACTGGTAATAAACAAACCATTTTTCAGTGTCTTAATCATATCTGATACGCTACTTTGACCGTTTTTAAAGTAGAAATTCGTATGTTGAATAGCGCCTGAAAAGGCATTTCCGGTTGATGGCTTGTCGTCTTTTTTGGCCGTTTTTAAATCATATAGATAATTAGTCAGTACGCCTGCTTTAACTATTTCTTTATAGTTAGTTGCTACCCCTTCATCATCAAAAGCACCACTTCGTGTACTCTTTGACATAAAAGGATCATCGATTAAAGTGATGTTGTTGCCTGCAATCTTTTGACCAACTTTTCCTTGCAATTTAGAAAGTCCTTTTTGTACACTTTCTGCTTTGAACATGCCCATAAAGGCTGATAACAACGTCGCGCTTGCCCGATTTTCTAAGACAATGTTATAGGTATCAGATTTTACTGATTTAGCCCCTAACATAGAGGTTGCTTTCTCAACAACTTCTTCAGCTATTTTATCTATGTCAAAATCTTTAGGATTATCTGTTTGGACATAATCTAAAGATTGACGTGAATCATCTTCTGTCTTTACAATAGCCATAGCACCCAACACGGCACTATTTACTTTTTTGCTTAAATCTAGCCCCTTAGAATTTTTGAGGACAACTTTCTTGACTGACTGTCCGTAAAAAGACTGAGCAATCTTGACTCTATCATCTTTTTGTTTGATTTTTTCATTCAAATCAAAGGTCAGTTGCAGCTTTTCTTCTTTACGGAGATTATCCAAATTCGATTCAGAAAGCTCAGGAATGTCTTTATAGGATGTGTCTCCTTCATAAATAAACACTTCATCTGTATTTTCAATCACTTTGGCACTATCCATAATAGCCTCAAGCCATTGATCCATTTGATCCTCGCTTATCAATTCAGTGGATAACTTTCCCATTTTACCATTATATATCCCTTTGATTGAAAGCTTTTTAGTATCGGCAATCTGATGTTTATCTAATTCACCATTAAAAACATCAAAATCAATTTGTTCGATTTCTTCCAAATGAATTTGTAATGCCTCTATATTTTTCTCTTTTGCCTTTTTAAATAAAATATCAAAGTTCATTATCCATTACCCTTTCTACCACCGACGGTCATACTAGAGATACGAATGGTTGGTTGCCCGACATCGGTAGGTATTGAACCTGAAAGACTACCACACATACCTTGAGCTCGCGATAAATTATTGCCGACCATATCAATTTTTTTCAAGGCATCTTTTCCTGTTCCAACCAATGTAGCTCCCTTGACAGGTTCTGCGATTTTACCATTTCTTATCATATAGCCTTCCATGACGGCAAAATTAAAGTCTCCGCTTGAAGGTTGAACGCTGCCGCCACCCATCTTTTTTGCATACAAGCCGTATTCTGTGGCTTCTATAATTTCATCAAATGTGGATTCACCATTATCAATATAGGTGTTGCTCATGCGAGATGTCGGTGCAAATCGATAAGACTCACGTCGTCCTGAGCCCGTAGATGTTTCATTCATTCTAAGCCCATTTAGATGATCAACCATATAACTGTTTAAAACGCCTTTATCAATCAAAACTCGACGTTTTTGTTCTCTTCCTTCGTCGTCAAAGTTTGCACTTCCCCAAGCATTTTCAATAGTCCCATCATCAATGGCAGTAACAAGTTCACTACCAATTTTTTCACCTTTTTTACCACTAAAAACACTTGCATTTTTAGCTACTGAAGTTGCTTCCAAACTATGGCCACAAGCTTCATGGAAAATGACGCCTCCGAATCCATTATCAATAACTACCGGCAAGGTTGCACTAGGTGCCTCATCGGCATGTAACATTGTTACAGCGATTCTTGACGCTTCTTTAGCAGCTTCCTCTACATCAAAGGTCTCATAGAACTCAAAACCGTAATGCCCACCAGGACCATTAAAGCCGCTTTGCATATCCTTTTCGTTTTTTGCAACGCTATGGATACCTAAGCGGGTTCTAACTCTTTCATCGTGTACATAAATGTCTTCACTACTAGCAACCCAAACCTTTTGAGTTGTGTCCATATAGCGAATGTTAACTTGTGATATCTCTTCACTGTAATCTCTCGCAGCTTGATTAGCGCGTTTAACTAATGAAACTTTTTCTTTAATATCAACCGTATTAGGTTTGCGTTTTATTTGATGTTTTGAGCCTTCTTTTAAGTTTGGCAGTTCAATAGTTTCTTTTACTCTTGAACCTGGAAAAGCGTTAGCCAAATCTGAAGCTAAATTCTCTAAAGCGTTTAAATCGGCCTTATTCGTATAGCCATATACACTCTGATGACCCTTAGCAACTCTTATTCCCACACCAAAAACATTACTACTAATCGCATCTTCAACTTGATTACTTTGCATGATGATTGAACTTTGGACCGTCTTCTCCACAAAAATTTCCGCAAAATCAGCTGCGGAATCTAATGCTTTGTTTATGATCCTCTCCAGTGTCTGTTTGTTAACCATGTGATAGCCTCCTTTTATTCTAGACCCATTATAACACAAAAAAAAACCAAAAATAACGTAAGAAATAGCTATTTTTGGTTTCTATTTTTATTTATCGTACTCGTCTTCGTATTCATCCATATATTCTAAATATTTGTCTTCATCAAAGTCATCTTCTTCAACATCTTCTTCGATGTCTTTTCCTTCTTCAATCGATTCATCTAAAATATCTGGTTCTTCATCTTCTAAGATGATATCTTCTGTTTCTGTAATATCTTCAATATCCTCTAAAGGATCTTCAACATCCGATTGTTGTTCAGCTGAATCTTCTTTTGCTGCTTCACTTAGAGCCGCTGCTTTTTGAGCTTCCAACTCAGCTTGTTCTTCCGCTTTTTGACGGCGTTGTTCTAACATCTCTTGATGAGCCTTTTCTTTTTCCTTTTGCGCCAAAATACGGGCGTCCATGTCATCATCTTGAACTTCTTTGTATTCATTGTAATAGGAACCGTCTTTTTCAAATAGCCCAATCGGTTGGTTTCCTTTCAAATCCCATGTATTTTCACCGGTATATACAAATTTAGCACTACTAGTGAGTTCTGTATAGAAGTTCAAAAGTAAATCTTCACTATTTTCAACGTCGATGGCTTTCATTTGACATGATTCATCAAAAAGCTCGTATAAATCCATGGGTGATTTACGTTCTTTTAATATATTCTCTGCAATGTTAATTAAGCTCAATTCGCGATTGTTTTTCATCGTTTCAACCCTCCTTTAATACTTCATACGTATGTCTATTTCACTATGTCCGACAATATCTTCTGCTTGTTTTAGTGTATATGCTATGTTTATCTTATCTTCATTATAATAAAATCTATGTGTTTGAATGTCAAACACTAAATAATTATCATGACTTACATAGTATTTTCCTGTGTGACTTTGATGCTTCTCAAACACAAAAATGAAACCAGGAATACCTTTCCGCTCATAATCAATGCGGTTTTGTGAAAGCTTCAAAACATGCTTTTGTTGCTTGGGATCAAAAAAACTTAAGGTGGCATCTTTCAAGATGCCTTCTGTTTGATAATCCTCTTGATGCGTTTCATTTTTGATAAGAATATCTAATCCAACCTTGGACATTTAACCACCATCTTATCTGTTTTCATGGTGCGCTTATGTATTATATACCATAGTTTTACAACATGCAAGGAAAAGATGGGCTGATAAACCCATCTATAAATTATGTGTTTTTGTAATCCTGTGCTAGCTTATCCAATGATTCTAATATAACCGCCACTTTGTCCCAAGTACCTAGATTAACGCCACTAGCCATGGGGTGGCCGCCACCATCAAATTGATTGGCAACCTCGTTAACCGCAGGCCCTTTACTTCTCAATCTACCTCTGACTATTTTTTCTTCGTATTCCGCAAACAACGCCCACACAGGACAGTCTTCAAACACACTAAGTTCATTTACTAAAGATGCCGCTTCTTCAATGCTGACACCATATTCATCACATAACTCATGCGTTATTTTAATATAGGCAACACCATTGGGTGTTTTTTGATAATTTAAAAGGACATACCCTTTGAATCTTACTAAGGCTTCGCTTTTGGTATCTAAATGAGCGTATACTTTTTCTGGTTTTAAGCCTTGGTCATAAAGCATGGCAACACTTCTAAACGTATCACCATCAACCCCTTCATATTTAAACCGCCCTGTATCCGTTAAAATACCTGTATATAAAGCTTGAACGCCTTGTTCAGTAATCGATAATTCCGCTTTGAAAAGCTGAAAGAAATCCATGATAATCAAGGCTGCAGCTGGTCTTTTGGTATCTACATAATCTAAGTCTCCATAATTGTCCACAGGCAAATGATGGTCAATTTTTATTAGATAAGCCCCTTTATCATATCTTTGATCCGCAATACGGTCCTTAGTGGCTGTATCAACCGCGATAACTAAAGCATCTTTGAATACCTCATCTTCTATTTGGTCTAAACTGCCAATAAAAGACGTGAATTCAGAAATTTCACCACTCGCATAAACTTCTTTTTCAGGAAAAGACGCTTTAAGAATCTCTCTTAGCCCTATGGCAGAGCCAATACAATCGCCATCAGGACGGGCGTGAGGTAATACAATGATTTTCTCATAAGCTTTGATTCGGTTAAATATATCTTTTAATTTCATTTTATCCATCGGTGCTCACCTTTTCTGCAATTTTATCTAAATCTGTCAATATTTTATCGGTCTCTTCCCATGAAGAGACATTGCAACCACATGCTAACTTGTGACCGCCACCACCGTATTTTTTTGCAACTTCTACAATCGGCATTTGCTTGCTTCTAAGTTCACACAAAACCTGTCCAGTATCTGTTTCGGTGAAATTGGCCCAAATAGGAATCCCTTTAATATTGGACATCTGATTGACCATACCACGAGAGATTGTGAACGTAGTAACACCAAATTCATCCTTAAGTTGACTGGAGTTCTTCATATAGGCAACATTGTGTTTTGTGCGTTTAAAGTTGTTGATAAAGTAACCTTTTAACTTCTTAAAAACATAATCTTCCTCATAAAGATTTTGATAGATTTCTTGTAGTCTTGCCCCTTTTCGCAACAAATAGGCGGCAGCTTCAAACGTCTTAGCGTCGGTTTGAGGATAAACGAAGCGTCCTGAATCTGTTACAATCCCTGAGATTAGAAAAGTGGCTGTATCTTCATCTATTCTTAAATTAGAGGATATAGCTATTTCAGTAATAATCTGAGCTGCAGCTATTTTATCAGGCTCGTGAATAAAATAATCAGCAAAATCGGTATCATTGATATGATGATCAATAACAAAGCTTTCTTTGGCCATTAAGAATCGCTGATCACTGACACGCTCTTTGCTCGAAACATCGACAACAATAGCCAACGCCTCCTTAAAGACCCCATCATCAATCTCATCCATAGAACCTAAAAAATCAAAATCTGCCATATCTCCTAAGGCATATACACGTTTGTTTTCAAAATTATTCTCTATGAGTCGCTTCAAACCCAATTGACTACCTAAAGCATCTAAGTCGGGTTGGATATGACGATGAATAACAATAGTGTCATACTCATCGATTTTTTCTAAAAGCTTACTATATAACACGTTTCTCACCCCGTTTTATTATGGCCAGCGTTCTTCATGTGGCTCTTGTGAATCATAATCCCAAAATGGATCGATCATAGTTTCACTAAACATACCTAGTTTTTCTTCTTTAGCCAATGCTTCTGCATGATGCATCCATTCATTGTACACCATGCCCTCATAAATAGTAACCTCGGTCTCCCCAGCACCGAACTCATAAGCAACAGTGCCCAATCCTTGTCTAACAATCATATAGTTTAAGAGCTTATAATCATCAGCTTCTGGTAATAAAACCCAAACCCACGCCAATAATCTACCATGTCTTCCTAATAAATTATCTCCAGGGTCGGTTTGTAAGACAATAGATTCTGCTTGGGCTAAAACATCACAAACATATTGTGTAGCTGGTTGGCCCCAAACTTCTTCACCACCCGGAAAAGTTTCGGGTGTATCGATATTGAAATACCTAGTACTTGGCGTGTTTGATGCAATTTGATCCAAAACCTGATCAGGATAAGTGAATACAGTGGTATCGCCATCGATACAGCCTCCTGCTCGTTGGTTAAACCATGGCCCATCTTCGTGCCATGAACCATCTCGGTAGCCAACTTCAAAAGCCCCGCCACCACCAATGGTGGTATCCCCATCAACGATAAATTTTGGATACTCGTTTAAATCAAAGTATCGATCATTCAAATAAGGACCATCATATCCTATGTCAGCAGGTTCAAAAAAATCTGATTCATCATACAAAAAAGCACTTAAAACAATATTGACATAGCCCTGCGTCGTATCGATGTCATTAAACTCGATAAACTGCCTAGAAACATCTTTAGTTTCAAACCTTCTAATAGTTGTTGTATAGTTCCAAGGACTTTCATCCATGATAACAACAATATCGTTGTAAGCTAAACCTTCTAATTCGGGTAAATCCTCTTTGGTATACTGTAAACCGCTAATTATAACAACCACATATTTATCATCTTCATCAATATATCCATACTCTATATATTCATATGATTTTTCTGTTTCAATGTGGGTGCGTTCTTGAAAGCTAACATACCAACCATTTTCATCGAAAATTTCTTGTATCTCTGATTTAGTCTTACCCTCTAAATTGGGCATATCATCACCAAAGCAAGCAGCTAAAACTATAGTAAGTACAAGTATGCTTAATAACTTTATAATTCTCATAAAACTACCTTCTTAATTTAAATTCCTAACACTATATAATATCATATATCAGCTTAATTAAAAGCCAGAAATGATAATAATTTACATAAAAAGGTGTGGATTTCAAATCCACACCTTTGGATAACAGTTATATCTAATTAATCTAGTTCTAACTCAATATCGATGACAACCACGCGGTAATTACCAAAGTGGATACGTTCAGTGACGAATGTCAATGTTGCAATTCCCGTACCAACTTCTAAATCATCTTCAGTAATACCGAATTGTTCCATGTTGTCGATATCAAAAATCATTTGCATACCATCAAGCGGATGGTCTTCTTGCTCGAAGGTACCTTCAATATAATATTCACCATGCTCGTCTTCGATATGATCAATAACCAAATCATTCAGTGTGTAGACCATACTATTGGTTCTACCGCCACGTTGTGCTGGTCCATGCGCATCTTCATCAAAAGGAATAAAGTCATTGAAAATATCCATTAATGACATTTCTGTTTCGATAACTAAGTCATGTTCACCTTCATCATTAGATGTTAAAAGTTTATGGCCAGTGATTTGACGTTGGTTATTATTATGGTTGCCCCAACGACCTAATTCACCAAATACAGTAATTTTGTTGCCTACTTCAACATCTTCAAAAGCGTCTAAATCTCTATCAGCCAAACTTACATAAATACCATAACCATCTTCGTCTTGCATAAAGAACCCATTATGGAAAACGCTAAATGCGGTAACAACACCTTCAACATGAGCACGGTCGCCATCAGCCACACTTAAAGCTGAATCGACATCAATCGTACTATTGCCCACAACGGTGACAGTTATAGTAACTTCACCTTCAGCTTCTCCATAAGCAATATCCGATGTGAATTCAACATCTTCGAACGTATCCGGCAAATTATTAATAGTGCCATCATGCCCAATAATAGAAATATCTGAAGAAGACCAGCCGTCTATTTCAGAACCTCTAGGGCCTTGTTCTGGTAACTCAAAATCATCATTGGTTATATTTGTTGCACTTTCTAATGCCGAAATGTCAGCTTCTAGTTGTTGTTGTTCATCCAACTCTAATACCTCAACATTAGCATCGGCTTCATCAAAGAACATTAAGAAGCCGTCTCTTGCATGATTAGCATAAAGGCGCACGTCGATTGAAACGTATTCACCTTGATAATCTGCAAGGTAATCAAGGGCTTGAGAACGTGAATAGTGCGTAAAGAGGAAGAAGCGAGAAGGATCTTCAACATCTTGTAAATAATAGTTCGTATAACCAGATCCTGCTAAATCACCCCGAACAACAATACCTTCTAGATTGTGCAATACACCGTGCGTACGAGGATCAGAAGTATCAAAAGTATCTTCATCATATAAATCCGCGAACGATAATGGTGTTGCATCTAAGTTATAATCATTACCTGAACTGATTAATTCTTCTTCATCTGGTCCGGATATTTGATAAAGCGAATTCCATCTTGCATAAGAACCAGTGATTTCAAGCTCATCACCTAAATCAAAATTCCCACCTTGGAAAACGCTAAGTACATAAGTTCCGTCTGAAACGAAATAGCCTGAGCCAACACGTGCAACAACGACGCCTCTAACAACCACGTCATCGCCAACAGAGGCTTCGTTATACAAATCATCAAAAGAATCATAAACCGTTGTTGGAACTTGTGCCATAACGCGGCCTTCATATTCTCTTGTTGCAGTTACATCCTCATAGGTTAAGGTTGCAGTTAAGGTAATATCTTGGTGGTTCCCTTCTTCTTCAGGGCGATGAACAATAATACGTTGTTCTCTAATATCGCCTTCGTAAATATCGCCAAGTTCTAATAAATTTTCATCCGATACTTCCCAAGAAACCTCTACGCCCCCACGTGCTTCAAGAGGTACGTTAAAGCTGCCACGTATCTGGCTAATGTCTGTGTCGTAAATCAATAAAGAAGCTCTTGCCTCTTCTACAATTCTTTCCGCTTCACTTTCACCACAAGCACTGAGGCTCAGGGAAATGAAGAATACTGCCATAACTATAAATATCTTTTTCATCTTAATCCTCCCAAATTATTATATCATTCGTTGTTTTCACAAAACTCTGTGTCTTCGTCCAATACTTCTACTCTTCTAGTACTAAAATTGGTCAGCTGATAATCACCTTGGTAAATCGTCACAGCAAGATCCTCGAACCTTAGCTTAAAACATGGTTGTACTAAGGGTGTTGCTGTATTACCCGTAAACAAAAAGATTTCATTCTCTCCATCTTCATTTACCAAGTAAGCATTGTTTCTTTCCATACGATCAACATAAGCTTCTATCGTCACAAAGATACCAACATATTCTTCAATATTGTTGTAAAGTTCATCAAAGTCTATGATAATTGTCTCATCTGAGAAATCCGGGTCATCTTCGCCCCAAATTCTTCTGCCTGTCTCTCTAGCTTTGTTTTCTGCCTCTCTAAATTCATCTGCATATTTAAGATCAGAACCGCCTGAGGCGTGCGAATACGCTAGTTCCATTAATTCTAAGTTTAATAAACGATTATCATACCATACATAAGCTAAATGACGACCATAATTACCTTTTTGATCTGGAACTTCTGCTTCTAATACAATGGTTTCTGCTCTTTCAAGTTTTTCACAAACAAAGTCACTTGCAGCTTTGCCCCATGGTTCAATTTGACCAGTGGATTCAGGTGTGTCAACGGCCAAATAACGAACAGAAATATTTTCTCCATTCACATAAAACCTAGTGGTATCGCCATCAATGCAAGTCGCTAAGGTTGCTTCAGCTATACCATCTTCAAAGAAATTTTTTCCTTCATACTCGCGGTCAAGCCTTAGTGCATCTGTCAAACGGGTATCTAATTCAGTAGACGGTTCTTCTTCGCTACAAGCAAAAAGAACAAAAACCATCAAGAAGCTTATCATTACTAATGCTAATTTTTTCATTTCTATCATTCCTAATCTTATGCTGTTACCATGTCATGAAGAAATGTGCGTTTGCCCTTTGAAGGGCAAACACACAATTTATATATATTTATTGTCCTAATTCACGTAGAGCATATTGTAAAGCCTCTTCAACATCGCGGGTACCAGCATAAATAGCTTCTATCATGAAGCCAACTTCAGCTCTGGCATTGGACGATGTAACACGCCCAACAAACGGTGGTTCAAAAGTATAATAATCTACTTGTGCATAAGCAACATTAGCCGCCATAGAGAAAGGCTTACGAGCTAATTCTGCTGCTGATAAATCATCATCTGGTGTGCGTGCAATATCCAAGAACTCTTGATATTCATCGGTTTCAAACGCATCAACACGAACTGGGACATACCCAGTGTTCATCGCAAAGAATGCCGTATTTTCTGGGTTAGTAATATGTCTAATCAAATACCAAGCAGCCAAACGCTCTTCATCGGTGGTATCAGACATTAAAGCAATGTTTGGACCTTGTTGAATAGCTGCAGGATTATCTTCGTCGTATTGAACTACAGGCATAATACCCATTTCAAACATACCGAAACGGCCATCTTCATTATCGGGAATGTTATGGCGTGTTCCCGCAGTAGAGCCTTGACTCATCAAGACGTCGCCAGCTTTAAACGGAACAGATCCATAGTTTTCTTCCCACTCTAATGGAATAGACAAAATGTCATTGTCAAATTGTTCTTTCATGAAGTTCAGCATCGCTCTGGTTTCATCGCTATCGATGAGAATGTCACCATCTGCCGTAGTATATGGAGCACCCCACTGTACAGATGTATTGATAAAGAAGTTCGATTCTGAATCAATGTTGAATAGATGTGGCGCTTGATACTCGCCTTCACCAATAAGATCATAATTATTTGCCATATCGATTAAGTCATCCCAAGTGATGAAGTCATCCATGCTAAATTCAATGCCATGTTCATCAAATACGGTTTTGTTATAAACAACCATTTCAGTTGATTTTGCAAACGGCATAGAATATTGCAATCCATCCGCATAGCCTCTATTTTCAGCTATAAAACCTTCAACATATTGATCGATGTCAACACCGTGATCAGGATGATCAATATATTCATCTAATGGAACTAACGCATTTCCCGTCAAGTACTCAACAAAGTGGTCAGGATACCCCAAAACTAATGTAGGCGTGTTTCCTGATGCAACACCTGATACCGTTGCTGAACGAAGGTCATCATAGCCTCCTTGACCAAGTTGACGAATGGTCACATTTGGATACATCTCTTCAAACTCATCAAACATTTCTTGAAGTAAGTCTTGGTTATCTTGTCCAAATGCATGCCACATGATAATCTCAATGTCTTCTTCTGGGAACTCATCTGGTATGTTTACTTCGACTTCATCGGCACCGGGCCCAGTCAAACATGCTGAAAGGACAAAGATAGACACTAATGATAACAATAATGCAAAAACTTTTTTCATTAAAAATTCTCCTCCTTAATTTTTTAATCCTCTTATTTTTCAATTATATTATATCTCTTACTAACTAATTTAACAACGTAAAACCATGAGTTACAAAGTCAACAATTGAGTTACTTTGCCCCACTTAACCTTTAATTCCTGAACGCGATACACCGCGCATAATATACTTTTTAAGCAACAAGAAAGCAATAATCAAGGGAACCGTTACAATAATTGATGCTGCCATTTGCTCGTGGTACATAATTCTACCGGCGGTATCATCAAACGCATTACGAAGACCGTTAGAAACCAAGCGATAATCCTCTTCCATCGTAACTAGTTGTGGCCAAATATATGCATTCCACGTATTCATGGCATTCAATATGGTAATCGTAGTTATCGTTGGAATAGCAATAGGCACCATGACGCGCCATAAATATTGCCAATCGCTTTTACCATCCACCTTAGCCGCATAATACAGCTCATCAGGAATGGTCTTGAAGGCTTGTCTTAGGAAGAATATATAGAAAATACTTGTCATAAATGGAATCGTCATAGCCAAGATAGCATCGAAGTATGTTTGATCTAGCGAAACCCATCCAATTCTTGAAACGGTAATATAATTCGTGATAACAAAAATTTCGCCCGGTAACATCATCGTTGCTATAAAGACCATAAACAGTAAGTCTCTTCCCTTAAAGTTTAAACGTGCAAAAGCGAAGGCCGTTAAAACCGTAGTGATGACGGTCCCTATGGTTGCAATTATCGCAACAACTACCGTGTTCAGCGTAAAGCGTAGGAAGGGTGCTTGATCTAATGCGCCACTAAAGTTTACCCACTGCCAATCCGCAGGATTTAACCACAAAATGGGTGGAGCCGCTTCTACTTGTGCTAAGGTCTTCATTGCGGTAATCATCATCCAGTAAAATGGAATGATAATGAAGATCGCGAAGAAAACAATAAGTGCGTAGACAATTGCTAAGCGGATAAATATTTTACGTTTAATCTGTTTTTCATTACCATATATTGCTTGTTCCATAACTTAACAACTCCTATCCTAATAGTGCACTCGTTTTTTACTAACTTGCATGTTGATGATAGTAAAGACGAGTGTCACTCCAAAGAGAATTAACGATGCCGCTGCGGCTTCGCTCAAAGCACCGGGAGAACCAGACCGATCTAAAGCTCGGTATACCAAGGCTACCACGGTAATCAAGGCTCTATCATTTCCCGGGGGACCTAAACGCTCTCCAAACATACCGATGACTTCGGTATAAGCTTTAAAAGCCCCAATAAACGATGTCACGGTTATATACATAATCATCGGTGAAAGCAAGGGCACTGTAATACGTCTAAAGACACGTGAGCGGGAAGCAGAATCAACGCGCGCAGCTTCATAATATTGTTTATCTATACCTTGTAAACCACTTAAAAATACCATAATTTTAAACGCTAAGCCTAACCAAGTAACATAAACTAAAAGAGCAAAAATAGCCGTTCCCCACGATGCACCGGTATTTACCCAGTTAATGGGGGAGATACCAAAAAGACCCAAGAACCAGTTGATCAGACCAAAACGCACGTGAAACATAAATGCAAAAGCCATTCCAATGGCGATAGCATTCGTTACGTAAGGTAAGAAGAAAACCGTTTGGAAAAAGCCTTGTAATCTCTTGATGGCATTTAACCAAACCGAAATCAATAAAGCGATAATAACCGAGACCGGAACGGACACAAATGTCAATAACATGGTATTGGTCATAGCAACTCTAAAGTGATGGTGTCCCACCACATACCTAAAGTTATTTGTCAAAGTGAACCCCTCATAGGTCCCTTGTAAGTAATTATACTCATCAACAAAAACCAAGAATATCGCATTAACAATTGGATAGAAGATAAAAATTCCTAACAAAACTAAAGCAGGAAGCAAGTAAAACCAGGCTTTGACATTACTTTGATCTTCTAGCATTAGACTAGTTCTCCAGTTTCTTTATCAAAAACATGCATTTTATGAGGCTTGACGTTGAATTTGACCGTATCGCCTGGTTCGACACCAAAATCAGCATCAACGATGGCTCTAAAGGTTTGAGTTTCATCATTAGGATGTTTAATGATGAGGGTTGTGTCACGACCGATGGTCTCGACCAAATCTACCTCAACTTTAAATCTAGAACGCTCAGTAATCTTAAAGCCTTCAGGCCTAATACCTATAGTTACTTCTCCATCCTTAGCATCTTTTTTACCAATCATGGCATCACCAATGAAAAGCTGGCCATCTTTGATTTCTCCATCAAAAATATTGATTGGTGGTGTTCCAAGGAATTTTGCAACAAACAAGTTATCGGGTTTATTATAAACCTCTTGAGGATGCCCAACTTGTTGTGTTACGCCTTCTCTTAAGACGACAATTTCATCACTGATGCTCATCGCTTCTTCTTGGTCATGGGTAACAAATATAGTTGTAATACCCGTATCACGCTGAATACGTTTGATCTCTTCACGTGTTTGTAATCGTAAACGCGCATCCAAATTTGATAGCGGTTCATCTAACAACAATACCCGTGGTGATTTTACAAGGGCTCGTGCGATCGCCACACGTTGTTGTTGCCCACCTGACAATTGTTTTGGTTTTCGGTTCATTAGATGACCAATCCCCACCAAATCAGCTATTTCTTGTGCTTTTTCTAGTGACTCTTGTTTATCCATCTTGACGTTTTCAAGCGGAAATAGAATATTTTGGCGCACTGTCATATGCGGATATAGAGCATAGTTTTGGAATACTAGCCCGATGCCGCGTTCTTCTGGTGGAACTGGCGTTACATTTTCATCCCCAAAATATATCTCACCTTGGGTTGGTCTTAACAGACCAGAAATCATATAAAGCGTTGTAGATTTACCGCAACCAGAAGGCCCTAGTAAACCCGTTAGTTGTCCTGAAGGAATAACGATATCCAAATTATCAACGGCGACCGTCTCTTCTTCCTTCTTAGACTGAAATACCTTGGTTAAATTTTTGAGTTTAATTTCCATAAGTATATTCTCTCCTAAATCTTAATCTAATTTCAACATTACAGTATACAATAAAATAAAAGCGTTTTCTATACTAAAGGTGAAAATAATATATTTTCATATTATTTACATTACTTAATGAAAAAAGGATGGAAAAATCCAACCTTTATCCAAAGACACCGTGGTTATATAAAAGTCCAATAGCTACAATGATAGCAACCACGATGATAATCTTAGTAAGTGCTTTAATTAATGAAACCAACCCCATAATCACAATAATTATGAGTAAAACAGCCAACCCTAATTGCATGAAATAACCTAATCCCATGACATAATCATAAACAGTCGTTATATAAGATTCAATATCGATGATGTCATCTAACACATCTGCAACAGAGTCAATAAATCCAGAGACAGTATCCATCACAAGGATGAACAGTTGATTTATCAAAATCATAAATACCACACCTCTTCTTATATTTTTTTACGGCCTTCTAAAGCCTTGTTTAAAGTGATTTCATCCGCATAGCTTATATTTCCACCAGCAGGCATACCATAAGCAATACGTGTAATCAATAAATCTGTTTCTTTTAACAGTCGTTGAATATATAAAGCGGTTGTTTCTCCTTCGTCACTTAAATTAGTCGCTAAAATAACTTCTTTTATCTTATCGTCTTTTAACCTTTCCAATAAGGGACGAATTCTTAACTGTTCTGGCCCTATACCATTACTAGGAGAGATTACGCCGTTCAAAACGTGATATTTCCCCTGATAGGATTTCGTTTTCTCAATCACAATTACATCTTTTGACTCTTCGACCACCAAAATTTTAGAACCATCTCTTGTATTGTCTTCACAAATCGAACAAATGCTTTGATCGGTTATTTGACCACACAAATCACACGGTTTAATATCTTCTTTGAGTCGTTGAAAGACCTCTTGAAAAGATGTTAGGTCCTCATCATTGAATTGACTAATCATGTGAAAAGCAAATCGTTCTGCCGTTTTTCTCCCCACACCGGGAAACCGCATAAAAGCTTCAATTAAAGCATTTAAGGCATCAGGATAGTTCACATTTAATCCTAAAACATACCCGGCATACCTTGAGTAAATTTACCCATGGTCGCCTGAGTTTCATCGTCTATTTTTTTCATGCAGTCATTCACCGCTGCGGTAATCGTATCTTGCAGCATGTCATAGTCTTCTGGCAAGTCAAACGCTTGATCACTAATCGTAATTTTCTGCATCTCCTTAGCTCCATTAAACTCAACTTCCACCGCTTTACCACCAGCTTGACCGTAAAAGATAGAGGCCTCTAGTTCCTTTTGAGCTTTTTGCATTTCTTTTTGCATTTGTTGTAATTTTTTTACCATGCCTTGATTCATGATGAATCTCCTTTCTTCACTTTAACAACGTCTCCAAACAAATCTTTAGCTTCTTTTAAAGATTCATTTCCAACGTCTTCGTAGTTTTCTTCTGTATCTGGTATTTCAATAAGTCTCGGATGATCGATGGGCGTAAGGGTGATTTTTTCCTTTTCATCTTTACGCTTTTTGAATTTATCGATAAATTCTTTAGTCACTTTTTGCCAAACTTCTTCTGGCAAGGCTAAAAACATCATTCTTCTTTCATAATAGGCTTCTAATATTTCTAGTAATTGACTCTTAACTTGTGGTTTCATTAAACGATTACAAACCGTAGGTGTCTCATAAGTAACAATAATCATCGAACCATTGGTCGCCACTAACTTTCCATCAGTTATCATTTTAGCATATTGTAAATTATCGGCATCAACGTAACGCTCAATATCAAACCATTTTTTTACCATATCAATTTTGATTTCTCTATCTGCCGAGTTTAACACATCTTCAACATATCTGATATCAAACGTTTTATATTTTTTTTCAGAAAATTTCTTATAGAGGTAATCATACCTTGCTAAGGTGTCATCACTAGGTTTTTCTGGCTTGACAGAATCATCTACTTGATCACTAGTTTGTTCTTCAGCATGTGATTGGTCATTATTAGTTGATTGTGTCTGGGCTTGCTTGTTTTCCATATCATCAAATACTTCATGCACAGGATCTTTAGCTTGATTTGAAGACTGTTTTGGTTTAGATGAAACATCTTGTGATTCTGTTTGTGATTGTGACAACAACAAAATATCGTTTTCCAAAGATTCTACTTTGCCACTAAGCGTTTTAATGGTTTCTTCTAAATCATGGAGACTTTCTCGGTGTGAAACTGGTTCTTTTAATCCTTTATCAACCATCTTGATAAAAGCTAATTCCACATATAGTTTCCCTTTTTGAGCGTAACGCATAGACTGTCTTGATTCATTTAGAATGTCCATATAATGAAACAATAAAGGATTGCTCAATTTAGCGGTTAATTCTTTGAATCGCTCTAATTTGAAAAGATTTTTTTCTATAAGATTGTCTGCGTTTTTAAACACTAAGACATCTCGATAAAAACCAATTAAATCATTGATAATCTTATCGGATTCCTTCCCAGCATCCAATAGCTTATCTAACGTTGTCAAAGCCTTAATAATATCCTCATGCCATAAAGCGTGCGCGATATCTAACATGTTATCGTGAGATATAGATCCACGAATAGCATGAATATCTTCCGTAGTTATTTTATCTTTAGTATACGAGTAGACTTGATCTAATAGACTTATGGCATCACGCATACCACCCTCAGCTGCTTCGGTAATCAAACGTACAGCCTCATCTTCAATAGCGATATCCTCTTTGTCAATAATTTCATTAAGGTGCGTGTTTATGTCATCTGAAGATATCCCCCTGAAATCAAATCGCTGACATCTTGAATGTATGGTTGAAGGAATCTTATGTGGCTCCGTAGTTGCTAGGATAAATATAACATGCTTTGGTGGTTCTTCCAATGTTTTTAATAACGCATTAAATGCGCCCGTAGAAAGCATGTGGACTTCGTCGATAATATAAACTTTATATGCGCCAACACCGGGTAAATATTTGACTTTATCCCGTATCTCTCTAATTTCATCGACTCCGTTGTTGCTAGCTGCATCGATTTCAACCACATCATGAATGTTATTTTTATCTATCCCTTTACATATATCACATTGATTACAAGGATTGGATACCGGGGCTTTTTCACAGTTGACAGCCTTGGCAATGATTTTTGCAACACTGGTTTTACCGGTCCCTCTTGGACCACTGAATAAATACGCATGTGATAATTTATTATTCACAAGCGCATTTTTAAACGTTTTTGTAATGTGTTCTTGTCCCGCGACTTCATCAAAATCTTTGGGTCTATACGTCCGGTAAAGGGCTTTGTATGCCATGGGACGACACCTCACTCATTATTGGAAGTTTGTTGTGTTTCTTGTGTTTCTTCAATTTTTTTTGATCTTAGTTTTTTGGTCTCTTCAACGACCACTTCTACTGCATCAGAGGCAAACTCGTCTTCAGAGAAACGGTTTTTTAACTGATTAAAGTTCATCGCTTGGTTTTCACCATTTTTGTAGATGTGAAAAGCATCTTGATAAAACGATTGGAATTTTTCATCTGCTTGTAGCTTTTCAAATTCTTCTTTTCCGTAATCCAGTTGCTCTCTAACTTCTTTGCTCGTATGAAGCAAAAAATCTCTCTCATCGCTTTTTTGATCTTGTTTCCCTAAAAATCTTTTTTGCATACGATCATAGGCAAAGATTAAAAGCACCAAAAAGAATGGAATATATATCAAGGACAAAAAAGCTTCCATGAATCCTTCTGTAGGCCATGCAAAAAACTCAGAGGTCAAAGAGACAATTAACACACCGATAACACCGGATATAAACACTCTAATAAAATACTTTAAATCTTTTTGTCTTCTATATCTATTCATGTCTAATCACCTGTCTTATATTATACTACAAATGTAGGCTTTATGATATAATAAATTTGGGTGATAATCATGAAAAACGATACCATAGCCGCCATTTCTACCGCCTTAGGGCAAAGTGCAATTTCCATTGTTCGCATGAGTGGTGATGAAGTTTTTAACATATTGAACAACGTGTTTTCCAAACGCGATTTAGCAGGTGAAAAATCACATACCATTCATTACGGTCATATATTAGATGGTGATAAAAAAATCGATGAAGTCTTGGTGAGTATTTTTAAAAAACCAAAATCGTTTACTACCGAAGACATGGTAGAAATAAATTGTCACGGTGGAACCTTTGTCGCAAGGAAAATACTAGAGCTATTACTAAGAAATGGTGCAAGATTAGCAGAACAAGGCGAGTTCACTGAACGCGCTTTTTATCATGGCCGTATCGATTTAACCCAAGCAGAAAGCGTACTAGATATGATTGAGGCAAGAAGCGACCATGCTTTAACCCTTGCTAATAAAGGCCTAGATGGTGAGATTTATGAGTTGATTCAGTCTTTGAGACAAAAACTTTTGAATATCATAGCCAACATAGAAGTCAACATTGATTATCCAGAATATGATGATGTTGAGATGTTAACCGATAGTGTGTTGTTGCCCAGAATAGAAAAACTTCTTAAAGAAGTAAAACATATCTTAAATAAAGCCCGTGTTGGAAGGATTATTAAAGAAGGTATCAAAACCGTCATTATAGGCAGACCAAACGTTGGAAAATCCAGTGTTTTAAACGCCCTTTTGAGAGAAGAAAAAGCTATCGTTACAGAAATACAAGGCACGACTAGAGATACGGTCGAAGGAGAAATCAATATTGGTGGTGTCATTTTAAAGCTAATCGATACCGCCGGCATTAGAGATTCTGATGACTTAATAGAGAATATTGGCATAAAAAAAGCCAAGCAAATGATAGCAGAAGCCGAGTTGATTCTCTATGTTCTAAACAATAACGAACCGTTAAGCAAAGATGATGAAAAACTGCTGGAAATGACCCGACATAAAAAACGCATCGTTATCATCAATAAAATAGACTTAGAAAGCAAGATACAAAGACGTTTTGAAAACAGCGTACAGATTAGTGCTTTGAAAAAAACCAATATAGAGGCCCTAGAGAAGAAAATCGAGTCTTTATTTTTAAAAGGTGAGATTAATATAGACGATCAAGCGTTGTTATCAAATGCTAGACATATCGCTAAAATGCATGACGTTTTTAGACATCTAGAAGATGCTTTGAAAGCCGCACAAAATTATGAACCGGTTGATATTATTGAAATTGACTTAAAAAGTGCTTGGGAGATTTTAGGCGATATTATTGGTGAAACAAAAAACACCGCATTACTGGATGAACTCTTTTCAAAGTTTTGTCTTGGAAAATGACTATTCATCAAACCGGTGGTTTTGGTCTCCCTTTTGCCATCCTAAAATGTAGTCTAGATTAACATTGGAAGCTGCCGTAAAGATGGATTGATCAATATCGGGATGTTGTTTTTTTAATGTATGAATTAAGTCCTTGATCTCTTGGCGTTTTGATTCTTTGGTTTGTTTTGTCATTGGGCAAGCACAATCTATCGTTTTAATATCATGTCTTCTCATTAAATTGATGATTGCCTTTTCCTTAATATAGTACATTGGTCTAATCAAAGTAAGTCGTTCATAGTTTTGAGCAGAAACCTTAGGTAGCATCGTTTTAAAACTACCCGCATAAAATAAATTTAATAATGTAGTTTCGATTACATCATCGAAATGGTGACCTAAAGCTAATTTATTGCAATCAAATGATTCTGCAATAGTGTACAATATGCCCCGTCGTATTTTCGCACAAATAAAACAAGGATTATTGGGAGCTTGTTTTTGGGCAACTTTAAAAACCTCTTTTTTAACTACTTTCAAATCGATATTTAATTGTTTAGCATTTTGTTTTATAAGCTCTAAGTCGTCTGGGTGATAGCCTGGGTCCATCAAAATGCATACAACACTAAAGTCCACCAAAGGATGCTTGGTAAGCTCTATGAGCATTTTTGCGAGCAAAAATGAATCTTTTCCACCGCTTACGGCAACCGCGACTTTATCCCCATCTTCAATAAGCTTATAATCCTTAATCGCTTTGATAAATTTTGACCAAAGCGACTTTCTGTGTGTTTTTATCATATCTTTTTGAACGGCCTTTGATTTTTCCATTTTATCACTCCATCCTAACTATAACACATATTGACAAGGATTATATTGTTTTGTGCAAACCTCTTGAATTAAAATAATTTTTATAAATTTTATTGAATTGTAATTAATTTCATAGTATAATTCGGTTATACGGAGGTGGTTATGTGGCATTTGAATGGACCAGTCGTAAGCCAGCTGAAGGTTTAGCAACCTTATACGACTCAAATATTACCCTAAACAAAAGCGCTAGTTCACATTTTGAACGTGCATATAATGTCTTGCTAGGGTTAGATAAAGCAAACAAACGCATAGCAATTAAACCCATAACTAAGCAAGAAGTTGAACGTGGCGCCATCCCTGAAGAAAAAAGACATAAAATCACGGTTAGACCTTCATATGCACGCGTTTGTAACAAAAAATTTATTAAAGAAGCCGCAGAAGTCGCAAAGATAGATTTAAGTGAAAACAATGCATTAAAGTTTAAAACATTATGGAGTTCTGAACATCAAGCACTTATCATAGACCTAAGTGAGATTAAGGGGGAATTAAAATGACCTTAAATCCTGAAGCTGTATTTTTGATTTTATGGTTTGCAATTATTCTGATCGCAGCCTTCATCGAGGCAACCACAATGGATTTAACCAGCGTTTGGTTTGCCATTGGCGCTTTGATTGCTTTTATACTAGGATTATTCCAAGTAAACATAGCCATCCAAATTGGTACGTTCTTCGGCATTTCCATCATACTACTGCTCAGCGTAAGACCTATTGCTAAGAAATATTTTAGAACGAACATTATAAGTACCAACGCTGATCGCTTAGTTGGAAAAATCGGAAGTTGTACCAAAGAGATTCCTAGTGGTGGTCGTGGAGAAGTGAAAGTAGACGGAAACTATTGGTCAGCCATTTCCAGTGGCGATGATACTATCACCGTTGATGATAAAGTTGAAATCCTAGCGATTGAAGGGAACAAGCTTATCGTGGTTAAAGTATGACTGTAGGACCGTTTAAACGTTTTGGTAGTTTCTTTTTGGATTTCATCTTAATCATAGCTTTCGTTTTTACACTATGGAATATATTTGCATCAAACATTTTTGAGCGACTTTTAGATTATGATGCTCGTGAAGGTTTGGAATATTACACCGTCGCCGCTTTTCACGTAATTGGGGTCGCGATAGTCAATTACTTATATCAAGGTCTTTCAAAAGGCAGAACACTAGGTAGAAAATTTCTCTACATTCGGTTGAGTGGTCCCATTACATGGACAAATCTCTTCATGAGAGAAATTGTATGGAAATCGTATATTTGGATTTTTGCCATCACTTTTATCAACATAGATTATATGGGCTTTGCTATTTACCTTTATGCTGCAGCTTATCTTATCGATTTTGTTTTAATCGCGTTCACAAAGGATAGAAAAACCATAAGAGATCGCGTTACCAGAACTAAAGTAATCTTAGAAGATGTCATCTATCCTTTTTAATAAATTAGATTATTAATAATATAAGGAGGCAAATCTATGCCAGTACCACTCATTCTATTTATTGCTGTTTTAGTTATTTTCTTAATTTATCTTGCTACAAGATTCACCATCGTCACACAAGCTAATCGTTTTATAGTCGAGCGATTAGGAGGATATTACACCACTTGGGATGTCGGTATTCATTTCTTGGTTCCATTCATTGATCGTGTAAAGCTAAAGGTTTCGATTAAAGAACAAGTAGTCGATTTCGACCCACAACCTGTAATCACAAAAGACAATGTTACGATGCAAATCGATACCGTTGTATTCTTTCAAATTACCGATCCTAAACTTTATACGTATGGGGTAAACTTTCCCATCAAAGCCATTGAAAATATTACCTCTACGACGCTGCGTAATATCATTGGTGACTTAGAGTTAGATGATTCTTTGACTTCTCGCGACTATATCAATGAAAAAATGCGTACCGTACTAGATGAAGCAACTGACCCTTGGGGTATTAAGATTAACCGTGTTGAAGTTAAAAACATTATCCCCCCAAAAGATATCCGTGAAGCGATGGAAAAACAAATGCGCGCTGAGCGTGAAAAACGTCAATCCATCTTAATCGCCGAAGGTAACAAACGTTCTAGCATCTTAACGGCCGAAGGTGAAAAAGAAGCAAGAATCTTACGAGCAGATGGTGAGAAACAAACGCGTATCTTGGAAGCTGAAGGTCAAGCAGAAGCGATTCTTAAAGTTCAAAAAGCAACCTCTAAAGGTATCGAACTCATTAAAGCTGCTGGAGCTGACGAAGCCTTCTTACGCCTAGAAGCTTACAAAGCGATGGAAAATGTTGCAGATGGTCAAGCTACTAAGCTTATCATTCCTTCAGATATGCAAGGTATGGTCGGACTAGCCTCTACATTAGCTGAAGCATTTGAATCTACCGCTAGTTTACCAGATAGCGCTAAGAAAGCGTTAAATGATTCTTCAAAAGATAGCAGTAAAAGCACAAAGAAATAACCTAAAATAAATACCGGCTCCTTATCTCGGGAGCCGGTATTTTAAAATTCACAGTGTTTGGGTGTCCTTGGAAAAGGAACGACGTCTCTGATATTTTCGACTCCAGTTAGATACATAACCATTCGGTCTAACCCTAACCCGTAACCAGCATGAGGGGTAGTTCCATACTTTCTCAAATCCAAGTACCACCACAACTCATCTTCATCAATATTCATCTCTTTCATCCGGGTTTTAAGCACTTCCAGACGTTCTTCCCTTTGCGATCCACCAATTAACTCTCCTGCCCCAGGTACTAAAAGGTCAACCGCTGCGACCGTTTTTTTATCATCATTCAAACGCATATAAAATGCTTTTATGTTTTTGGGCCAATCGGTTACAAAGACAGGCTTATCAAAATGTTTCACAATATACTTTTCATGTTCTGTGTATAAATCTTTATCATATTCTGGTGTATTTTCAAAATTAACGTTTGCTTTTTTCAGTATGTCGATGGCTTCTTTGTGTGTTATTCGTGCAAAAGAAGCGTCTACAACTTTGTTTAATCGAGCTTTTAGATTCTTATCAACAAATTTATTCAAAAAAGTCATTTCTTGAGACGCTTTTTCTAAAACATGCTTTATAATGTATTTGACCATGTCTTCAGCGACATCCATATTGTCAGCTAAATCCGCAAAGGCCATTTCGGGTTCAACCATCCACGGTTCTGATACGTGAATCATAGTATGAGATTGCTCTGCTCTAAATGTAGGCCCAAAGGTATAAACATCTTTAAAAGCTTGAGCGAAAACCTCTGCTTGCAACTGTCCTGAGACCGTCAAATGGGTTTTCTTACCAAAAAAATCTTGCGCATAATCGACGGGCCCTTTTTCTTTTTTTATTGCCTCTAAATCCATTGTTGTCACTTGGAACATATCTCCCGCGCCCTCAGCATCAGAAGCCGTGATAATTGGAGCGGTTAAATAAACAAAATCTCTTTCTTGAAAAAAGCGATGTATAGCTTCAGTCAATAAAGAACGTACTTTGAATACAGCTGTGTATAAGTTCGTTCTAGGACGCAAATGCGCATGCTTACGCAAAAACTCTCTAGAATGCCGTTTAGGCTGAATGGGATAATCTTCAGAAGCATCCCCAATCAAGGCTATTTCAGAGGCCTTAATCTCAAACGGCTGAGACCGTTTCGGCGTTAAAACTATGCTCCCTTTAACTTTAAGGCTTGAGCCTACACGTATCTTTTGTATTTCCTTGAAGTTTTCGAGTTTTTCATCATAGACCACTTGAATTGTTTCAAAAAATGTGCCATCGTTTAGATTGATAAACCCGAATGACTTTTGAGCTCGGTTATTTCTAACCCATCCCATAAGGGTTATATCTTTATCAGCGTGTTCTTGATAATGATTAAATAAATATCGTACACTTGTTTTCATTTTTTCCTCCTTATAATAAAAAAACGTCCTTCATGCAAAGGACGATAAAATACCGCGGTACCACCTTAATTCAAAAGCTCTTTTGCGTTTAACGCACGCTTACGGATGGATCTACTTAATTCTGCCATCTCTCCCGGTGTTTTTCAAGCATCTTTTACCGTTTGGCTTCCACCCTCCCAAACTCGCTTTAGATAAATCTAATGCCCTACTCGTCCGTTCATCGATTTCTAAGATATTTTCATTATATCCTAAAGTATAGAATTGTCAATACTCGCTTTGAATAGCATACCAGGAGGTATTTTATGCTAACATTTAAAAATGTTTACAAGACCTACAAAAACGGCCCCTATGAACTCAACGCTTTAGATGATGTCTCTTTGTCTTTTGAGAAAGGAGAATTCGTCTTTTTGCTTGGACCTAGTGGTTCAGGAAAAAGTACGCTTTTAAATATATTGTCTGGGCTTGATGTTCCTTCCTCAGGAAGCATTTTTATCGACGGCGTCGATACCAATACATTTTCTAAAAGAGACTGGGCAATGTATCGAAACCAAAAAATTGGGTTTGTCTTTCAAGAATATAATTTGATTGAACATCTCAGCGTTTTAGAAAATGTAGCTTTACCTTTGTTATTCCAAGGGTTGGATAGAAAAGAAGCTTTAAATAGAGCTTTAAAAGAATTGAACAATATCGGTCTTCAAAAACACGTAGACAAAAAACCCTTACACCTTTCGGGTGGACAACAACAACGTGTAGCAATCGCTAGAGCGCTTGTCATTAATCCAACCATCATTTTAGCTGATGAACCCACGGGAGCTTTAGATACCGATTTAGGTTATAAAGTCATCGACTATCTTAAAAAACACGCTAAGGATAAATTGGTTATTGTGGTAACCCACGATGAAGACTTGGCTTCTACGTTTGCAAGTAGAATACTCAATATTAGTGATGGAGCGATTGTCAAAGATACTAAGCCACTTTCTTTGAGTGAATCAAGCACTGAAAAACCTTATCTAGATACGCCTAAAATGCGTCTGCGTATGTTATTAAAATTTGCCCAAAACAACGTTTTTTCTCGTATGTTTAGGAGCATTTTTACCTCAAGCATCGTTGCGATTGGATTTATTGCCATATTATTACTGTCCTTTATTATTTTAGGAATCAGGGGGTCATTAAGCGATACAATTGCCACAATTATCCCCCCCAATCAATATCAAATCCATACAATTGAAAACACTACGATATCAAACGATACACTTGATGCCATAAAAGCTTATGATGAAATCGAAACGGTTCGTTATCATATCAACGTTCCACTATCAACAATTTTTCAAAATAGAGTTTTTACTAACACTATGTTTGAAGCGGTTCCTTATGACCAACTAGCTTTTCAAAGAGAGGGTAAGTTATTTGGTAGATTGCCTGAACAAGACAACGAGATTATCATCAATATAGGTACGGCTTTAGAAATGAGACAAAGAGATCAAATCGATGAGGATTCACACGATTACCTTTATGAATTGATAAAAGAAGAAGAACTAATCCTTGAGCACAACGATGAGACCTTGAAAATCGTTGGCATGACCACAGCCAATCCTTTCCAAGGCCCTAAAATTTATATGCAATATGACCCCTTGATTCTCTTGATTGAAGATATTGAACCCAATCAAGATTATAGACGTAGCGCTTATGCTTATTTGAATACCACTGATGAAAACCGCATTAATGAGTTGACTACATCTTTAAGAGACGACGAAGATATCGTGATGAGAAACATTTTTGGGGAAGTCAACCAAGAAATTGAAAACATCATGAACAACGCCTTGAGATGGTTTATTGGTATTGCAGCCATTTCCTTATTCGTTTCTGGTATACTAGTTGGTTTAGTCGTTTACACCTCTGTCATAGAACGAATTAAAGAAATAGGCATTTTAACGGCTTTAGGGGTCCGCAGACAAAACATTAGAACCATTTTTGTTTTAGAGTCTGGTATTAGTGGACTTTTAGCCGGTACGATTGCCGTTATTGCTTCCCTATTCTTAGCTAACACACTAAACCGCGTGTTCAATACGTTTATCGAAACACCGCTTAGTTTAATCACAGGTAGCGACATCAATTTCACACTGTTAAGCGCTTCTTTCCTCCCCATTGTTTTAGTCGTTTTAGGCGGCGTTTTCTATACGATGTTCTGTGGCTTGATCCCCGCCTATCAAGCGGCAAAACTTGATGCCATCAAAGCGTTGAGAAAGGAGTGATTTGATGATAAGATTACATGAAATACATAAAATTTATTCTCAAGGCAAAGTTGGTTTTCATGCCTTAAAAGATGTATCTTTATACTTTGAAAGAAACGAACATGTCGTCGTTTATGGTAAAAGTGGATGCGGTAAAACCACGCTTTTGAACATTATTGCTGGTTTAGATAAACCCTCAAGCGGCGAGATGGTCATTGAAGATAAAATGACAACCAAGTTCAGCGAAGTTGAATGGGATTATTTTAGAAACCACAAAATCGGCTTTATCTTTCAACAGTTTAACCTAATCGAACATCTTCCTGTCTTAGAAAACGTAAGTATTGCGGCAAAAATAGGCGGGGCCAATCGAAAAGAAGCCGCTCAAAAAGCCCTCGACATGCTTAAGCGTGTCGGTTTAGAAAAACATATTTATAAATTGCCTTCACAGCTTTCTGGAGGCGAAAGACAGCGTGTAGGTATCGCTAGAGCATTAATCAATGACCCTGAAGTTATTTTGTCGGATGAGCCCACAGGCGCTTTAGATAAAAAAACCGGTAAAGCGATTATGGATTTGATTCAATCAATTTCAAAAGACAAGCTCGTTATAACCGTAACACATAACTTAGAATTGGCTAAAGCTTATGCGACGCGCATGATTGAGTTGAAAGATGGACGCGTTGTTCATGATTCTAATCCCGATGTCAAAAAAGTCAAAATTTCATTCAAAAAAGAAAAACACAACAAAACATTGTCTTTTATAGAAGGTATTCGTTTGGCCATCTATAACATCAAAGCTCGAAAGTGGCGTACCTTCTTAGTCTCCTTCGGCTTATCTTTAGGGATTGTTGGACTTTTGTTAATTCATGCTTTGTTCACCACCATCAGAAGTGGCTTTGAATCCGAAGGCCAAGCACTAAGGGATAATACCGAGCTAACGATATATCAAGATCATGAAGAAAACTATGCGCCTTTTGAGTATATTGAAAACTTAAAAAATGATCATCCCTTTTTTACAGACGTGTCCTATCGCCCAAATTATCGCTTGAATATTGAGGGTAACTTAACTACAGGCAGCATGTATCGTGATCAAGTGCCTGTCAATCTATTCATTGGCAAGCCCCAAAATGAACAAGTCTTGTCTTTATATGATAATTTGATAGCCGATGGTAGGTTACCAGAAAATGAAAATGAATTTGTTTTAACTATAGAACAAGTGCGAAACTTTTATAGTCCCCACTTACAACTTAGTGAAGAAGAATTGTGGAATAGAGCCAAGGAAAATGTTTTTTTGATCAGCACAAATTATGAATATAGACCCGAATGGGCCGAGTGGGAATTAAATCCGCTGGAAGCTTGCTATGCGGTTGAAAATTGGTCTGAAAACCCCGATGATTTATCGGATGAGTTCACGCAAAGATTTGGTAGTTTCGATGACCATATGGACACTTTATCCCCTTATCGCCAAACCCCTTATACAAGCGTGAGTTCTGATGGAACCACAAAGATTACTTATTTTTGTGAAAACTATGATGAACTTAATTGGCGGTTGAGTTTTGAGGAACCTAAAGAAACCGCTGAATTGAAACTCGTTGGTATCATTGCCGATAGTAATATAAACAACGCTATATTTTATCCTGATTTTTTAGAAAGCATTGACTATCAACCGGCGTCTCATTATGCTCATGATAATCATTATAGTACCGATAATGCCGTTCGATTAATCGCTTATTTAGACCAAGAACACATCAACGATAAAGCTTCTATCATCCGCACCCTGGAAGCAGACGGTTTTATCGTAAGAGAAACAACGGCCACTAGCTTTAATTATTTCGCAGGATTAACTACGTTGTTCACCTATATTGCTCAGTTCATTTTTTCCGCTATCGTAGGCATAGCCGTATTTACTGCAGGATTAATGCTTTTGATGGTCTTATATATTAGCGTCGTGGAAAGAACCAAAGAAATCGGTCTTATCAGAGCTATGGGTGGTACTAGACGCAGCGTTCGAACTATATTTGTTGGAGAAACTACGCTGATTGGATTGTTGGCTGGTATCATCAGCATTTCATTTACGATGATTTTGGTCGTACTAGGTAACAACGTGTTTAATGAGCAAATAAGTAACTTGATAAACTCGTATTTTGACGTAACAACACCAGAAAGATTATTTACCGTAGAATTTAGATTGTTATTGTATGCCATTGGTGGTAGTATAATTATTGCGATGATTAGCGGATGGGTCCCTTCAGTATTGGCAGGGAAAAAAGAGCCCATCGAAGCTTTGCGAAATGACTAGGAGGCAGATTTATGAATTACAAGAAAAACGTTAAGTTAGAACGTGTAGTAGCCGTCATCTTGGATGGGTTATTAGTGGGTATGGTATCAAGTATTGTTTCATTTGTCGTTATGATGATCTTTGGAGATGGCGAAGTATTCTTTGACTTTGTCGTTGATGATTTTAACATTGAAAACCTTACAGGAATGACTACCCCTATTTTTGCTTTATTCGTGTTAGCATCTTTTATAGGGGCCTTATTCTATTATGTTTATATCCCTTATAGATTTAATGGGCAAACAATAGGTAAAATGGCCATGAAAATAAAAGCGATTGATGATTTGGGCAACAATCCAAACCTGAAACAACATATTCTAAGAGCCATCAGAGTCTATAGCTACTTTTTATCCGTTCCCTTCTTAATCACCCTTTTCTTTAACGATGCTATTTACTTGTTTATCGATAGTACGACTAGTACTGCGGCAACGGTGTTAATGATTATTAGCTTCTTTATGATTTTAGGTAGAGACGATGCCCGTGGATTGCACGATTTAATTGCCGGTACTTACGTCGTAGATAAAAACTATGACCCGGATATCGCGTTAAGAGAAGCGGCAACCCAAGCAAAAGAATGGGCTGATATTGAATCCGATGAAGAAGACGATACAATGGTCGACCCCGATGACCCTTGGGAAAAATAACCATCCTTAAACCATAAAAAAGGCTGTATAGGAAGTCAATGCTGACTCCATTATTACAGCCTTTTTAATACGTTTTTCTGTATCTTTCAATTAAGTTTTCTAATGTTGAAAATTGCTCCAGTTTCATCATTTGAGCTTTGATTTTTGAAGCGTTTTTCAATCCTTTTAAATACCAAGCCCCGTGAGACCGCATTTCTAGCAAAGCAATTTTTTCTCCTTTTAAGTCTTTTAACAGCCTCGCGTGTCTCAATAACATATCCAATTTTTGTTCTGGGGATACATATTTATCGTAGGTACCTGTTTGCAAATAATCGTTGATTTGTTTAATTAACCAAGGATTCCCTTTGATGCCTCTGCCAACCATAACTGCATCCACACCCGTATAATCCAACATTGTTTTGGCGTCTTCAGGACTCAAAATATCACCGTTACCAATTACGGGTATATTCACGGCCTGTTTTACAGCTTTAATAATCTCATAGTCTACTTTTCCGCGGTACATTTGGGCTCTAGTCCTTCCGTGCACAGCAATTAAAGATACGCCGGCTTCTTCAGCCATTAAAGCTGCCTCAACGGCATTAATGTTATCTTGATCATAACCAGATCGAATTTTTACGCTAATAGGTTTATCACTCGCTTTTACCATGGCTGAGATGATTTTCTTTGTTTGATCAAGATTTTGCATAAGTTTTGCGCCTGCATCTCCTTTAATGACTTTTGGAACTGGGCAGCCCATATTTAAGTCAATAAACTTAGCATCGGTATGCGCATTAACATATTCAGTTGCTTGTGACATGCTTAGAGGGCTTGCTCCAAACAACTGTAAAACCGTATTGTTTTCGCTTTGATGTAAAGACATCATATCAAGGGTTCGTTTGTTTTTGAAATTAATTGCTAAATCGCTAATCATCTCAGTATATATCAAGGCAGGGTCAAACTCCTTTAAGATTAGTCTAAACGCTTGGTTAGTCAACCCTGCCATCGGAGCAACAACCACATGTGAGTCAAACGTATAACCCCCAGCTTGCCACATAAAAACCACACCTTTCAATCAAAAGGTATTTTCCCATAAGATAGAATATTTTGCAATTGTTTTGTCATTTCTAATAAGCATGCTATAATAAATCGCGGTGATATTATGAAAGATTATTTAACAAAAGCTTACGCTTTTGATGGCAAGGTAAGGTTGTATGCAGCACGTACGACAAACCTTGTACACGAAGCACAAAAAATCCATCAACTTTGGCCTACTAGCGCTGCAGCTTTAGGCCGTTTATTAACAGGCAGTGTCATTATGGGTGCGATGTATAAAGATGATCAAGAATTAACGATACGCATTGAATCTAACGGACCGATTGAAGGTATGGTTGTAACCACAAACGCAAAAGGTCAGGTCCGTGGTTATGTTGGTAACCCAAAATTATTGATGCAAAGAAACGATGGGGGTATAAACATACCATTTGCCATCGGTGAAGGTAAAATCCACGTTACCAAAGATGTTAAAGTTAGAGATATCTTTACATCTACTGCCGCTTTGCAAACGGGCGAAATTGCTCAAGATTTAGCCTATTATTTTACCGTAAGCGAACAAATTCCCTCTGCTGTTGCACTAGGGGAAAAAATAAACACCGATAACACCATATCATTGGCCGGCGGCTTCATTTTACAACGTATGCCTGGATGCCCAGAAGAAACCATTGCTCTAATTGAAAAGCGCTTAAAGGAACTTAAGCCTATTTCAACCATGCTGCAAGAAGAATATACGCCTGAGGACATCATTCAAGAAATCACACAAGGCGATCATCAAATCTTGCATCAATTAGATTTACAATATCATTGTGATTGTAATAAGGAAAAATTTGAACGTGGTTTAATCTCCCTTGGCAAAAAACAACTACAAGAGATTAAGACAAAAGATAAGAAAATTGAAACTGTATGCCATTTTTGTGGCACAAAATTCCATTTTGATGAAAAAGCTCTAGAAGCATTGATTAAAGAGACTTCATAATTAAAAAGGCTGTCAAGCATAGAAATCACTAAGATTTCAGCTCTACAGCCTTTTTGTTTAGAGAAATCAATCGTTAGATAATGCTTTATTTTTTAAGTTCCGATTTAGTTATATAGTGGAAATCGATCAGTCAATGCTTTGACTTTCTTTTTGATTTCATCTAATACAAAGTCATTATCAGGGTTCATCATGGTGTCATACATTAGTTTTGCAATCACTCTCATGGCGTTTGTATCAAATCCACGTGTTGTCAGTGCAGGGGTTCCTAAACGGATGCCACTGGTGATAAAAGGTTTTTCTGGGTCATTAGGTACGGTGTTTTTATTACAAGTAATATGTACTTTTTCAAGTAACTTTTCGGCATCTTTTCCTGTTAACCCTGTCAACGATTTAACTTCCACTAAAATCAAATGATTATCGGTCCCACCACTGATAACTTTAAACCCAAGCCGTGATAACTCTTCTGCCAAAGCCTTAGCATTAGCAATAACCTGACTTTGATAAACTTTGAAATCAGGCGTCAAAGCTTCTTGAAACGCTGCGGCTTTTGCGGCGATAATATGCATGAGAGGTCCTCCCTGAATACCAGGGAAAACCGTTTTGTTAATGGCTTTGTATATTTCTTTATCGTTCGTCAAAATAATGCCACCTCTTGGGCCTCTCAGGGTTTTATGGGTTGTTGAAGTAACCACATCGGCATAAGGACATGGGTTATTATGTAATCCAGCCGCTACAAGACCAGCAATATGTGCCATATCAACCATTAGTTTAGCGCCAACTTTATCCGCAATTTCTCTGAATTTCTTAAAATCAATTTCTCTTGGATAAGCACTCGCACCTGCCACAATTAACTGTGGTTTTACTTCTTGGGCCTTTTTTAAAACTTCGTCATAATCTATTTTTTCATCCTTTTCACTGACACCATAGCTGTGAAAGGTATAGTCGATGCCGCTAAAGTTTAGAGGATGCCCATGGGTTAGATGTCCACCATGGTCTAAAGACATGCCTAAAACAACGTCTTTGTTTTTAATTAGTGCTCGATAAGCTCCCATATTAGCTGTTGAACCTGAATGCGCTTGAACATTAGCGTATTTAACACCGAATAATTCCTTGACTCTGTCTCTCGCTAAATCTTCTACAGTATCTACGTGCACACAACCACCGTAATAGCGTTTTTTAGGATATCCTTCGGCATACTTATTGGTTAAGACACTGCCTCCAGCCTCTAAAACCGCTTGCGAAACAAAATTTTCACTAGCAATTAGTTCTAAGTGGTCCTCTTGGCGCTGCTTTTCTTTTTGCATAGCAGTATAGAGTGCTTGATCTTGTGATTTGATTGCTTGCATGTTTTAAACCTCCTTAACATCCATAAGATGTGGTCTTAGAAATTTTCGCGCAACAAAACTTGTCAATATAATCACGATAGCTAATAACATTAAGATAATCAGGCCACTGACAAGCCAAAACATGCTGGGTAACATCATAATCAGTGTATCGTCATGTCTAAATTGCCAGTTGCCATCAAAAAATATTTCATGAAACAAAGTAAAGATCGTATTGAATGCGATGATCATCCAGCCCCCCACAAACAAAATGAAAAATGCAGGAAAGTAATAGATGTCTTTATAGGTTTGATAAAATAGCACTGAATCTCTTTTGTATAGCCAAATCGATAGTCCAATTACTATTATCAAGCTAATTATGCCGGCTAAACGCACCTGTGTATAGACCTCTCGAACATCAACCATATGTTCTATTTCACTAACGATAACCTCTTCGCCATCTACCATCTTTACTTCATGCCTTAAGATGGGTTCATCATCGCCTGGATACGCTCCAAAGTATAAGTCATCGTGTCGATAATTCAAATAATCTATTAATTTACCGCTCACATACGTATAGTCATATTCGATGTTTTGATGTGAGGGATATCTGCCTTCGCTGAGATTCATGTAGGTTTTAGTAGTGAGTAGCGATGCAAACAACGCAATGAAAAAGACAGGATAAAGCACCCATATAATATATTTAATCAGTTTCATTATTATCACCATCTATCCTGTTTCTTCATGTCATTTTAGCATGTTTTTAAGTGGTTTAAAAGTGAGTCTTTCGACTCACTTTTTTTACTGTTCAATTTTTTCTATGTTGATGAAGCACTCTACTGTGTTTTGTAAAAGCGAGGCAATCGTCATTGGTCCTACCCCACCCGGTACGGGTGTAATGTGCGCGGCCTTTTCTTTAGCCGTTTCAAATTCTACATCTCCAACTAGTTTATCGTCTACACGATTAACCCCAACGTCAATAACGGTTGCGCCTGGTTTAATCATGTCTCCTGTAATCATATTTGCTCGACCTACTGCGGCAATTAACACATCTGCCTCAAGACATTCTTTTTTAAGATTTTGTGTTCTGGAGTGTGCAATGGTTACGGTCGCATGTTTTCGCAGTAGCAACTGCAATACGGGTTTACCCACGATATTACTACGTCCGACGATCAATGCTTTTTTGCCTTTTAGTTCAACACCAACGCTATCAAGCATCGTCATAATGCCTTTAGGTGTAGCTGGCAAGACACCAGGCGTGCCTATTTGAAGAGCGGCAATGTTTAATGGATGGAATCCATCTACATCTTTGCTCTGGTCAATGGTGTCAATAATTAGATTGTCATCAATATGATCTGGCAGTGGTAGTTGCACGAGAATACCGTGCACCTCTTTGTCTTGATTCAAAGATTGTACCAAATCAATGAGTTCATCTTGTGTGATTGAATCATCTTTTTCAATTAGTGTACTTTTGATACCTGCGCGTTCGCACGCACGTTTTTTAGCGCGCACATAGCTTTGGCTTGCAGGATCTTCGCCAACGATAACAACGACCAAATGTGGCGTTTTCCCAGTCTTTTCATGTAACTTTGAAACCTCGTCTTTAACTTCACTTCGAATACTTTTAGATAGCGCTTTTCCATCAATAATTGTTGCCATTATTTCTCATCCTCCCTAAGATACACATCCATTATCTCACCATAAAACATGATGTGTGTATCGTGATTTTTATAATGTTTTTCTTTGATATCATCTGGTATTAATGCTGGTTCTTGTGTTTGAGAGTAAATCATTTTACATTCATAATTAAGTGGACATTCCATAATTACCGGACTGTTCACCGTGCGAGCACGTTGTTTTGTAATTTGTGCTTTTTCAAACTTATCAATATCTCTTCCTGAATAAGATCCGGCAATTTTCAACGCTTCACCTAATGTCCCTTGTTTTGGAACGTTGATAGTAAAATCTTTAGCATTTCTCAGTAAATCATACGTATATCTAGAATACCGCACGTAAGCAATAAAAACAGGTCTACTCCAAATTATACCGACATGCCCCCATGCAATTGTCATAGTATTTACGCGATTTTTTGTGTCTTTAACGGTAATGAAAACTCCCCGCTTAAGTTGCTCTAATAACATTTCACTGTGTTCATGATATCGGTTTATCACAATAACAACTCCTAAGACAAATATATGTCCGTGTATTTTTCCTTTAAGTAACGGATATAGTATTTCGGGTTAAATGGCTCATTTGTGACTTTTTCCATGATTTCTTCTGGTTTTAAACTTGAGCCAAAACAATGAATGTTCTCTTTTAACCACTGGTTAATTTTATCAATGCGATTTTCTTTTAGTAAGGTTTCGAAATCCAACTTTTCCTTCATGGTATAGTAGATTTGAGCCGCATAAGCACTTCCTAAAGCATAAGTTGGGAAATAACCAAACATTCCACCACTCCAGTGCACGTCTTGCAAAATGCCGTTAGAGTCTTTATCAACGTCTAAATTCAAGTATTTTTTTACTTTTTCATTCCACATCTTGGGTAATGACTCTACGGATACATCATCATTGAATATAGCGCGTTCTATTTCATATCGCAGCAAAATGTGTAACGGATAGGTCAATTCATCAGCTTCTACTCTAATAAAGGTTTCATCAACTTTGTTAATGCCTCTATAAAAGGTTTCTAGATCTACTGATTTAAGTTGTTTGGGAAAGATTGATTTTAGCTTGCTATAGTGCGCTTCCCAAAAGGCTCTACTGCGTCCAACAATATTTTCATAAAAACGTGATTGTGATTCATGAATCCCCATAGAAGCGCCGCTTTTCAAGTTGGTCATATCAAAAACTTCGTCAACTTGTTGCTCATAAAGTGCGTGTCCAAGTTCGTGAATCGCCGCAAAAATTGATGAAAATACATAGTTTTCTAAGTACCTAACCGTCAATCTAACATCTTTAGAATGAGTATTCCACGTAAAGGGATGTACGCTTTCTTTTAATAATCCACGGTCTAGATTATAGTGGAAAACTTCTAATAGATACTCCACAAACTTCTTTTGGTCCTCTTTGGGATAAGGTTTATAAATAAACGGTTCATCTTCATCTTTATGTTTTAATACTTCTTTTACAAAAGGCACTAAATCCGTTTTGATCGTATTGAAGAACGCATCATATTTTTCCATATTCATGCCTTCTTCAAAATCATCTAGTAATACGTTATAGGGTTGCTTTGTATCGCTGCGATAGGAAACCATTTTCTTTTGAAAAGCAATAAGTTCCTTTAAATAAGGCTTGAACTTATCAAAATCATCTTTTTCTCTTGCCTCTTCCCAAACCTTTTGTGCCATGGTTTGAAGTTTAGAGTATTCTATGTAGTCTTTCTTAGGAATTTTAATAATCTTATCTAAGTTTTTCTTTGCTTTTTCTATCTCTTTTTGCTGTGTATTTGTCAGTTCTTCACGTACTTCCATTAAAGCATTCACTTCTTTGACATACTCATCGCTTGTCATGAGTGAAAAATGTTCGCCGCTAATGATAGAAAGCATTTCTGAGCGGAACGGGAAACACTCTTTCGGTGCTTCTGTATTGGAATCCCACCCTGCTAAAGACAACACGTATCCATAGGCTTTTTGTTTTTTCTGCAAAGCCTTAAAATTTTCAAAATCTGCCATTATTTCATCTCCTCAATAATGAAGATACGCACAGTTTTCACTGTGCGAATCTATGTTGTTTAGAATAAGCCTTTAGCGTTGCCCTCTTCATCAATGTCCATATCCATGGCTGCAGGTCGTTTAGGCAACCCTGGCATAGTCATCATTTCGCCTGTAAGCGCAACGATGAACCCCGCTCCAATAGAAGGGGTGAGTTCACGAATAGTTAGCTCGAAATCTCTTGGTCTACCATAAAGTTTTGGATCATCACTAAGTGACATTTGTGTTTTTGCCATACAAACTTGTAAGTTGTCCCAACCTTCACGTTTGAATTTTCTTAACTGATTACGAGCTTTCTTAGAATAATTAATGGTTTTTGCACCATAAACTTTTTTAGCGATAACTTCAATCTTCTCTTCAATTGACTGTTCATTTTCATACAATCGTTTGAAAGGTTTGGTGTTGCTTTCGATTTGACTTAATACTTTGTTTGCTAAATCTACAGCACCATCGCCGCCATCAGCCCATACTTTTGATAAAGCGTAAGGGTGGTTCATTTTCTCAAGCCAATCTGCTAAGGCTTTGTGTTCTGCATCTGTATCATGTACAAAATGATTTACCGCTACGACATAGGGTAAATTAAACTCTTGAATCGTCTCAATATGTTTTTGAAGGTTTTCTACACCTTTTTTAAGCGCTTCAACGTTTTCTTCTTTTAAAGCATCTTTCTTAACGCCCCCATGCATTTTAAGGGCACGGACTGTAGCAACTATGACCACAGCGCTAGGATCAAATCCAGCTTGTCTTGTTTTGATGTTTAAAAACTTTTCAGCACCTAAATCCGCACCAAATCCTGCTTCTGTAATGACATAGTCTGCAAGTTTTCTACCCATATTGGTAGCAATAATACTATTGCATCCGTGTGCAATGTTTGCAAAAGGACCGCCATGCACTAAAGCCGGTGTGTTTTCTAAAGTTTGAACTAAATTAGGCTTAATGGCATCTCTTAGGATTAAAGTGATGGCTCCTTCAGCCCCCAAATCACCAACCGTAACTGGCTTACGATCATAGGTATTAGCAATCACTATACGCTTAATTCTGGTTTTTAAATCTTGAATATCACTAGCTAAACATAAGACCGCCATAATCTCTGAGGCTACGGTAATGTTAAAACCATCTTCTCGTGGGATAGAGTTACCGATACCACCTAGACCAACCGTAACTTGTCTTAAAGAACGGTCATTCATATCTAATGCACGTTTCCAAGATATTCTTCTTGGATCAATATGCAAATCATTCCCTTGATGCAAATGGTTATCAATCATAGCGGAAATGGCGTTAGTTGCTGTGGTAATCGCATGGATATCGCCTGTAAAATGAAGATTGATATCTTCCATGGGGACTACTTGAGCATGTCCACCACCTGCTGCGCCTCCTTTAATGCCCATTACTGGTCCAAAGGAAGGTTCTCTCAAAGCTACGATTGCATCTTTACCAACTTTGGAAAAAGCTTGTCCTAAACCAACTGTAGTGGTAGATTTCCCTTCTCCAGCAGGAGTCGGTGTTATGGCCGTTACTAAAATAACTTTACCATTCTTGTCCTTTAAGTCCTCTTGAGCTTCAAGGCGGATTTTTGCCTTGTAATTACCATAACGCTCAATATGTTCTTCTTTTAAATTCAATCTTTTAGCAATGTCACCTACATCGAGCATTTTTGCCTTTTGAGCAATTTTTAAATCTTGATTTTCCATAAAAAAAGCCTCCATTCGTTTGTAATCATCCGGTATCATTATCCCATATTTGTAGTATAAATTCAACGCTAAATTAAAACGCTTTCACAAATAGTATTTAATTTGTGTCTGATCCAAATCACAGACGCTTTAAAATCATTATTTAGTTGAATGATTAATGCCCCTTTTCACAAAATATATTATGTTTTTTCTCTTAATATAGACATTTCCCAGTTTTTATTTCAAACTGCTATTAACTTTATCTCAAGGCATCCAACGATATTACTAAATTATATAATCTTAATAAGGCGATTTTCTACGTTGTTGTCCTAACCATTTAGATTAAAGATGTGTTATTATATAAATCTAAAGCCCATGATAGAAACGAGGTTGTTTTATGAAAGAATTAGAAGCAGTAAGAAAGAAAATCAATGAGCTTGATCAAGAGATTGTTCGGCTTTTACAAAAGCGATTTGATATGGTTTCAGATGTTGCAGCCATCAAAAAACAAATAGGTATGCCTATATTGGATCAAAATCGAGAAGCTTCAATTATGAAAAGTCTAGATGGCTTAAAATATGAGCACGAACTTAAAGAAGTGTACAAATCAATCTTAATGGTTAGTAAAAATTTGCAACGAGATGAGTGATTAATATGTATGGCTTGTTAGGGGAGAAGCTCTCTCACAGTTTTTCTGTAGATATACATCAAATTTTAAATCCATCCATAAGCTATAACCTCTATGAAACCCGTGATTTAGAAACATTTTTTAGTACTGCTGTATTTGAGGGTTTAAACGTCACCCATCCATATAAGGAAGCTGTAATTCCACTGTTAGACAAACTGGACGCTTCTAGTATAAAAACTAATGCTGTTAATACGATAATAAAGACCGGGCATCATCTCATAGGTTATAATACCGATTATATGGCTTTAAAACACCTTTTCAGTACAACCTTAAAAAACGCGAAAAAAGCCTCCTTTGGAATACTGGGAAACGGCGCTACTATGAGGAGTATAAAGCATGCATTATATGATTTAAATCACGATAATATCACGGTTTATGCTCGCAATCCTCAACTAGGTGAAAAACCTTTAGAGTGCCTTGAAGATAAGCACGATTATCTAATAAATGCAACCCCTGTTGGGATGTATCCGCATAACGATCAAACCATCGCGGATAAAATTAAATCGTTTAAAAATATTACTATCGCAATGGACCTAATTTACAATCCCCTAAGATCTAATTTTTTACTCAACGCCAAGCAAATGGGTGCTAAAATTATTAATGGACTACCGCTGTTATTCTTACAAGCAGCTTATGCCCAAAAAATTTGGGAGCTTTGTGCTTTTCCTACTGATTGGCAAAAACGCACTGAGTTTCTAGAAAAGCAACTAGAAAATATTGTCTTAATAGGTATGCCCTTTAGTGGAAAATCTCATTACGGTTATCTACTTGAAAAAATGATGCAAAAGAAATTCGTTGATATTGATCGACTCATAGAAGAAAAAGCCCATACGGATATCACAACAATCATAAAAACTTCTGGTGAAGAAACATTTAGAGCATTGGAACATGAAACGACCATCAAAGCAGCTAAAAGACACCGCCAAATAATTGCGACAGGTGGTGGTATCATTCAAAACAAGATGGCCATGCAAATCCTAAAACAAAATGGTTTGATTGTTTGGCTTGATGTTAGTGACAACCTAGCCGAAAGCAAAAAACTTGATACCAGGCCCCTATTAGATAGCTTTAAAGACTGGCAAATTACCAAAAAGAGACGTTATCATAATTACAAGGCTTATGCGGATATTATTATTGAAAAAAATACTGAAGACGAAACCATTATTTTAAATCGTCTAAAGGAGGCACTTGATGGATATTTTGGTCATTAATGGCCCTAATCTAAATTTGCTGGGTACTAGACAACCAAAAATATATGGTTCTCTTAGCTATCAAGCATTATGTGATGAACTTGAGGCTTTTGCTAAAAAGTTACAGATTAAACTAGAGATTAAGCAAACAAACTTTGAAGGCATTATTATTGATTTATTACATTACGCCCATAACAAGAATTTTCAGGGCGTGGTTTTGAATGCAGCGGCATACACACATACTTCTTATGCAATTTATGATGCGATTTTGGCTATCGATGTTCCGGTAGTTGAAGTCCATTTGACAGACCCCAAAACAAGAACCGAATCGTTTCGTCACACCTCAGTTATAGAAAATGCGTGTGTGAAAACGTTTAGTGGTGAAGGTTTGCAGTCATACATAAATGCAATTAATTTTTTGAAAGTTGGATACTGATGTTTTTAAAACTGTATGATGATGCGCAAAAAGAATCAATTGAGCTTTTATTAACTGCTTTAAAGGCAGAAAATCTATCTTTTGAATTGATTGAAACGGCTGAGTATAAACTGATTCATCTACCTAAAATTAATCGTGATTATGATGTACAAAGGTTTATCAATGATGCTAGCGTAGAGAAAGTCATTCCCATTTTTTCTAACATGCCCCAACAAAAACCATTAAAAGCCAATGATCCCTCCAAGCGTTTCACCTCTAAGATCATGGATATTATGCCTTTGTATATTGCTGGTCCATGCAGCGTGGAGAGCGAAGCGCAAATGCATGCCATTGCTAAAATCATCAAAGCGAGTAAAGCTCAAGTTTTAAGAGGAGGCGCCTTTAAACCTAGAACATCTCCTTATAGTTTTCAAGGGCTCAAAGAAAGCGGCCTAAAAATTCTTGCCGATACAGCTAAACACCATAAACTTTTATCTATCAGTGAAATCGTCTCTGAAAACGATATCGATTTATTTATTAAACATGGCATCGACATCATACAAGTTGGTGCTAGAAATATGCAAAATTTTTCTTTGTTAAAAGCGTTAGGAAAAATAGATAAGCCTATATTATTAAAACGTGGCTTTGTCAATACCGTAGAGGAGTGGTTAATGAGTGCTGAATATCTTTTGCACCACGGAAATCCCAATGTCATCTTATGTGAAAGAGGCATTCGCACCTTTGAACCCTCTACAAGGACTACCCTTGATATTGGAGGCGCTTTAGTCGCTAAATCTAAAACCCATCTCCCTGTCATTTTCGACCCTTCACACGCAGCTGGTGATTTTCGACTAGTGGAAAACCTTTCCTTAGCCGGATTTGCTGCAGGATTAGATGGCTTTATGGTAGAAGTCCATCAAAATCCAATCAAAGCGTTGAGTGACGGGGCACAATCTTTAAAACCTGAGCGTTATTTAACTTTGATGAAAAAGATTAAAGAGCATTATTAAAAGGATATTTTCTTTAGTTTAAAATATGTTATAATCTAGGGTGTGAATAGCTTTTTGTCCCAAATTGGGGGAATCAACATGAAAAGAGACATCTATATATCCATAATTTTATCCATCGTAACGTTTGTTCTATTTCTTATTGGGCTTTATGGTACCCTCTTTAGAGAAGATGGTTTTTTTCTCGTTTTTGGACAAATAATAAGCATGTACCTACTGATTTTTCATCCCCTTATCTTTTTTCTATTAAGTCGTAGATTATTAAGAGAAGCTGATATTCGTTATGTCCCAGAAAATTTGATTTTCAATATCATCGTCTTGCCGCTTTTCCCCATTGCTTACGTTTTGATTCCAATCGGGGTTAATATCATAGATAATTTTAGCGATCTATCCGCTTTAGAATTTGTTTTTATCATCTTTGAGTTTTCCGCTGTAGCTACAGGGTTTGCCTTTTTTGTTAGGTACGCCAGAAAAACGGTGCTCGATACAATTGTTCCAAGAGATTTATATGCAATTCACCACTATTACATCGGTAGTTTAGTATATTTTTATTTTGTCCGTCTCACGATATTATCTAGCTTGTTACTTAGTGGTGCTAGCGGTATTTAGTAACTATAAATCCATCCATTGAAGAGGGGGTTATTATGCTTTTATTCGGGATTTTCTTAATTCCATTTTTATTTTTTTTAATCGTCTCGTATGCCTTTAATAAATCTAAACTAGATACATCTCGTAGTGAACTAATACTTCTGTCTTTATCAGAAGGCCTTATAGCCTATTTGATAGCTGTATTGATCACATATGAGGGGTTTTTTAATGTTTTTTGGACTTATGCGCTTGTTTTACTGTTAATGATGGTGATTGCCGGTCTATTCTTATATTATCTAAAATCGATGGACAAAGAGTGGGATTTACAAATTGAAACCATCAAAAATACACTAGTCCTATACTTTATGACCTTCGTCCCTTTTATGGTTTCGTTAACCATTTTTAGATTCCAGCCTTTAGGATTACAAATTTTTTATGCTACCTTGTTAAGTTTGCTTATTTTTGTTTTGGGCTGGCTTATCAAAGAGTGGATAAAAGATCGTTATAGCCTTATTTTTCATAAAATATCTAACGCACAAATATTCTTTTACGTTGGTGTTTGGGTCGTTATTGGAATTTTTATAGCGGCTTGGATTCTTTTGTCTTTTCCAAAAGCAACGCTTTCAAAGCCCCTCAATCTTAGCGATAATATCGGATATTTGATTTTTGACGGATTTGATACGACTATGCAAAATTCAATCCGTTCTGAAACCATATTCAAGTTGAATAGCGATAACTTACCCGTTTCTCATCACGATTTTGTCGATTATATTACAGATGATGAATATCTTTATTTGTTAAGAAAAGACGGGAAATTATATGTTATCAGCTTAAATACCGGCCGGGTAAGGTATGACCGACAAATAACGAATGAAGAACGGTCCTTAAACCCCAAAACGGCGCAAGTATTTTTTGAAGTTAATGGGGAAATCTATTTGCTCCATGATCATTTGTATGAAATATCGCCTACCAGACACAATCTTATCGATGATGATATTTCTAGGAATAATACACAGCTTATCTACAAAGAGGATGGACTACGGTTGTTACATAATGAAGCCGATAATATCTATACACTGCTAAGTATCGATAATAATTCTTTGACAACGGAAACCCAAATCGATCATTTAGCTGAGGATGAATCCCTAACCATTATTTCAAATCATATCTTTATCACCGATGGAGTGCATTATACCCTCCTAAATGATGATTCAGTACGTTTTGATGTTGAAAGAGGTATTCCTCATTATTTTGCTGATGATAATAAAATGCTTTACGTTGAATCAAGTTATGATCCTTTGTCAATGATTCGGGGGACACAGTATAAAGTCATGGACATTGATGAAGACAGTCTAATTAAAGATTCCTTCCGCCAGTTTAATAGACATGGATTGCTCATCGATGAGGATTTGTATCTTGTCCCTGAACTTAGTCGCCCATTGGGTAGAGTAGAGGTTGCTAATGCAGATTTAACGTTTAAAGGGATTCATCAACATCATGAAACTGAGCGTATTTGGTTTTTAAATACATTTAATAAGAGTTATGTTGTTACTTACCGAATAGATCATGATAAGGTAAACTACTTACAAGTCGATCAAAGGGAAGGGGCCTCTGTACTATCCTTAAATACTTTAGAAGTTAAAGATTTAACCATGCCTTTACCCTTCTACAGCCACTATGGATTGGGTATTTTCGTCCCTATCATCATCGCGATTCTCACCCCTATATCTAACTACAGGAAATATATCACCGTGATTGATTTCAAGTCCGTTACAGAACGAAAAAAATAAAACAGTTATCCACTGTTTTATTTTTTATGTTAGCGTTTCTAGTAAAGGTACGATAAAATACAAAATTGGCTTTTTCACTTTGTGTTGTTCTATGGTAATTTGCAATCTATCTTCTTTGTATCTTAAATAGATATGTTCAGACAACTGATTTGTTTTCTCAAAAAGCATCTCTCCATGAATGTGTTTAGATGCTTCCTTACTTAACACAAAGCTCGTGTTCGTTTTTGTGGTTCTCACCTTTTCGACTCCAACTCTAAAGGCCAGGTTTTCATAACATTTTTCTAACATGTAGGTCTCTATCTCTTTAGGAACTGGGCCAAACCGGTCCTTCAACTCATTTCTTAATTTTTTCAACATACCAATACTCTCAATTTGTGCTATCCTTTTATGCATATCGATGCGGATATCTTCATCGTCAATATACGTTTTTGGAATCGTTTTAGAGGTTGGCATTTTAATCGTTTGTTTTAATGTAGTTTCTTTTACTTTTTGTGTTATGGTCTGGGTGCCTTTATCAATTTCTTCTTTTAATATTTCCATGAATAAATCGATACCCACTGCATCAATGGTTCCTGATTGTTCGGTTCCGAGTAAGTCACCAGCGCCCCTAATCGCTAAGTCTCTAGAAGCAATTTTAAAGCCGCTTCCTAATTCTGTGAACTCCTTAATGGCTTGAAGACGTTTTGCGGCCTCATCAGTAAGTTGCTTGCTTTTATCATACATAAGATAACTATACGCAATTCGGTCGCTGCGCCCTACGCGCCCTCTAATTTGATAAAGTTGTGCTAATCCTAAGCGATCTGAATCATGAATAATCAAGGTGTTGGCATTTGGTATATCCAAGCCGGTTTCAATAATTGTAGTACTGACTAAAACATCAAACTTATGATCCAAAAAATCTCTCATGACATTTTCAAGTTGCATTCTGGACATTTTCCCATGACCATAGGCCACCTTAGCATCGGGAACGAGTCTATCGAGTTTTTCTTTTATTTTATGAATGTCTTCAACGCGATTATAAAGATAAAACACCTGTCCGTGTCTACCTAGTTCACGCTCGATGGCATCCGCGATTACGTGATCATTTTGACGCAGTACATACGTCTGGATAGGAAATCTATTTTTAGGCGGTGTTTCGATTAAACTCATTTGTTTAACACCACTCATAGCCATTTGAAGCGTTCTTGGTATGGGAGTAGCCGATAGCGATAATACATCTATCTGAAGTTTCATCTGCTTAATTTTCTCTTTATGTTCTACGCCAAAACGTTGTTCTTCATCAATAATTAATAAGCCTAAATCATGATATTTGACATCCTTTGACAGCAAACGATGTGTGCCAATGATAATGTCAATTTTTCCCGCTTCAATCGCTTCTATAAACGCTTTTTGTCTTTGACGTTTTACAAAGCGGTTCAAAAGCGCAATTCGGATGCCATGTTTTTCCATTCGCTCTTTAAACGTATAATAATGTTGCCTAGTTAAAATCGTGGTTGGGGCCAAATAAACAACTTGTTTATTGTCAAGCACTGCTTTGAACGCAGCTCTCATAGCTACTTCGGTTTTCCCATACCCCACATCGCCACATACTAAGCGATCCATGGGCATCGAGTTTTCCATGTCCTTTTTTACCGCTTCAATCGCTTGGCGTTGATCTTTGGTTTCTTCATAGGGAAAATCCGCTTCGAAATCTAAGTATAAATCGTTATCTTGTGAAAAGGCAAAGCCTTGCGATTTTTCTCTAGCGGCATAAAGTTTTATTAAGCTACTTGCAATATCTTTAGCTTTTTTGCGTACGCGTCTTTTCGTTTTGGCCCAATCAGGGCTTCCAATCTTATTGAGTCTTGGTTTAATGCCTTCGTGTGCACTGTATTTTTGAATTAAATGAATGTTCTCTACAGGGATATATAATTTATCATCGCCTTTATAAGCGATTACAACATAATCATTGGTGTAGTCATTAATGGTTTTGGTCTCTATGCCTAAGAAGCGGCCAATACCATAATCATAATGTACGATATAGTCCCCTTTTTTTAACGTATCAAGACTCTTTATCGCTTCGCTTTCCTTAAAAATCTTAGGTTGTTTGCGTTTGGGTTTCTTATCCGTGGCGCCGAATATTTTTTCTGTGTTAAGTAGTACAAACTCAGCATCAAACCACTCTAAAGTGAGGGGGTTTGAACTTTTTTGTATATTGATTGCTTTGTCAAATGGCTTATCCTGTGGACCTAACAATTTAACCTTAAGATGTTCTTCTAAAAGATTCATCAACCGTTGGATTTGATCGTCTGATTCTAAAGTGATTAATACCGTCACATAATCTTGATATTTTTTTAAGTCCTTAATAAGCATGTGCATGTTACTCTCATAGGTCATGGCTTCTTTAGCACGAAGCGGCAGACTAAAGGGCATTTTTTCTTTCGACTTAAACGTATTAAAAAGGATTTTTTTATAAAAATAGAGTTTGTCCATATCCGCGAGAAAATCAAACCCCATGTTGGGATAATCATCGTTCTCGCTCATCCAATCACTTAAATCTTGCCATAGTTGCTGATTAGATGAATGAATCTTTTCACTTTCAATAAAAACGACCAAAGGATCATTTAAGTAGTCGCTCAACGTCTCTAAAGATTGACTACTAAAAGACATATATCGAGCTAACTGATCTTGGTTTTGATATTGTTTTAACTGATCTAACTCCGCAAGAACTCGCTTTGAAGACGTGTTGCTTATATTTTCTTTTTGTAGGGTCTCATGAGCATTATTTGCTATAGTATCTGCCGTTTTTTGATCATAGAAAAATTCTGTTCTTGGAAATAGATGAAACGATTTAATCTTTTTTCTTGACCGCTGTGTTTTGATATCAAAATATCGAACGGAATCAATTTCTGTATCAAATAAATCGATGCGGATTGGTTGAGCATCGTTTATTAAAAATATATCAATGATAGACCCACGAATAGCAAAATCGCCAATCTTCTCCACCGTGGGGGCAGGTTCATAACCATAAGTGATCAACCTTTGTTTGAACAATTCCGTATCGATATCTTCTCCGACATGATACGTTTTTTTAGCTTCTTTAAAACGATCTAGGGGCCAAAGCTTTTTTAAATAGCCACTTGGGTTGGTAATGACGATAGGATTTTCTTTTTCCAATAAAGCGTCGATGGTACTGAGTCGTTGATACTTTAAATCTTCACTCATGGCAAGCATATCTGTGGTTAAAAACTCATCTTGTGGAAACAAGTATGTGTTTGAGTTGAACATTTTCAAGGCCTCATAATATTTTTGCGCATGAAACAAGTTATGACAAACGATTAAGAGGGGTTTGTTCTCTTTTTGATGTAGCAACGTTATTAGCAATGTTGTTAAGGGTTTAATCGTTTCGCTCACTTCAAAATAACGCTCATGTTTGAGCGCTTGAAATAGTTGTTCCATAATTGGTTTATCCTTTAGAACCTTTAAAAAAGAGCCGTTATTCATGGAATGCCTCCATACGTCAAAACAGCATTTTTCGCAAATGCTGGGTGTTTATATTGTAGCAACTATTGATTAAAATTGCCAACAAAAAAACCCCAAAATGGGGTTAATTGTATTGATTCATAATATTAACAAAAGGTTGATCTTCTAAAAAATCAGAAATAATCTCTTTTACCTTGTTGATGCTTTCAATGACTGCATCGCCTTCTGATTTTTGAAACTTCTTCAAAACATAGTCTTTGGGATCCATCGCTTCAGGTTTACCGATACCGAATTTAATGCGTTTGATGTTCGAGGTGCCTAAAGCTGTAAATATTGACATTAGACCTTTGTGGCCCCCGTGTCCTCCTTGGTACCGTAGCCGAATTTTGCCTGTGGGTAAATCTAAATCATCATGAATGATTAAAATATCTTGTGCATCGATTTTATAATAATCCACTAAGGCTTTGACGCTATCTCCCGAACGGTTCATATAGGTGCTTGGCTTAAGTAAAAACCCATGTGAGAGTTGAGCAATATCACCTATAAACTTTTTGTCTTTTTTAAACTCAATAGCTTGTTTGGATGCATAGGCTTCCAAACATAAAAAACCGATATTGTGTCTGGTCCGACTATATTTACGGCCAGGATTTCCTAACCCTACGATTAATTTCATGATTTTTTTGGTTTTATTACCAAGTAACGCTCGTTCTTTTCTCCTTCACTCTTAGTAGAAACATCGCGCCATTCTGATAGCTTAGTATGAATAATGCGACGCTCATAAGCGTTCATAGGATCTAATTTGACGGCAACTTTACTACGAGCAACTTCCTTAGCGGTTTTGGTTGCCAAGATTTCCAGTTGTTTTTTACGGTTGGCTTTATACCCTCCCACATCAACAAGAACGATCACTCTTTCGTCCGTGAAAATATTAAGTAAATTGCGAATATAAAATTGAATGCTTTCTAGCGTTCTACCATTTTTACCGATGATAACTGGATTATGTGATGTATTTACTACATAGCTAAACTCATAAGGTTTACTTTCTTTTGAGTTAATATCCACTTTATCAATGCCCATGTTACGGAGCAAATTTTCAATTAATTCATGGCCCATTTGCAAAAGATTAACGTCTATGCTTGCGGTTACTTCAAAGTGTTTTTTCAATCCAAACAAACTACGCTTTTCAGACATATCAAGCTTGATATATTGTCGGTTGACGCGCAAGGTTTCTTCTGCTTTAATCATGGCTTCTTCATGACTTTTTGCTTCAAAATTTGTCGTTTTCATTTTTATCACCTTTTAGTTTATGGCGTTATGTTCTTGCAAACGCTTATACATTTGTTTGCGAGACACTTTTGTTTGTATAATTTGGAAAAGATTACCGATCATCCAATAAATTGCAATCCCTAAGCTGGTAAAAGCTACAGAGGTTAGCATCACTACCATGAAATACATCATAAATTTCATGGTTTTTTCTTGTTGTAATTGCTGTGGTGATTTTTTGTACGTTTTAACTTTTAAATAATCCGGTCTATTCATCGTATATTTTTGTGAAATATACATGGTCAATCCTACGATTAGCGCTAAAATAATGTTAATCCAATGAATCGATGGATCAAAAGTGACAGAATCACTCAGCGGAGAGGGCGCTGAAAAATCCATGAAAAGAAATTGGAAGTTTATATCGTCATATCTATCGAACTCTCCGAAGCCTCTTGGAAAACGCCTGACAACTTGATACATGGCAATGAAGATAGGCATTTGTAAAAAAGGGAACAAACATCCGAATGGATTTATCTTATACTTTCTGAATATTTGCATTTGTTCTTGTTGGAACATTTTTTGTGACGTTTCATCTTTTTTGTCTGCATATTTTTCTTTGATTTTATCTAATTCTGGTTGCGCTAGTTGCATGTTCGTACTCATTGCGGTAGATTTAGAATAAATTGGCCACCCTGCCGTTCTTATGATTAGCGTGAGAATAATAAGGCCAACAATATAATGGCCACCGGCCAACTCTGATAAAAAGATTAAGACCCTATCCAACCATTGAACAATACTTTGAAACCAATCAAAGCCTCCCTCAACACCGATAGGTTGATCGTAGTGCTGTGTGTTACATCCTGAGACAACTAAGACCAGGAACAATGTGATGACTAACAAAAATAGCTTACGGTAATGTTGTTTCATCGTTACACCTCTTCATATAAGTTTAAGTTATTAAACAACTTTTCTAAGCGTGTTTTTAAGGTATGATAGTCCAAAACACGGGCATGAGGTCGAACGATGACTACAATGTCCATCGATCGTTTAATCCCACTATTTTGAAATATCATCCTGATTTGACGCTTTATTTTGTTGCGCTTAACCGCCGTTCCGAAAGCTTTAGAAACACTAATTGCATAACGGAAATGCGCTTTTTGATTATCGGAAACATACACACTTAAATACCTGTCTTTAGAGCTTTTATGCAGATTTAATATCGCCTTGATGGTTTCATTTTTTTTAATACGATAAGGTTTTTTCATCCGCATCTTTCCTCTCTTTTAGTAATAAAAAACACCTAAAAAAGTATCTTTCAGGTGTTTAACAGGTATTTAAGATATGTTTTTGGTTGATTCCTTTGTTAAGCCGATAAGCGCTTGCGGCCTTTTGTGCGACGTCTTGAGAGAATTCTACGACCGGCTGCGGACGACATTCTTTCTCTAAAGCCGTGCTTTTTCTTTTTTTTACGTGTGCTAGGTTGAAACGTTCTTTTCACCTCGAACACCTCCTAGTTATATTGAAACCATGCCTTTAAATTATATATAATCGATAGACTTGTGTCAACCGTTATTTTTTTTACCGCAAAATCAAAAAAATATTTAGAGTTTTCCACATTTGATTATCCCATAGTTGGGCTGTTTTCACAATGATGAATGTGGATAAGTTTAAATGTTAATTTCTTGTGTTTGTGGATAAGTTTATAACTCTCATAACAGCTTTATCAAAGTTTTTAAAGCTTTTCTACCTTATGTTAAATCGTTGTGGAAACAAAAAGTTTTCCACATTTTGTGTAGAGAAAATTTTGTTTTTTTAATTCTTTTCATGTGCTAAACTACTAATGAATTGCTGAGGTGATTTACATGCAGGAAACACGGCCCTATTTTGACATCTGGGAAGAAGTAAAAAGCAAACTAGAAATGCAACTGGAAACGAATACGTACCAAGAAATCTTTGAGTCGGTAGATTCAATTTTTAAAGTGCGTAATAATTATATATATTTAGTCGTAGAAAACGAGTTTATCAAGAAACGTATAGAAATGTTGTATCTTCAAAAAATGAACCGGATTTTATCTTCATATGTCGATGATAAACACGAATATAAACTCATTACCAAACAACAAGTCCAAGAAGAGTTAGACCGAGAAAAAGATTATGATTTAAGAAAACCCGAAAACCAAAGTAGTCTCGACGATCTATACGTTAACACAAACCTAAATCCTTCTTATACGTTTAATAACTTCGTGGTTGGTAATTCGAATCGCTTAGCCTACACGTCTGCAATTAAAGTAGCCGACCAACCCGGTATCGTCGCTAATCCGCTATATATTTTTGGTGACGTTGGACTAGGTAAAACGCATTTGATGCAATGCGTCGGTAATTATATTTTGGAAGGCGATATCCATACAAAAGTTTTGTACGTAAAAGCTGATCAGTTTGTAGAAGATTATGTTAAACATGCTTCAAGGAAAAAATTTAATGAGTTTCATAACCAATACAGTGACATCGATGTCTTGTTGGTGGATGATATTCAATTTTTAGCAAAAAAAGACAAGTCACAAGAGGAATTTTTTAAACTTTTTGAACGGTTGCATAATCAACAAAAACAAATTGTGATTACTTCTGATCGCAAAGCGACCGATTTAAAAGATATCATGTCTCGTTTAACCTCGCGGTTTTCTTGGGGTGTAACGGTGGATATCAATCGCCCAGATTTAGACCACAGAATAAAAATATTAGAGAAAAAACTGATGGCTGAAACTTCGGATAAAAGCTTGATGCCTAATAAAGTTATTGAATATATCGCTAGTGTATTTGACAACAATGTTCGTGAGCTTGAAGGTGCCTTAAAACGGGTTTTGTTTTACTGTACAGCATTCGATTTTGATTTTAACATTAAAAACGCAGAGACGGCTTTAGAAAACCTTGTCAAAGTGAAAGAAAACCAAAAAGATTTAATTCAAGATAAAATTTCTAACGTACTAAGTGTCGTTGCTGATTATTATAATATTTCCACTAGTGATTTAATTAGCAAAAAACGAAAACGCATCTATCTTTATCCTAGACAAATAGCTATGTATCTTGTGAAAACATTATATGAAATCCCTTATAAACGTATTGGTTCTTACTTTTCAGGCAGAGACCACTCAACCGTTATGCATTCTGTAGAAAAAATTAACAACGATTTGCAAATTGACAGAAACATAAAAATCGATGTAGAAAAACTCAAACAAAAATGTGGATAAAAGAACGCAAATAAACCACAAAAACCGCTTGTTTTATGGTATAATAACGATAGTTAGATTAGTTATTCACAAATCCACACAACACTAACTAATAATAATTAAAAAGATAATTAAATAAGAGGTGAAGTCCTATGCGTTTTGAGATAAATAAAGATGCCTTACTTTATCATTTGTTAATTGCCCAAAAAGCTTTATCTACCAAAACCCCAAATCCCGCATTACAAGGGATAAAACTGGATGTAGAAGAAGATCAAGTAATCATTACTACCAGCAACTCTGATATCGCGATTAAAATAGAGTTGAAAGATGGTAGTTTAGAAGTTGATGAAAAAGGGTCGGTTTTAATTCCAGGTAAATACTTATTAGAGATTGTTAGAAAACTTGATGGCCAAACCGTAAAGTTTGCGCATGCTGAGGATAACTTATTAAATATTGAAGCCGATCATTCAGATATAACATTAAACTTACTAGAATTAGAAGATTACCCGAACTTAACCTTTAAACTTAAAAAGGATTTTGTCAAAATTAATGTTAGAACGCTTAAAACCATGATTCGTCAAACAGCGTTTGCCACCTCAACGATTGAAAACAGACCAATTTTAACTGGGGTTTATTTTTCAATCAAAGAAAATAAATTATCCGGTGTTGCTACAGACTCATACCGGTTAAGTCAAAAAACCATTGCTTTAGATAGTGACTACGAGGCAATGAATGTAATCATACCAGGTCGTAGTTTAGAAGAACTAATGAAAATTTTAGAAAACAACCAAGACGATGTTGAAGTTCATTTCGATCAAAACCGTGTGTTATTTAAATATAATAATGTGTTATTCCATTCTCGATTATTGGAAGGGAATTACCCAGAAACTTCCAAATTGATTCCTCAAGAATACCCTGTGCAAATCAAGTTTAATAAAGAACAATTGATTACCGCAATAGAACGCGCAAGTTTGTTATCAAGCCGTGATGGTCAAAATTCGATTGTAAAAATGAATGTCCGCGCTGATGATGCGATTGAGATTTCTTCTAATTCACCCGAAATTGGACGTGTGCTTGAAGAAGTCTATCCGGTGGATGAGATTAAAGGCTCCCCATTAAAAATTGCTTTCAGCTCAAAATATATCCTAGAAGCGTTAAAGGTATTCAACTCGAGTGAAGTTGTGATTAAGTTTACAGGAGAAATCCGGCCATTTGTACTCACAGGTGAGTACGATGAGGACATGTTACAGTTAATCTTACCTGTCAAGACAGACTAATTCCAAAAAAACTGCGTGAAAACGCAGTTTTTTTATGGTCTAAGCTTGTTTTAATATTACTTATAACATATAATATTACTATATATTTATTATATATAAGAAAGCGATGGTCTAATATGAATATAACAAAAATCCAAACAACATATATCACTTTAGGTCAATTTTTGAAGTTTGTAGGTATAGCCTCAGGTGGTGGGGATGTCAAAGCGTTATTAGCTAATGAAATCATTAATGTAAATGGGGAGTTGGAAACTCGAAGAGGGCGAAAACTCTATCCTGACGATGTTGTAATCATTGAAGATATTGGGAGTTATAAAATTGCCCAAACAGACGATTGATTACATTCACGTAAAAAACTTCCGTCTTTATGATGATTTAAAAACAACATTTAACTCCGGCATCAATATTGTTGTAGGGGATAACGCCCAAGGAAAGACATCTTTAATTGAAGCCATCTATACGCTATGTTTAACCAAGTCACACAAAAGTTCAACGGACCATAACTTAATCCAACATCAGCAAGACTTTGCAAAAATATACGCCAAAGGTCACCATGAAGATAGAGCGGTTAGTTTGGAGTTAATCCTTTCTAAGGATGGTAAAAAAGCACGATACAACCAAATTGAGTTCAAGCGACTGTCTGATTATATTGGTAAGATGAATGCGGTTATGTTCGCGCCAGAAGATCTTAACTTAATTAAAGGCAGTCCTTCTGAAAGACGTAGATTTATCGATTTAGAATTATCACAATTGGATAGACATTATGTTTATTATTTGAATCAGTATCGAAAACAACTTAAGGAACGAAACGAACATTTAAAAAACCTTCAAAAGAAGAAATCAACCGATTTGACGTTACTTTCAGTTTTAAGTGAACAGTTGAGTCAATCGGCTGAAAAAATCGTTAAGAAAAGACAAGCGTTTATTGAACAATTAGCCAAAACCGCAAAAGAGATTTATTTTAAATTAAGTAACGAAGACATTTTAAAAATTTATTATGAACCCTCAGTCGATAAAGATTTTTTAAACGCTTTACAAGCAAGACAACAACAAGATATTGCTTTAGGTACAACGACTGTAGGGCCGCACAGAGATGACTGTGGTTTTTATTTTGCCGCAATGCCCGTCAAAAACGTAGCCTCACAAGGTCAGATTAGATCGGTAGCTTTAGCTTTGAAAATGGCAGTAGTTAAGTTATTAAACACGTATCACGATATCACACCCATTATTTTATTAGATGATGTATTCAGTGAACTAGACAACCATCGTCAACAAAGCATTCTTTCCATGTTGGATAAAACGGCACAAATTTTTATCACAACAACCTCTTTAAATCACTTAAACTTAAAATCTTTAGATTCATATCAAATCATACATGTAAATGCAGCCAAAATAGAAGGAGTCGATACCCATGAGTCACCCCATTTATGATTCAAGCAACATCCAAATTTTAGAAGGTTTAGAAGCCGTTAAAAAGCGCCCAGGCATGTTTATTGGTTCTACAGGACCAAAAGGGTTACACCATCTGGTATGGGAAATTGTAGACAATGCCGTTGATGAAGCTTTAGCGGGTTATGCAAGTGAAATTGAAATAAACATTTTAGAAAACAATATCATCGACGTAACCGACAACGGTCGCGGGATTCCTGTGGATAACCACCCTAAAACGAATCTTCCAGCCGTAGAGACTATACTAACGACGCTTCATGCTGGCGGTAAATTTGATGATAAAACGTATAAAGTATCCGGGGGATTACACGGTGTTGGGGCCAGTGTTGTCAATGCCCTTTCTGAATGGCTAGAAGTTGAAATTCACAGGGATGGTGTCGAATATTTTCAGCGTTATGAAAAAGGCATAACTTCATGTGAACTTAAACGCCGTGGCGATACCCAAAAAACCGGGACGAAAATAACCTTCAAAGCGGATAAAGATATATTTAAAGAAACGACCGTTTACGATTATGAAACCTTGCGTTTACGCATCCAACAAATGGCTTTTTTGAACAAAGGGATTGCCTTTATTTTAAATGATTTAAGAACTGAAGATGGTCAAAGTCATCGCTTTCGATATGATGGTGGCATTAAGGAGTACGTTCAATTCTTAAATAAAAACAAGGAAACTTTGCATGAAGATGTCATTTATACCGAAGGCACACAAGAAGGTATCATCGTTGAAGTAGCGATGCAATATAACAATGCCTTTTCACAAAATATATTCCCATTCACTAACAACATTCACAACTTGGAGGGTGGAACCCACGAGGAAGGGTTCAAGATGACATTAACACGCATCTTAAACAATTATGGTAAAAAACAAAATATCTTCAAAAAGGATGAATCTTTACTTGGAGATGACACCCGCGAAGGGCTTACGGCGATTATTAGCGTAAAACATCCAGACCCTCAGTTTGAAGGCCAAACTAAAGGAAAGCTTGGTAATACTGAGGTTCGTAGAATTGTTGCTAATATCTTATCAGAAGGCTTGGAACGTTATTTATTGGAAAACCCAGCAGCGGCTAAAATTATCATTGAAAAAGCTTTGCTTGCTTCAAGAGCCCGTTTAGCAGCTAAAAAAGCTCGTGAAGCGACTAGAAGGAAGAGTCCTTTAGATGGTTTAGGGTTTGCTTCAAAACTTGCAGACTGTCGCGAAAAAGACCCTTCTAAAGCAGAACTCTATATCGTTGAGGGAGACAGTGCTGGTGGTTCGGCCAAACAAGGTCGTGATTCAGGTTTCCAAGCAATTTTACCTTTGCGAGGAAAGGTATTAAACGTTGAAAAAGCTAGACTCGATAAGATACTAGCTAACAAAGAAATCTTGTCGATGATTCAAGCGTTTGGCACGGGCATCGGCGATGAGTTCAATGCCGATTTGGTCCGTTATCATAAGATAGTAATCATGACCGATGCAGATGTGGATGGTGCTCATATAAGAACCTTGTTGCTTACTTTCTTGTTTAGATATATGCGTCCGCTTATTGAACGGGGCTATATTTACATAGCGCAACCGCCGTTGTATAAATTACAGCAAGGCAAATATGTTGATTATGCTTTTACGGAAGCCCAAATGGAGGAAAAACAAGCCGCGTTATCATCTAGAGCTCAAATTCAACGGTATAAAGGGTTAGGCGAGATGAATCCAGAACAACTTTGGGAAACGACGATGGATCCTAAGAACCGGACGTTGATGAAAGTCAGTCTAGAAGATGCTATCGAGGCAGATGAACTGTTTGATATGCTGATGGGAGACGAAGTAGAACCCAGACGTGCGTTTATTCAAAAAAATGCTGAATATGCAAAAAACTTGGACATTTAGGAGCGATTTAAGATGACTATGGATGCAATGAAACCGATAGATTTTGACAAAATAAGCGATATCAATATCAACAATGAAATGAAAACATCTTTTTTAAGTTACGCCATGAGTGTCATTGTTTCAAGAGCGTTACCAGATGTTCGAGATGGGTTAAAACCGGTTCACCGTCGAATTCTTTATGGGATGGATGAACTTGGCATTTATCCAGATAAATCTTATAAGAAATCCGCCCGTATCGTCGGTGATGTAATGGGTAAATATCATCCCCATGGGGATGCAGCGATTTATGATGCGATGGTCCGTATGGCCCAAACCTTTTCTTATCGATATCCGTTGGTTAATGGTCATGGTAACTTTGGGTCTATCGATGGTGATGGCGCTGCAGCTATGCGTTATACTGAAGCAAAAATGGGGAAACTCAGTGCTGAGATGCTCAAAGACTTACGCAAAAACACTATCGATTATGTAGAAAACTACGATGGGACAGAAAAAGAACCCTCCGTCTTGCCAGCCAAGTTTCCTAATTTATTGGTTAACGGAGCTACAGGAATCGCTGTAGGCATGGCAACCAATATCCCACCGCATAACTTGAATGAAGTTATCGATGGGATTATTGCTACAATCGATAACGAAGAGATAACCCTAGAAGAATTGATGACGTTTATTAAAGGTCCTGATTTTCCAACTGGAGGCAGTATTACGGGTATAAGTAATTTAAGGCAAGCCTATGAAACTGGTAATGGTGCCATCAAAGTTCGGGCTAAAGTTGATATTACCGAAACCAAAAGTGGCAAAAAAACCATTACGGTTACCGAAATTCCTTATCAAGTCAACAAAACACGGTTGATAGAAAAAATCGCAGATCTCGCCAAAGAAAAACGCATCGAAGGGATTACTGATTTGCGAGACGAATCGAATCGCGACGGCATTAAGATTATCATTGAACTACGTAAAGACGTTAATGCAGAGGTTACGTTGAATAACCTTTACAAATACACACCTCTTCAAACATCATTTGGTATTAATATGCTGGCGCTTGTAGGCCAACAACCAAAAGTCTTATCTTTAAAGGAAACGATCACACATTACATTGACCATCAAATAGAAGTACTTACTAGGCGCAGTAAATTCGAGTTAGACAAAGCTAAGGCTAGAGAGCATATTTTAGAAGGGTTATTAAAGGCACTCGATAACATTGATGCGGTCATCGAAATTATTCGTAAAGCTTATGATGATGCAGAAGAAAAACTCATGGAAGCCTTCGATTTATCAGAAGAACAAGCAAAAGCTATCTTAGAGATGCGTTTGCGCCGTTTATCTGGTTTGGAAAGAGAAAAGATAGTTTCAGAGCTATCAAATTTAAAAACAACGATTGAAGACTTAGAAACGATTTTGGCTAGTGAAGATGAAAAGCGCGGCGTCATCAAAGATGACTTGCTGGAAATCAAGCGCATTTACGGGGATGAACGTCGTACTGATATTTCCTTAGCGCAAGATTTAGACTTAGAAGATGAAGACTTGATACCCGAAGAAGAAGTCATCATCACCATTACGCAAGGTGGGTATTGTAAACGTATGAACGCCGAGGCTTATAAACGTCAAAACCGCGGCGGTAAAGGGATGACAGGTATTCGTATCCATGAAGATGATGGGGTAGAACATATTGTCTACACCTCTTCACATGATTACTTGTTATTTTTCACCAATGAAGGCAGAGTTTACAAAATTAAAGCCTATAAAATTCCCCCGTTTGGAAGAACATCAAAAGGGTTGCCCTTAGTTAACGTATTGCCGTTTGAGAAACAAGAAAAACTGCAAGCTGTCACACCTTTGCATGATTTTGAAAGCGATAGTTTCTTGTTTTTTGCGACCAAAAAAGGCATCGTTAAACGTACCCCTACGAAAGATTATCTAAATATTCGCGTCTCAGGGATTCGCGCGATTAACTTAAAAGAAGATGATGAATTATTAAGCGTGAAACGCACGACTGGAGAACAAGATATCATTTTAGGGGCATCCAACGGCAAAGCAATCCGCTTTAACGAATCAACCGTTCGTCCTATGGGAAGAACAGCAACCGGCGTTAAAGGAATGACATTACAAAACCAAGATAATATTATTGGATGTGCCTTAGTGGATGAGGCTTGTAAGGATATATTGATCGTTACGGAAAAAGGCTATGGTAAACGCACTAATGTAGATGAATATCGCTTACAAAATCGTGGTGGTAAAGGCGTTAAAACCCTTAACGTCACAAAGAAAAATGGTTCTTTGGTCAGACTATCCAGTGTCACAGGAGAAGAAGATTTAATTATTTTATCCAACAAAGGGACGATGATTCGTCTACCAGTGGCTCAAATTTCTTGTTCATCTAGGGCGACACAAGGGGTTCGTTTAATGCGCTTGAGTGAAGGTCATGCCGTAGCAACTACCGCCTTGGTGCCTTCGAATGATCAAGATGAAGACCTTGAGGAAATACCACTCGAAGATTCTATAGAAGTCGAGTCTGATGATTCCGCGGTTGAAGAAACATCTAAACCTTATGAAAAAATCCCCACTGAAATAAAACCGGATGATGAAGATAGTGAAGATGATACAGACCAAGATGAAGAAACCTCGACTGAAACAAAGCCTGATGATCATGATGGCGAAGATGAAATAGACAAAGATGATGAAGCAAGCGAAAAACAAAGAGCACAACTAACTTTGTTCGATGATGAAGAGGAATGATTGACAAAAGAATAGCCGTTTGCTAAACTCATAATATAAAGCGATGAAGAGATTAAGTAGTCCAATGTAAAACTCTAAGAGAGTCGGCGGAGGCTGTAAGTCGATAGTTTTGCGGGATGAAATCTACCTCAGAGTGGAAGTAAAGCTTCCCGGTTAAGGCCGTTATCACAACAAAGTGGGTGAATTTCACCAACTAGGGTGGCAACACGGGCAATGCCTCGTCCCTTTATTGGGGCGGGGCTTTTTTAATTCATCGATAAATTTAAAAAGGAGGCATAAGATGCTGGATATTAGGCTACTAAGAGAAGCATTAGATGAGACCATTAATCGATTAAATACACGAGGAGAAGATTTTTCTGTTTTACGTGAAACGTTACAAAAAGATGCACAACGCAGACAAATAATTAAAGACATTGACCGCCTTAAGGCCAAAAGAAACGCCATTAGTAAGAAAGTAGGTCAGTACAAAAGAGAAGGGAAAGACGTAACGGAAATTTTAGATGCTATCGATGATCAAAAAGCAAAAATTACAGATATGCAAACTAAGCTAGAACGTCTCAACGAGGAAATTCAAACACAATTACTAAAGACGCCAAACATACCACACAAAGATATCCCATTAGGGGCAGATGAAGACGACAATGTTGAACTTAAGAAAGTGGGCAGCATTCCTGAGTTTGATTTTAAACCTAAAGCGCATTGGGATTTAGCGAAAGATTTAGATATTCTAGACTTTGAAAGAGCGGCCAAAATCGCCTCAAGTCGATTTGTCATCTATAAAGGTCTTGGTGCAAGGTTAGAACGCGCACTCATCAACTTTATGATTGATTTGCATGTGCACAAACATGGTTATGAAGAACTGCTTTTACCTTATATTGTGAACGGCAGTTCCATGTATGCATCTGGCCAGTTTCCAAAGTTCAAAGAAGATGCTTTTGAATTAAATGATAAACGTGATTTGTACTTAAATCCTACAGCGGAAGTGCCAGCGATTAATTTGTATAGAGATGAAATCTTAAGAGCAGAAGATTTACCCAAACACTACGCTGCTTTTACGACGGCTTTTAGACAGGAAAGTGGATCAGCGGGCAGAGACACAAGAGGGATTATTCGGTTACATCAATTTAACAAAGTTGAGTTGATTAAATTCGTTAAACCGGAAGATTCATACCAGGAATTAGATGCCATGTTGACTAATTCTGAAGCGGTTTTAAAAGCACTAGAATTGCCTTATCGCGTTATTGAGTTATGTAGTGGAGACATTGGGTTTGCCATGGCAAAGACCTATGATATAGAAGTATATCTTCCCACCTATGAAACGTATCGTGAAATCGGGTCAATTTCAAATGCAGAAGATTTTCAAGCAAGGCGAGGCAACATGCGGTTTAAAAGAGATGTCAACAGTAAAGCTGAGTTTATTCATACGTTAAACGGTTCAGGATTAGCGGTCGGAAGAACGGTAGTCGCTATCTTGGAAAATTACCAACAAGCAGATGGATCCGTAGTAGTTCCCAAAGTATTAAGACCCTATATGCAAACAGATATAATAAAATAAAGGAGAGTTCTCATGTTTAAGAAATTGGATCAGTTTGATTTATCTCAAGAAACAAAACAGCTCATTGTATCAAATGATGTGGCTAATGAGGTTGTCAAAGATCTTGTGACAACCTTGGGCATTGCACAAGAAGATTTGAAGGAAGAAGCCTTTAAAACAGTAGATACACTGAACAAACTCAAAACACCAAAAGTCACATTTTTGAACGAAACCAAGCTGGAAGATGAAGATAAGTATCTCAAAGTGTTTAAGGCTTTTGATAGTTTTAAAAGTGATGCCGTGTTACTAATTGACACCTTTGCTAAGCAGAATCACCAATTATTAGCAGAAGCTATTGGCTACCAACTGTATACCTTTAGCGACTATAAAACCAAAAAAGAACCTCAAGGGGTATTGTTTTATACGGCTAAGGATTACACCAATTTCATTAAGGGAATTAAGGTATCTGAAGCCGTTAATTTTACGCGTGATTTAGTCAATAAGCCTTATAATAAGCTCAATGCAGCTCAACTAGCAGAAATAGCACAATCCTTAGAAACTTATCCCAACATTAAAACGACCATTTTAGAAAAAGCCGATTGTGAAAAACTTAATATGGGCGCGTTTCTTGGGGTTAACAAAGGTTCAAAAGATGCACCTAAACTGATTCATGTAGCCTATAAGGGCAATCCAGATAAAAAAGACAACACGTTTTTGGTTGGAAAAGGAGTCATGTTTGATACCGGTGGCTATTCTTTAAAGGGTGTTCAATCTATGCCTACCATGAAAATGGATATGGGAGGCGCTGCAAGTGCCTTAGGCGCGATTAAAGCCATTGCATCATTAGGGTTAAAAGCCAACGTTAGTGTGGTAGTGGCTGCTACGGACAACCGTATTGGCGATGATGCGATCTTACCAGATGATGTGTTAACTAGTGCGAGTGGTCAAACGATTGAAATTATCTCAACCGATGCGGAAGGTAGATTAACCTTAGCGGATGCTCTTTGGTACGCACAAAAAGAAGGAGCAACTAGCATCATTGATTTAGCAACACTAACTGGGGCGGTAGTTTCAGCGCTCGGCGACCAATATGTTGGCGCGTTTACAAACAATCCGGATTTTTATCAGCATTTCGAACAAGTGGTTAAAGAAAAAAGGGAGTATGTTTGGCGCTTACCCATAGGTCGTAACCATCGCAAGGCTATTGAAAGCAAGGTAGCGGATATGAAAAATAGCGGTGGTCGTTTAGGCGGTGCTTCCATTGCGGGGGCCTTCTTGGAAAAATTCGTGTCTGAAGATATTCCATGGATTCATTTAGATATTGCTGGTACAGCGTATAAAAACGACTCTGGTGCTACTGGTGTTATGGTGAAGTCATTAGCAAAACTATTTGAATAAAAAAAATAAGCGATTCGATTGAATCGCTTATTTCATGGCTTTTTTGATGGATTCTTGAACGTCCTTATAATCGACATCTTGGTAGTCTTTTTGATGGTTAACCCATCCAATAGTAGTGTCATCGTCTTTATATCTAGGAATTAAGTGAACGTGAAAATGAAATACACTTTGTAAAGGTTTGTCATTGTTTTGTAGTAAATTTAAACCAATAGGATTAAAGCTTTTTTTCAATGCGTTGGCGATCAAAGGAATCTTGGTGAATACGTTTGTTGATGTGGTTGAATCCATTTCATACACATTTTCGACATGTTTTTTTGGAATCACTAAGGTATGGCCTTTTGTTGCTTGAGTAATATCCAAAAAAGCTAACACATCATCATCTTCATACACTTTGTAAGATGGAATCTCTCCTTTGATGATTTTGCAAAAAATACAATCCATAATATCACTCTCCAGATTCTTTTTTGATAATATTAAAAATGTCTTGCATGTTTTTTAAGATGTAATCAGGGTTTTCCTGTTCAAGTGTTTTCCTCCCTTTGATGCTCCAAGCAACACCAGCGCTAAGAATGCCTGCTGCTTGCCCCGCTTGAATATCACCAGGGTTATCGCCAATCATAATGGCTTTTTCAACATTGTCGAAAGACTTTAAAGCTGCAATGACACTGTCTGGTTTGGGTTTGGGGTTTTTCACCATGTCCAAGGAAATAAAAGCATCAAAATAACGCATCAAATCAAAATGCTCCATACTTGGCATGGCAGAATCAGTAAATTTTGAAGTTACGATAGCCAAATTTAAACCCATGTCTTTTAGTTTTGATAAGGTTTCTTTTACGTTGGGATAAAGCTTGAAAAAATCGTGTTCGTGCTTTTTATAGTAGCTTAAATAGGCTTCCATCAAAGCATTTAGTTCTTGGGGGTCTGTAGTATAGAGTGCAAATATCTCTTTTAGCGGTGGACCAATGTGTTCAACGATGGTCTTAACATCAATTTTAAAGTGGGGTAATACCTTTTTAAATGCATGTTTATAACTTTTAATTATGATGTCATTGGTATCGATTAGCGTACCATCCAAATCGAACAAAATAGTGTTTAATGTTTGCATTTTATCACCTATATTTATTCTAACATGTTTAATGAAAAAGGGCACGTTAGAGATTGTAAAAACAAGCAATATCATCTATAATAGTAGACGAAAAGGAGCGATTACATGCCTAATATAATGGATGTATTAAAAACAAAAATCAAAGATCAAGACATTAAGATTGTATTCCCTGAAACTAAGGATCCGCGCATTATTGAAGCGGCGATCAAACTGGGTAAAGAAGGGATTCTAAAACCGGTTTTAATTGGAGATCCTGCTGAAATTGACGGTGATTTATCTAACTGTGAGGTTCATAATCCTAACCATAGTGAATTGTATAATGAGTTCGTACAAGCGCTAGTCGAAAGACGAAGCGGTAAATGCAGTTATGAACAAGCAGAAGAAATGGTTAAAAAACCGATTTATTTTGGTACGATGCTTGTGTATATGAAGTACGCATCAGGCTTAGTTGCTGGGGCGGCTCAATCTACCGCTGATACGGTTAGACCTGCTTTACAAATCATCAAAACAAAACCAGGCATCTCAAAAACATTTGGGTATTTTCTAATGGTTAGAGAAGATGAGAAATATATAATGGCCGATTGTGCGATTAATCCGATGCCCAATAGTCACGACTTGGCGGAATTTGCGATAGAGTCGGCTAAAGCCGCTGCGATGTTTGATATCGACCCCAAAGTAGCTCTACTGTCTTTTTCAACCAATGGAAGTGCCGATACAGATGAAACACAAAAGGTTAGAAAAGCCGTCAAAATAGCCCATAAAAAAGCACCAGATTTAGCCATTGATGGCGAAATGCAGTTTGATACCGCATTCGTACCTAGTGTGGCAAAGAAGAAGTTTTCTGAATCTAAAGTGGCAGGATACGCCAACACCTTTATCTTTCCGGATTTAAATAGCGGAAATATCGGGTATAAAATGGTACAAAGGTTAGGCAATTTTGACGCGATGGGCCCTATCCTCGCAGGCTTGAACCAACCGGTTAATGACTTATCTAGAGGATGCAGTTCACAAGACGTTTACAACACCGCAATCATTACTGCAGCTCAAAGTTTAATGACTTAAAGCTCAAATTATTTTGAGCTTTTTTCTTTTCTCGATACGAATTAAGGCAAAATTTGCTACAATGGTGGTATAAAGAGGCGATTACATTGAAAAAATATATCATGATTTATAACCCTAAAAGCGGGAAACAAACGTTTACGACTCATTTGGATATGATAAACAAGCGCCTAAAAAAAGAGGGTTATATTGGGCATGCCATTGAAACAAAATATCATAAACACGCAATAAAGATCGCTCAAGACATTGAAAAAACACCCGTAGATTTATTGATTATAGCAGGTGGTGATGGGACGTTTAATGAATGTTTAAACGGATTAATGAAACATGGAAAAATACCAACCCTAGGGTATTTACCTGTCGGCACCTCTTGTGATATTGCCCATACACTGGGGATTCCTAGAAACATTCACAAAGCTTTAGATTTAGTGTTTAAGGGCAAGCACGTAATGATGGATATAATTAAATCCAATCATGGTTACTTTACGTATGTTGCCGCAACCGGTAGTTATGTCGATATCTCTTATCAAACCCCTAAAAAAATGAAAAAGAGATTGGGGTATATCGCCTATTTGTTATCGGGTATAAAAGCTTTTTTTACCGTCCCTAAAATGGCCTTAACAATCGATACGCCTACATATAAGAAAAAAGATACCTATACGCTTATTTTGTTAACGAATTCGCAAAAGATTGCTAGGCTTACACTGGTGGATAGACCCGTATTGGATGATGGAAAAATAGATTTAATTACGTTTGCGTATATCCCGTTATTAAATAATTTTATGTACGCTGTTAAATTTCTCTTAAACCCAAAGAGCTTGATAGGTTTAAAACGAATCCAAGCCTCCAGTGGTGTGATCGATATGCAAGAGCCCTATCCCTGGTCGCAAGATGGAGAGGCACAAGGCAAAGGAAAACTTACTTTTGAAGTCATTCAAAAGAAATTACCTATTGTAATTAATCCAAAAAGACAAAGATATTTTTTAAACCAAGATAAGCAGGAAATCAATGAGTAATTATATCAAAGAAGTCATTGTTGTAGAGGGAAACCATGATAAAGCAAAGATACAATCAGTGTTTCCGAATGTGGATGTAATGATAACGAACGGCGCCGAAGTTTCACGTGAAACATTAGAATCTTTAGCGTATCTATCAAAAGAACGCGGATTAATTCTAATGCTTGATCCGGATTATCCAGGGGAAAGAATTAGGCGTAAAATAAATGAATATATAGGTGAAACTAAACATATATTTCTACCAAAACATCAATGTATTGATGAAACAAGACGAAAAGTTGGAATTGAACACGCAAGTAAAGAAAACATATATAATGCGCTTATGTTTCACGTGAAACACGAACGAAAACATACTACTATTTTAAAGCAAGATTTATATGACCGAAATCTAATCGGGAACCACAATAGCAAACAGCTCAGAAGAAAACTAACAGAAGCCTTTAGTATCGGTTATTGTAATGGTAAAACGCTACATAAAAAATTAAACATGTTTGCAATTGAGCTTACTGAAGTTGATGAGGTGTTAAAATGAAGACATCTACACATAACCGTACGTTGGAATTACTAAAAAAACACCAAATGCACACAAAGAAAAAATATGGTCAAAACTATTTGATTGATGACAATGTCATCGATAAAATTGTATCTTTAAGTGAGATGAATCCCAAGGCTTTTATCGTTGAGGTAGGGCCAGGGCTTGGCAGTATAACCCAAGGTCTTCTAAAAGCTTCTTCAGGGGTCTTAGCGTATGAAATTGATGGAGATTTAATTACGCCATTAAAGGATTTATTTAAAGAAGAAAAGGACTTTCATTTGATTCATGATGATGTTTTAAATAGAGATTTGAATCGTGATATTGGTGATTACAACGACTTTGATGCACCAACTTGGGTGGTGGCTAACTTACCATATTACATTACCACACCAATCTTATTTAAGTTTTTGGAAGAATCAGATAAGATATCCGGTTTGATTTTAATGACACAATATGAAGTGGCTAAACGATTAACGGCTCAAAAAAATACTAAAGATTACAATGCACTTAGTGTCTTAATGCATTATCGTTGTGAAGCAGAATTTATGTTCAAAGTTTCTAAAAATGTTTTTATTCCTAAACCTAATGTGGATAGCGCCATCATTAAGCTGACGCTAAAAGCTAAGGATAAAGAGATAGATGAACCGTTCTTTTTTGACTTTGTTAAAGAAGCTTTCAGACAAAAGCGCAAAACGTTAGTCAATAATCTTAACCGTGCCTACTATATTGAAAAGCCAGTACTTACCGCATGGCTAAAATCACATGACTTGAATCATGATGTTAGGTCTGAAAGCTTAGATTTAGAAACCTTCAAACGGTTAAGTCAATCATTTAGGGATGAATTTTTTTAAGCTTTACATTGAGTGAGGTGAAGGAACATGAAAGAAAAAGCCTACGGCAAGATTAATCTATTTTTGGATATTGTGGGTAAAAGGCTCGATAATTATCACAATTTAGAAATGATTATGGCTCCGATTGATATCTATGATGAGTTGGTGTTTAAAAAATCCAAACAACCAGGCATTCGTATTTCTTCTGATAAGGAAATTACAAAAAATCCAGAAGATAATTTGGTCTATCAAGTCATCGCCTATATGATGGAGCAACACAATATCAATTCAGGTGTTGAGGTAACCATAACAAAGCACATCCCTATTGCAGCTGGGCTAGGTGGTGGTAGCGCGGATGCTGCTGCAGCCTTAAGGGCAATGAATCGCTTGTTTAAGTTGAAGTATAGTAAGGAAGCATTAAGCACCTTGGGAGAAAAATTCGGGTCCGATGTACCTTACTGTGTTCATAATAAGCTTTGTATAGCTAGAGGTAAAGGCGAAGAATTGGTCTTTTTAGATAGAAAACTCAATCTGCCAGTGTTAATTATTTCACCTAATATTAAAGTATCAACCAAGCAGGTTTTTGAAACGGTTAAAATGGATCAAGTGCAGCACCGCAAAATTACGGCGATGAGTAATGCGATTTATAATGCTAATTGTCCATTAGTAAAGCAAAATCTATACAACGCTTTAGAACCCTTTAGTTTTAAATTGTTTGAAACGATTAAAACGTTAAAGGATGAGTTGCTTGATTCAGGGGCTGAAGGGGTTTTAATGAGTGGAACAGGGCCTGCTTTGTTTGTGTTGGATCAAGACCAAGAAAAACTCAAACAATTACAATTGAAATATCGAGATAAGCACTATACGAAATTGACGAAAATCAAGTAACAACGCGATGATTTAAATAATTTATTTGAAATGGCTATAAGCATATGATATAATTCGTATATAAAATGCTAAACGATACAGTATTGCGGGGTGGAACGATGGAAATTACTGATGTTCGAGTCAAAAAACTCAATAGTGACAACCGTTTAAAAGCGATTGCGGCCATTACTATTGACGATTGTTTTGTGGTACATGAATTACGTATAATCGATGGTAAAGATGGTTTGTTCGTGGCAATGCCTTCACGGAAGATGCCTAACGGGGAGTTTAAAGACGTAGCACATCCCATCAACCAAGAAACGAGAAATCGTATCGAATCCGTAGTGATTGAAGCCTATAACAATCTTGAAGATGAAACCGAACAAACAGAGCCATCTTCTTCAGAAGACGATGAGGAATCATCTTCTGAAGAGGAAGATGAAGCATAGAAAAAATTAAAATGCAACTTGTTAAAGTTGCATTTTATTTTGCTTTTATATAAGTTATAATGAAACTATAAATTATTATTTCTGGAGGGAAACATGGCGACGCTAGAAGGTCAAAAAGTAAAGTTGTTTTCTTTAAGCGCTAATCGAAAGTTAGCTCAAGAAATTGCGGATTACACCAATATTCCACTATCGCACTGTGAAGTTAAACGTTTTGCAGATGGAGAGATTGGGTTGAATATCGAAGAGACTGTTCGTGGTCATCATGTATTTATCATTCAACCAACACATCCTCCAGTAAATGAAAATTTGATGGAACTATTAATCATGATTGATGCTGTAAAAAGAGCTAGTGCTAAAAGTGTTAATGTTGTTATGCCTTACTATGGCTATTCAAGACAAGATAGAAAAAGTGCTTCTAGACAGCCTATTTCTGCTAAATTAATCGCTAATCTGATTGAAAAAGCAGGGGCAACAAGGGTATTATCAATGGATCTTCATGCAGGACAAATTCAAGGCTTTTTCGATATTCCAATTGATAATTTCCGGGCCATGCCGATACTTGTAGACTACTTCACTTCTTGCTTTAAAGAAGAGGAAGTTGTTATTGTCTCCCCAGATCATGGTGGGGCAGTAAGAGCAAGAAAGATGGGCGATGTTATGAATGCGCCGATTGCTATCATTGATAAAAGAAGACCTAAGGATAACGAAGTTGAAATGATGGGAATTGTCGGTGATGTTAAAGACAAAATTGCTATCATTATAGATGATTTAATCGATACGGCTGGCACAATCAGTGCAGCTTCACACGCTTTAAAGGCAGCTGGCGCTAAAGATGTTTATGCGGCGTGTACCCATCCAATATTTTCTGGACCAGCTATAGAGCGTATTGAAAAAAGCGCAATAAAAAAAGTAGTATGCACGAATACAATAGAATTACCAGATGCAAAACAAAGCCCAAAAGTACACCAATTAAGCATCGCAAAGTTATTTGGTCAAGGCATCTTAAATATTGTAATGGACCGGCCATTAAGCGCTTTATTTGAACCAAAAGAGCCGGCTAAAAAATAAGAAAAGAACCATTCATTTTAAATGAATGGTTTTTTTACGCTATTTATAATAGGCATTAAATTTCATAGTGTTTTAATTTATTTTTTACGGCTACATCCACTCTTGCTTTAATTTTTACGCTGTTATTTTCATAGCTTGTGTCTATGACTTCGGCAGCTTCATTGAGAAAGTTAATGATATCGCCTTTGTTTTGTGGGATACGATAAATGACCATCGTATCGTTTTTAAATAATTGATAATTAATGCTTTCTGCCAGCTCATCAATATGGATGTTTTCTTTTAAAGAAACTTTGACAGCAGGTTTATAAACATCGGGTAAAATAGCGTCATGTCTATCGATTTTATTAAAAATATATAAGGTTTCAATGGTATCGGCACTAAGTTCTTTTAATACTTGTTCGGTGGTATGAATTTGTTCTAGATAATGGGGGTGTGAAAAATCCACTACATGAAGTAGCAAGTCAGCTTCTTTAATTTCTTCTAAAGTTGCTTTAAAGGAATCTACCAATTCATGAGGCAGCATAGAAATGAATCCGATTGTATCAGTTAAAGTAAAAGGCTTTTTATCTTTAAGCTTAATACGCCTAGTTGAAGTTTCCAAGGTTGCAAATAATCGGTCTTGCACATATGAGTCATCTTTATCTGGACCATTAGAAAGGTTATAAAGCGTGTTCATGAGTGAACTTTTCCCCGCATTGGTATATCCGACAATCGCTACGTTTTTAATGGTTTTATTTCTTCTTAAGGAGCGATTGGCTTTGCGAACTTTTGTCATGGTTTTTAATTGGTTCTCCAATTTATGGATGTCGTGCTCAATCTTACGTCTATCTAATTCAAGTTTCTTCTCACCAGGCCCTTTTTGACCGATTCCTCCTTGCTGTTGAGCAAAAGAAGACCGCAATGCGCTCAATCTAGGTTTAAGATATTTTAGTTGAGCCACTTCTACTTGTAACATGGCTTCTTTTGTTTTGGCCCTTTTAGCAAATATCTCTAAAATTAATAGCGTTCGATCTATCACGGGCAAATCGAGAGCTTCTTCAAGGTTACGGATTTGGGAGTTTGTCAGTTCATCGTTGAAGATTACATAATTAATCTTGTTGGCCTGAGTAAAAGTGATGATTTCTTGTAGTTTGCCTTTACCTACCTTGGTCGCTGGATTGGACATATCTGATTGTTGGGTAAATGTTTGTATAATCTCTATGTTTAATGATTCCGCCAGATTTTTTAACTCTTCTAAATAGTAGTTTAATAGCCCTTTTTTGTAATAATCAACGCCAATTAATATGGCCTTTTGCATATCATCACCTCATGAATATTTTAACATGATTTCATAATAAGGTTAAATAAAAAGGTGGTTTCAAAACCACCTTTTTGTATTATAAACCACATTTTAATTGAGCGTTACAGTTTGTACAGGTGTGACATCCTCCGAGGTTTTCTACGGTTCCTTCTAAACAAATAGGACATATATCTCCAGCTTCCACACCGATATTCCTGTCTTGTCTGTCACTTCTTAAGCCTTTGGTTTTAGGCTCTTTTTTAGACTCGGTTTTTTCTTCTTGAACATCTAAACCAAAGTCTTTAATATCAGTTTGTTTCGGTTTACTTGCAGAATCTTCTTTTGTTAGTGATAATACTTGGGCATCTCTAGAGCCGTCCACATAAACCGTACCACCTTTAGCGCCTCCATAATACAAGCGTTTGTAGACTTGTTCTACTTCTTCAACGGTATAACCTTTTGGCGCATTAACGGTTTTAGAGATAGAAGAATCAACCCAATTTTGAATGGTACACTGTACATCAACATGCTCCTCTGGTGTCAATTCTTGTGCACTGATAAATGTTTTTGGTAAACTATCTTTATCATAGCCTGGATAGGCCTTTAGGTAAGCATCTACGATCGGTGCATTCACTTCGATGAATTGACCTAAACGTCCACTTCTAAAGTAACTGAAGGCAAAATAGGGCTCTAAACCGGTAGAGACACCTACCATGGTACCTGTTGAACCGGTTGGAGCGATAGTCAATAGATGGGAATTTCTGATACCGTGGTCTTTGAGGCCTTTTTGGATATGCTTAGGGAGTTTTTGCATAAACCCACTTTTCAACATCTTATCACGATTATTATCATCTTTTAAGAAGGGGTATGGCCCTTTTTCTTTGGCTAAATCAATGCTGGTTTCATAGGCTTTTGTGGCGATGAACTTAAACAGTTTGTCAATAAATGGCATGTCTTCTTTTGAACCATAACGTCGGTTACACCAAATCAACAAGTCATGAAGTCCCATAACGCCTAAACCGATACGTCTTTCCCCTAATGCTTGTGTTTCATTATCAGATAAGAAATAGTGGGTTTTATCAATGACGTTATCTTGCAAGCGCACTGCAGTTCTAATCGTATTTTCGAGTTTATGCCAATCGACGTCTTTTGTTTTATGATCAACCATATTCGCCAGATTTAAGGCAGCTAGATTACATACTGAATAAGGGGCGAGGGGTTGTTCTCCACAAGGATTAGTACAAACGACTTTTTGATCATATCCAACGGCGTTGGTCATCTCATTAGCGTTATCAATGAAAAAGATGCCTGGTTCCGCAGAATAAGTAGCACAAATATTGATGAGATTCCAAAGCTCTCTGGCTTTAATCGTTGTGTATGCTTTGGTAGCCATACCCATCTCTTCCCAAGTTCTCACATCTCCGACATTTTGCCATTCCTTATCGTAAATAGCCTTTTCTTCATCATTATAACGATCGATATCAGGGAATTTTAGTGTCCACATTTCATCGTTTTCTACGGCTTGCATAAACTCTTTGGTAATGGCTACAGAAATATTGGCTCCACTTAAGAATTCAGGGTCGTTAACTTCATAATTTCCGCCTTTATTTAAGCGTTCAAAAGCCGTGTCCACAATCTTTTTGCTGAAGGCATGATTATCTTTCTTGCTTTCTTCTAAGATATATTCATTAATTTGAATTTCTTCATCACTTAAAGGGATGAATTTCAGTTTATTTTTAGCGGCTTTTCGAATTAAAGGGTCATCAAGGGTATCGAGGAGGAATTGTAAAATTTTAGGGTTTTGCATTTTAGATACGATGAAATCGACAATATCCGGATGCCAATCCGCAAGCATAATCATTTGCGCCCCTCGTCTGGAGCCTCCTTGCTCGACAAGATGTGTCAATTGAGAAATATCATTCAACCAAGACACTGAACCGCTAGATTTTCCGTTAACGCCTTTTGCCAAAGCGTTTTTAGGACGCAAGGTAGAACCGTTAGTGCCCACGCCGCCACCTCTGGACATGATTTCCATAACTTTTTTTCTGTGATCGCTAATTCCACCTCTAGAATCCTCGACAAAAGGCATGACAAAGCAATTGAAAAAGGTTACTTCAGTTTTAGAGCCCGCACCGAACAAGACACGTCCTGCTGGTACCAAATCCAAGTTGGCTACCGTTTCATAAAAGGTCTGTTTAATCTCTTCGCTTTCATCTTCACCCAAATGATTAGCGAGGCGGTTAGCGATTTGTTCAAAATATAATTCTAAAGGTTTGTCAACTTGGCGTTTATTTCTTTTGATATACCCGTTTTCATCTGCATCTTCGGTACTCGCTAGATAATCCTTAGCGACTTTAATAGTCAATACATCCTCATCAATGCTTTCGACATAGCCAACCCCGCGAGCCGGAAATTTAGGGTCATCCCTAACAATCGTGATAATCAAATCACCTTCACGCAACGTTTTAAGTTTTAAATCTTTTTGTGTGTAACGGTCTAACATGACCAATCTAGAAACACCTTCAAATGTTTTTTCCATCTTAGGTGTGATAGTATATAAATGTGGAAAGTGTTTTTCGATATCTTGGTTGAGGTTTTCGATTAAAGCTTGTGGATATTTTGACATAAAATTTCCCTCCATTTTATGTAATGGTAAATAATATTATACACTTTAAGTTTTGCAATAATAAGGGTTGACATTTTTGATTTCGTGTGAAATTAGACGATAAGAGGCTTTACTCAAATAAAAAAATAATTTAATAATTTTGAAATATCATAGATGTGAATATTGTATGGTATAATTTATCTTGTTACAATGATTGTGCATGGATTTCTAAATAAAGGCGGTGGATTTATGACTAATCTTGATTTTATATTACTACAAATATATCTGCTGACACTCTTGTCGATAGTAATAAAACATAAAATACATCCGCTTTTTTTTAGAACGATAAAAGCGTTTGTTTTAGTTTTGATTGTTTTCGCGCTTTTAAATGATTTTTCACAACTATCTTCACGCTCATGGAGAGATCTTTTAAATCTGGTTTCTTTATTGTTAATTGTAATCATATTGGTGCAAGCGGATTTAAAAGCGTTGTTAGTTATGGTGGGGATGAAAAGTGGAATTTTAATATCCAACGCCATTGAAGATGAGGTTAAGGAAACCATAGGTGATAGTATTGATGTTTTATCAAAAAAGAAAATAGGGGCTATTATAACTTTTGAGCGTTCAGATACGCTACAAGATTATATCGATAGCGCTTTTCAGATTGAAGCCAAAGTGAGCGCGGAACTACTTGGTAGCATTTTTATGCCTAATACGCCCTTGCATGATGGCGCTGTTATTATTAGTGAAAACACCATTAGATGTGCTGGCGCTTATTTTCCTCCTTCTGAGAGCCCTAAAATTCCTAAATATTTAGGTTCAAGACACCGCGCTGCAATAGGCATTAGCGAAAAAACCGATGCGTTTACTATTATCGTAAGCGAAGAAACAGGGGCTATCAGCGTGGCCATAGATGGTTATTTAGATCAAGATATATCAAATGAATCTTTACTTTTATATTTGGAAAAGTACCTTCAAAACTAAGGAGGCAAAACGCTTATGCCGCCAAGCATGATTCAACCTATTGTAATATTAGCGCTGTGGCTAATTTTAGTAGGTCTTAAAAAGGGACGAACAAAAAAAGGCGATTTAGATATCGTTTTGTTTGTTACTGTCTTAGCGGCGTTTATCTTATTTGACGTACTAGCACTAGCTGATTTACCTGTTTTAATTGTTGAAGTGGCGATTATGGTTGGTGTTTTCTATACGGCTTTAACCATGGATTTAAAAGCTTTAATAAAAAAGGATTATTCCAAAAGCAAACTTAAACAGTTAAAACAAGACTTTGAAGAATTGCAAGATCGCTCAGAATTATTGCGACAACGCTTTATTACGATATTAGATTTATATGAAGACGGTATTGCTTTTCGTACCGATGATGACATGATTTTTGGAACGGAAGTTTTCATAAAACTAATGGGTTTTAAAGAACATGAGTTTTCTTTCCAAGCCTTTTTAAAAAAGATGCATCCAGATGATCAAGCCTCATACCTAGAAATGATAGAAAAAGCGTCCAAAAAACGTCCTAAATACACGGTTCATTATCGTATCAAAAAAGGGGATGAATACGTATGGATTAAAGAAGTGGGTACATTACTTCTTTATCAAAAACGCGTGATGTTCATCTCTTTGGCAAAAGGGTTGGATGTGAAGAAATACCCTACTAGCAACGTAGCAGTCCTAAATGGACTGGCTATTGATAAAGCCTATTATGAGGCTATTCAAGCCCTAAACAAAAAACGTGATGCTTATACAATTGTGACATTTGAGATAACCAATATTCCTAGAATCAATGAGAAATACGGCCGAGATGTTGGGGACTTAATGATGGGTGAGTTTTTAAGCAAGTTGGCCTATCATTTTCTAAAAGATATTAATGCCGTGTTCAGATTATCAGGTATTCGTTTTGCAATGTTAATTACAGACAAGCGTAAAGTCGAAATTTTAAAACGTGCTTTAAAAGAAGGCGGCGATTTAATCAATTATCATATGGAATTTGGCCAAGCTAAGGAGAGTGTTTACCCTTCTTTTGGCATTCATCACGTCGATGTTTATGATGAACCCGTTGATGCAATTGCTGAGCGTGCATTAAAAGCACTTGATATTGCGCTTGATGAAAACACACCCGAAAACTACTTTATCATTAGGTGATAACATGGATAAACAAACTTTAAGAAAAATGTTTCTAAAAGAACGACAAAAACTATCTCTTCCTCAGCATAGAATGCTTAACCATCTATTGATGGAAGGTTTAATAGAATTATTAAAAACACGCCCTATTAAGAATATCGGTATTTTTTACCCCATCAAAAATGAAGTCGATGTCCGTGCTTTAGGCTCTGATTATAAACTTCATTATCCTAAAGTTGAAAAAGACACATTGGTCTTCTATGAAGATAATGGTCAGTTTAAAAAAGCCGGATTAGGTGTGATGGAACCCAAAGATTCCCGACCAGTCGAAAAAGCATCATTAGATGCCGTGATAGTCCCTGGGTTGGTATTTGATGATGCCTTATATCGTCTTGGATATGGAAAAGGCTATTACGATTCTTTCTTAAAGGATTACAAAGGTCTAAAAATAGGGGTTTGTTTCGAAAAATTTAGAACTGAGGCCCTGCCCAATAAACCCCATGACATACCAATGGATTACTTAATTACAGATAATCAAGTATATGTGAGTCGCCATGATGATGTATGATGTCATTATACTCGCTGGGGGCGAGGGAAAAAGAACGAAGCTTGCCTATAATAAAGTATTTTATGAAGTAAACGGAAAACCGCTATTAAGGTATATTTTTAGTGTTTTTTTGAAAGACAAGCGTGTAAATCGTATCATTTTAGTAGCAAACCGAAAAGATATAGATTATCTTAGTGATTTGAAACAAAAAGGTATCATCGTAACAACGGGGGGTCAAACCCGTCATGAAAGCGTTGAAAACGGATTGCAGTTTGTAAATAGCGCTTATGTCTTAATCCACGATGGTGCCAGACCAAACGTATCAATTAAGTTAGTGGACCGAATTCTCAACGCTTTAAAAAACCATGAAGCAGTCGTGCCTTTAATCCCAATATATGATACGATTAAAAAGGTTGAGCATCAGAAAATTACTGGTAATATCGATCGTCAAAACCTATATCGGGTTCAAACACCCCAAGGGTTTTTGAGTCAAACCATTAAACGGTTGTATCAAAAAAAGGATAAGCAGACAAGCTTTACGTGTGACATATCGCTATACGAAGCGATGAGCAAACGAAACGCAGGCATTGTTATAGGCGATGTACTTAATTTTAAAGTTACTGATGAAGAGGACTTATTAGTCATGGAGAGGATTTTAAATGATTAGAATAGGCCATAGTTTTGATATCCATAAACTCAAGGTTGGTAAAGGGTTTAAATTAGGTGGCATCGAGATTCAATCTAATAAGGCTGTCGTTGCGCATAGCGATGGGGATTGTTTATTACATGCTATTTCGGAAAGTTTCTTAGGTGCGCTTGGTCTTGGTGATTTGGGAGATTTTTATCCCGATAACATTTCGGAAACCAAAGATATGGATTCCTCGGTCATGTTAAAAGAAGTGTATGACAAACTTAGAAACAAAGGTTACCATTTACAAAACATCGATTGCATGATATATTTAGAATTCCCTAAATTAAAACCTTATAAAGCGCGTATTCAAAATCATATAGCTAATCTTTTAGCAATCAGCCCTCAAGACATCAGCATCAAAGCGACCACCTTTGAAGGCATGGGCGATATCGGTAGGAATGATGCCATTGCTGCTTCTTGTGTGTCTTTAATCAAGAAACAGTCCATTAGGAAATTGTGAGGTGATACCATGGCGGAACACGTTGAGACATCAGTAGGAAATTTTGAGATTATCAAAGATTATAAAGAAGCCTTTAATACAAAAGCTTTTACAGAACGTTATGTGGATTATTTTGATCAATACGAATATATCGTTGGCGATATTAGCGCTGATATGCTTAGATTAAAAGGATTTACAGAAAAAAACAAAGAGCAAATTTTTGATTATTTAATGGAAGCCTCGACTCCCAATGCACCTTATTTCATTTTAAAACGTGTCAAGACACAAAATTAAGTGTTTTATACACATATTAAACATAGATTTAGTATAATGATTACAGTAGAAAGAGGTGTTTAATATGGATGATAAACAAATTGCTAAAGAAGCTGAAAATGTTATCGAAAAAATTAGACCCTATATTCGCCGCGATGGTGGCGATATTCGGTTTGTCAAATACGAAGATGGTATCGTATACGTAGAGATGCTTGGTGCGTGTGTAGGATGCTCTTTAATCGATACAACACTAACCGATGGCGTTGAAGCCATTCTTTTAGAAGAGGTCCCAGGTATCATTGGGGTTGAAAAAATATAAAAAGTAGGTGCATCCATGGAAGAAAAGACCTTTGATGATGAGGTTGTAAACGAGCCTAACATGCGCGATTTAGTTGTGAAACGTATGGAAGAAAGAGGCGTAACTCTCGTAGAAATCGCTGAACTTACGTATAACTTGCAAGCAAAGTATATTCCAGAATTATCAAAAGAAGCTTGTTTAGAACACGTAGAACGGGTAGTAACAAAAAGAGAGGTTCAAAACGCCATTTTAACGGGCTTAGAACTGGATATCATGGCGGAACAGGGAAACATGAGTGAACCGCTGAAAACGATGCTATTGGATGATTATGGCCTATATGGAGTAGATGAGGTATTGGCTTTAGCCATTGTCAATGTATATGGGTCGATTGGATTTACTAACTTTGGCTATGTAGACAAATTAAAGCCAGGCATCATCAAAAAACTTGATATAGAGGGTAAGGAAACCGAGAAATGTCATACATTTATGGATGATATTGTCGGTGCTATCGCTGCGGCTGCGGCGAGTTCAATAGCGCATAAATTTGCATGACAAACTTAAGGAAATCGTTTTTTGATTTCCTTTTTCTATGGTATACTATGTGCAGTTATTCCATAGAGGTGTTGAATATGAAAAAAGGTGATGTTGTAGAAGCTACAATCACCGCAATCAAACCTTATGGAGCGTTCGTAAAAATCAACAATGAACTAGATGGCTTAGTCCACATATCGGAAGTAAGTCATCACTATGTGCATAGGATTGAAGATTATCTAACATCAGGCCAAAGCTATCAGTTTATGGTATTAGAAAGAGTCGATCAAGGCAAAGTTCGTCTCAGCTATAAGCGGATGCAAGCGCGCAAAGAACGATTGACAATCCACTTAAAAGAAGGGTTTAACCCTCTTAAAAAGGCTTTATCCACATGGATAGAGTCTTATGATTATAAGCGCTCTGATGAGGATGAATGATCGGTGAAAAGGAGAGATTATGATGTTGAAAGTAGAAACAACTTATTGCAACCAAATACTGAAGGAAACCAATCTTAATGAACTAAAAGATGAGGTTAAAAAAGCCCATCAAAAATTATTAGATAAAACAGGTGCAGGTGCTGAGTTTACGGGGTGGTTAACTTTACCCAAAGAAGCCTCCCAAAACTTAGGTGCGTTGAAAAAAACCGCCCAGCGTTTGAAAGAGAAACACGATGTCTTAGTTGTCATTGGCATTGGCGGTTCATACTTAGGGGCTAAAGCAGCTATAGAGGCCTTAAAACCATACTTTAAGACAGATTTAGACATGGAGATTATTTTTGCTGGTCATCATATGTCTAGCGCTTATTTAAAGGATTTAAAAGCATATTTAAAGGAAAAATCATTTGCGATAAATGTTATCTCCAAGTCTGGTACAACCATAGAACCAGCGATTGCTTTTAGAACGCTTAAAGCGTTGTTGGAAGAGAAAGTTGGCAAGGAAGAAGCGCAAAAACGCATTGTTGCTACGACCGATGCTAAAAGTGGTGCGTTAAGAAAACTTGCTGAACTTGAAGGTTATGAAACGTATGTAATTCCCGATGATGTGGGCGGGAGATATAGTATTTTGACCCCCGTAGGGCTGCTTCCAATGGCGGTTGCAGGTATTGACATTGATAAATTCGTTTACGGCGCATATGATGCACAAAAACATTTGAATGATAATCAAGAAAACAACCCAGTATATGATTATGTCATGGCAAGACATGCAATGTTAAAAGCAGGGAAAACCGTTGAATTGCTAGGATACTACGAACCAAAATTACAATATTTGACCGAATGGTGGAAACAACTATTTGGTGAAAGTGAAGGCAAGAATCATAAGGGACTTTATGTTTCTAGTGCAGGGTTTACAACGGATTTACATTCACTTGGACAATATATTCAAGATGGTAAACGGCTGTTGTTTGAGACCATTATCAATATCAAGGAACCAAACGATGATATGGTGATAGCTAAAAGTGATGATAACTTAGATCGGTTGAATTATTTGGATGGTGTCGGTATTGATACGGTCAACAAAAAGGCTATGCAAGGCACGTTGCTAGCACATATGGACGGTGAGGCACCCTCTTTGGTGTTGCACTTGGATAAGCTTGATGAAGCGCACTTTGGGTATCTGATATATTATTTCGAACTCGCTTGCGCTATTAGCGGTTATGTCCTTGGCGTCAACCCATTTGATCAACCAGGGGTTGAGGCGTATAAAAAAAATATGTTTGCCCTGCTTGGCAAACCCGGTTTTGAATCAGAAACAAAACATTTGAATGAACGTTTAAAAGACGTAAAAAAAACACATTAATTTGTGTTTTTTTCTAACTCAAAGCTCTTAAAATTTGCGTGTTTATTCGTAGTGGTTACTTCGATTTCTCCAGCGTTTTCAAAGGTCTCGCCGTCACACTGCACGACTTGATTGGAAAACATGGTAGCTTTAATATGTTTGCCCTTTTTGTAAAAAATATAACGTTTCAATTTTTTATGAAAACCTAGATAGACGCTCAAAAATACAATAAATAATAGCGGTTTGCTGATTTTATGAACGACGATGATGTCAAGTTCGTCCTCACTTAAAATTGCATCAGGGGTTAAACGCATACCCCCTCCGATAAATTGACCGCTGTTCATGTTTACCAAATAGGCTTTATTGAAGGTGTATAACTCACCATCAATGATAACTTCGGCATACCTAGGCTTAAAGGTTGCAAACGTTCTTAGTGCATTAAAGAAGTAATTAAATCGATTCTTTCTAACGGATTGATTGACAAGATGAGCTATTCTACCATCCATGCCTATTCCAGCGCCATTCATAAAATATCTTTTTTTATCGTTATAACGCATGAGCATAATTGGTTGTGTTAAAGGGCGTTGTTTTTTTAAAGAACGAAGGAAATCATTGCCAGAACCATTCCCTTTTAAATATACTTCATTTTCCACGGCTAAATCAACGGTGTGGTTGATAAAGGTGTTTATAGTACCATCACCACCAAGCAACAAGATTTTAACGTCTTTAGGTGTTTTTTTAAGGTAGCTTTCGATATTTTTAATTTTTAACAAGCTTTTCAAACGAAAAGGCATGTGGTTTTTTTTGAAGTACTCCACAACCTTTTTGGTAGTTCTCTTAGCTTTTTTGTTTTTGGATAACGGATTGTATAAGATGATATGCATGTCTTATCTTCCATTCTTTCATTCAATTTACCATCATTATAGCATGTTACGGTAAAATAAGGTATAATAATGACCGAATTCAGTAGAGGTGTATACCATGGAAAAGACGATATATGTTGATAATCTTCTGATGATGTCAAATGTTGCTAAGGTAGTAGCTAATCATCTATTTGAAGGGTACGTGATTTGTCTCTCAGGCGATTTGGGAGCTGGTAAAACGACGTTTACACAATTTCTTGGTCGTCATATGGGGATAAAAGATTTTATTAATTCTCCGACATTTACGATTATGAAAATTTATGATCATAAACCAAAATTAACGCATATTGATGCTTACCGTTTGGAACATGACATAGACAACGATATAGAAGAATACATTGCCGCAGAAGGCGTTACGGTTATTGAGTGGTATACCTACATACAATCATCATTACCTTCAGAATACTTAGTCATGGATATTGAATGGCTTTCTGAGACAAAACGAAAGATTTATGTGAAAGGCACGGGACGTTATGAAAAAACCATTGAAGCGCTTGATTATTGATACTGCAACCCAATTTTTGTATGTTGCTCTTTATGAAGGGGAGCAACCGATTGATGTCGTTTATGAACGCGGCCAAAATAATCATTCGGTAACCTTGATGCCAACGATTGAAGCCCTATTTGATCGACTTACCTATACGATTAAAGAGGTAGATGAGATTGTGGTCGGTGTAGGGCCCGGTTCTTATACGGGCGTTAGAATAGGCGTAGTGGTTGCTAAGATGTTTGCATGGACACTAGAAAAACCGCTTTACACGATTAGTTCTTTAGCCCTTATAGCTTCTTCGGTTAAAAATAGCCGTGTCTTGCCATACCAAGATGCGCGGCGAGGAAATGCGTTTTTAGGTCTTTATCAGAATGATGGCGTCAAACTAAAACGATTAATCGAAGATCAACACGCAGCTTTAGATGCATTTGTCGCTGCTCATCAACCACAGTCGACTAGCTCTAAAGGAAAACCGGATTTTGCTATCATTTTAAATAGCGATTTAATGACAAAAGCTGATGCTATTCATCATGTAAGTCCGGTATATTTAAGAAAAACCGAAGCAGAAAGAAACCTATCTAATGACTAAAATTAGACGTATGCACATTAAGGATGTCTCTTTTGTGTACGATCTGGAAAAGGCTACGTTTGGCGATAGTTTAGAAAAACCTATGTTGTATAATGAAATATTATATAATGATATGGCGCACTATTTTGTTATCACCGAGTATCAAAAACGCGTGGGCTATGTTGGCTTATGGTTGACGCAACCAAATGCAGAGATACTTAATCTTGCCGTTATCGAAGATAAGCAGAAACAAGGTTATGGAAAAGCATTGCTAGAAAAAGCCGTAAGTGTATGTAAAGAAAACGATATCGATACAATAACCTTAGAAGTAAGAAAGAGTCATAAGCAAATCATCGATTTTTATACATCGTTTGGATTTAAGGTTGTAGGTGAAAGAAAACGATATTATAAAAATCACGAAGACGCCTATTTAATGGCTAAGGATGTGAAAACATGAATGTTTTGAGTGTTGAGAGCTCTTGTGATGAGACTTCGGTAAGTATATCCCAAGATGGGAAACATATTTTGTCCAATGTGGTCTTATCACAAATTGAATTACATAAAGCGTTTGGTGGTGTCGTACCGGAAATCGCTTCAAGAGAACACGTCAAAGGTATAACGGCGGTATTTGAGAAAGCATTAGAAGATGCTAAGAAAAAGCCAAGTGATATCGATCTGATAGCGGTAACTAAAGGTCCGGGCTTAATTGGAAGCTTATTGGTGGGAATCAATGCCGCGAAAGCTTTTGCTTATGCACACCAAATACCTATGGTAGGGGTACATCATATCGCGGGTCATATTTATGCCAATCACATAGAAAGTGAACTTGAATTTCCCTTGGTAGCCTTGATTGTTTCTGGAGGGCATACAGAACTAGTCCTTATGAAAGAACACTATGATTTTGAAATATTAGGTCAAACTTATGATGATGCGGTTGGAGAGGCATATGATAAGATAGCACGCATTTTAGATTTAGGGTATCCTGGAGGTCCGATTATCGATCAACTTGCGCACCAAGGTCAACCTACTTACAGGATGCCTAAGATCGATACCTCCTCACGTTATGACTTTTCTTATAGCGGACTAAAAAGCCATGTGATTAATTTGATCAACACCATGAGGATGAAAAAAGAGCCCATTGACAAAAAGAATATGGCTGCAAGTTTTCAAAAGGCTGCAGTAGAACACTTAATTACTCAAAGCAAAAAAGCGGTCGAAGACAAACAGGCTAAAATGTTTATCGTTGCAGGGGGCGTTGCGGCTAATAAACATCTGCGTGCAGAAGTTGATAAACACTTCAGTGATGTAAAGACGACGATGCCGGCATTTAAGTATTGTACAGACAACGCCGCGATGATGGGGATTGCAGGCTATTTCTATTATCAAAAATACAAACAAAAGCATCCTATGGACTTAAATGGTTTTTCTAGGTTGGATTTAGAATAAATCGGTATAATTACACAATATTAGTGATGAAAGTAAGGTGCACATTATGGAAAATAAGAACTTTATCAGACGTATTATAGAAGAAGATCTAGCGAATAAGAAACACACACACATTGCCACTAGATTTCCACCCGAACCTAATGGATTAATGCATTTGGGTCATGCTAGGGCCATCGTGATGAACTATATCTTATCTAAAGATTATGGGGGTTCATTTAATCTAAGATTTGATGATACTAATCCTGTTAAAGAAGACGTGATGTACGTCGAAGGTATTAAGCGGGATATCGCATGGCTAGGCTGTAAATGGGATAACCTTTTTTTCGCTAGTGATTACTTTGACCAAATGTATGAACGCGCTATGCTGCTTGTGAAAAAGGGGCTAGCTTATGTATGCGATTTATCGGCTGAAAAGATAAAAGAGTACCGAGGCGACCTAAAGAACCCAGGCACCAATAGCCCTTATCGAAATCGAAGTATAGAGGAAAACATCAAATTATTTGAGGGCATGAAAGAAGGGGCCTTTAAGGACGGGGAAAAAGTGTTGCGCGCTAAGATTGACATGGCCAGTCCTAACATTAATATGAGAGACCCCATTATTTACCGAATTCAAAGAGCCCATCATCATAACACCAAGGATAAATGGTGTATTTATCCTATGTATGATTTTGCCCACCCTTTAGAAGATGCCATTGAGGGGATTACCCATTCGCTTTGCAGTTTGGAATTTGAGGATCATCGTCCGCTTTATGATTGGTTTGTAAAGCATTGTGAGATGGAGAATGTACCAAGACAAATTGAATTTGGCAAATTAAAAATAGCCAATGAGATATCGGGAAAAAGATTTATTAGAAAATTGGTAGATGAAGGTATTGTTGATGGTTGGGACGATCCTCGGTTAATCACATTGAGTGGATTGAGAAGACGTGGTGTCCCCCCGCAAGCTATTCATGATTTTATCAAGGCTTTGGGATTGCCTAAGAGTGAAGGCGAAACAAAGATGCATATGCTCGATGAGTTCATTCGTAATCACTTAAAGGTTGAATCCAGAAGAATTCATGCCGTTTTGGACCCTATTAAAGTCATAATTACCAATTATCCAAACGATAAGGCTGAGGTATTAACGGCCCCAAACAACAAAGAAAATGAAGCTTTAGGTGAACGAGAGTTGACTTTTTCTAACACGCTTTATATTGAACGTGAGGATTTCTTAGAGAATAAACCGAACAAAAAGTGGAAGCGTCTATCCTTAGGCATTGAAGTTCGTTTAATGCATGCGTATTTTATCCAAGCTAACGAGGTTGAATATGATGAGGATGGTCAAGTGAAAGTTATTTATGCGACTTATGATGAAAAAACCAAAAGTGGTTCAGGGTTTAATGAGCGCAAACCCAATGGCAATATACATTTTGTCGATGCCAAAAATGCACAACCTACGGAGTTTAGACTGTATGATGCACTCGTAAAGCCTAACCATGAAGGACCGATAGATGAAAACGCCATTAACAAGGACTCAAAAGTGATTAAACAAGGGTTTATAGAGGGTAATGTGAAACCCAAGGAGCGCGAAAGCTTTCAATTTACTAGATTAGGGTACTTTACTTTAGATCAAGACAGTGATGACCATCATTTGGTCTTTAATCAAACGGTAGCATTGCGTTCATCATTCAAAAAATGAGTGTGAAAACCCTTTTATTAATCAAATTTAACATAAAGCTTGCATTTTAAAATAAATACTGTATGATGTATACAGAACTTAAACAGAACAATGCACTGGAATAGAACATGTTTCACTATTCTTAGCAGCAACTGGGCGTTTAAGAAATTGATTAAGAATGGAGGAACATAGTATGACTGGTACAGTAAAATGGTTCAACGCAGAAAAAGGTTTCGGTTTCATCACTACAGATGAAGGAACAGATGTGTTTGCACATTATTCACACATCAACCAAGAAGGATTCAAAACTCTTGAAGAAGGCCAAAAAGTAACATTCGACGTAGTCGAAAGTGAAAAAGGTCCTCAAGCTGAAAACATTGAAACCCTTTAAAACTAAAAACCAACCCTCGGGTTGGTTTTTTTTATTTCCAATGGATAGGCAAGTGAGGGTTTTTTTGGTATAATTTTGACAAAGGTGATTGAAATGACAAAGACACATTTAGAATTAAATTCAGCTCAAAAAGAAGCTGTTAAAACAACAGAAGGACCTGTGATGGCTATCGCGGGTGCAGGCAGTGGAAAAACAAATGTGCTTACCAAACGGATAGCACATTTAATTTTGGATTTGGGTGTGCCCAAAGAACAAATCTTAGCAATCACTTTTACGAATAAAGCCGCTAATGAAATGAAAAGCCGTATTGCATCTCAACTCGGTATGTCATATCCGCAAACTTACGACATGTGGATATCCACGTTTCATGCGATGTGTGCACGCATTTTAAGACAACACATTGAGTATTTGGGGTATGATAAAAACTTTCAGATTATCGACGATGATGATGTAACGCAAATGATTAAGAGCATACAAAGAGAATTAGGCATCGATCAGAAGTTGGTTTCAGCACAAAAGCTCAAACCTCATATTTTAAAACTGAAAACCGATGAATCACAACTTAAACATTTTGAGGATGGGCCGATTAAAAAGTTTTTAGAAGCGATATACCCTCGTTACCAAAAACGGTTGAAAGATAACAATCTGGTTGATTTTGAGGATTTATTATTGCTAACCATTAAACTCTTAAAAAACCAAAAAGAGGTAAAAGCCTTATATCAAGAACAATTTCAATATATCTTAGTGGATGAGTTTCAAGATACGAATAATCTACAATATGAATTGATTAAAAACTTAGCCAATAAAAAGAAAAATGTTTTTATTGTTGGTGATGAAGACCAAAGTATTTATGCGTTTAGAGGCGCTAACATTGAAAATATTCGTAAATTTAAACGTGACTTTCCTAATCCAAGGATCATTTTATTGGAAGAAAACTATCGGTCTACCAATACTATTTTAAAAGCTGCTAATCAAGTGATTAGAAGCAATAAAAATCGTATCGAAAAAAATCTTTTCTCTAAAAAAGGCGATGGCGCACCGATTACCTTGTTTAAAGGCTTTGATCATCGTGATGAAGTAGAGTATGTGGTTGAGTCGATACAACGGTTATTGCGAAAGGGCTATCGCTATCAAGACATGGCGATTTTATATCGGACAAACAATATGTCTAGAGTATTTGAAGACGTATTGATGCAAAAGCGGTTACCGTATAAAATCGTCGGCAATCTTAGTTTCTTTAAACGCAAGGAAATTAAAGATATGGTTGCTTATCTAAGGCTCTTAATTAATCCTCGGGATAGCTATAGTTTCTTGCGTATTGTTAATGAACCTAGAAGAGGTATTGGAGCGAAGACGGTAGATGTTTTAAGAGATTTTGCTTCTAGTTATGATTTCCCTTTGTTTGACGCCATTGGAGATTCTCGTTGTCCTTTAAATAAAGGGCAAATGGCCAAATTAGTTAAGTTTAAGAAAATGATTGAAAGTCTTTCGACCTCTCTTATGCGCGTCGATTTTAATACCTTAATGGATGATTTGCTGATCGAAAGTGGCTATAAGAAGGCCTTGGAAGAAGATGAAATGGGCGATGTACGCTTTGAAAATATTTTAGAGCTTAAAACGATGTTTAAAGAAAGTGAACATAGTCAAAAAACACAAGATCCCAAAACATTACTAACCTATATTTTAGAGGATATCAGCTTGAAAAGCCAAGAAGATGAAACCACTGATCCCAATGCAATCACGCTTATGACCGTGCACGCTGCTAAAGGATTAGAGTTTAAGGTTGTATTTATTGTGGGCGCTGAACAAAGCCTTTTCCCACTATATCGTACTATCGGAAATCCAAAAGAAATCGAAGAAGAAAGACGGCTAATGTATGTTGGGATAACACGTGCCATGGAGAAACTTTATTTGACTAATGCCAAACAACGAAGGCTATACGGTGAGATGACGAGTAATCCCGATAGTATATTTATCCAAGACATCGAAGATAACTTAATAAAATTTGAAGGCTTGGCAAAAGACAATAAATTTAATGCTGAGAGATTTAAAAAAGATGCAAGACCATCTATGACGTTTAAGCAACGACAAAAAACGTATCAGACACATCAAAACAACGACATTAAAAGCGGCGATAAGGTAAAACATAAAGTTTTTGGCAATGGTGTCGTCGTCAATGTGTCTGATAATCAATGTCAAATTGCATTTTCTTCAGATTATGGAATCAAGACGTTAATGAAAGACCATCCAGCTATTGAAAAGATCGAGGGGTGAAAAGATGGATATTAAAGCTAAAATCGATAACTTAAAGGACCGGATCAATAAGTATGATTATCAATATCATGTTTTGGACCAACCACAAATAAGTGATATTGAATATGATCGTCTTTTAGCAGAACTTATCAAACTTGAAGAAGAATATCCTCAATATAAAACATCAGATTCTCCCTCTCAGCGTGTAGGTGGAGAAATTTTGGAGGGGTTTGAAAAAGTTGAACATTCACAACCCATGCTTTCGCTATCCAATGCATTTAATAAAGAGGATTTAAACGATTTTGATAAACGTATTAAAAAGCTAGATGTTGATGTAAGTTATGTAGTTGAAGAAAAAATCGATGGTTTAGCTGCTTCTTTAAGGTATGAAGATGGTTTCTTGACGCAAGCTGCGACCAGAGGAAACGGGACGGTTGGTGAAGACATAACACATAATGTCAAAACCATAAAACGCGTACCTTTAAAACTACCGAAACCTTTGAGCATGGAAGTACGTGGAGAAATATTCATGCCAAAGGCATCTTTTCTTTCTTTAAATGAACAACGCGAAAAGGCCGATCAACCTTTGTTTAAAAACCCGCGTAATGCCGCTGCAGGAAGCATTAGACAGTTAGATAGTAAAGTAGCTGCAAAACGAGATTTGGATATGTTTGTCTACAGCAAGGTAGCTGATGAAACCGATGCTGATAAAGATCATATGACTACATTAAAAGAACTCAAATCTTTAGGTTTTCATATCAATGAACACACACATCATGTAAAAGATATGTCATCGGTTATCAATCAGGTTGACGCTATTGAACGTAAGCGTCATGAACGCGCTTATGACATTGATGGCGTCGTAGTTAAAATCAATGAAAGAGCGCTTTATGAAACGATAGGCTACACCTCAAAAAGTCCGAAATGGGCTATTGCGTACAAGTTTAAGGCAGAGGAGGTTATGAGTCGGGTTTTAGATATCTTCTTTCAAGTCGGTCGTACGGGACAAATTACCCCTGTGGCGAGGCTTGAACCCGTTGAAGTACAAGGTTCAACCGTATCAAGAGCCACGCTTCACAATGAAGATTATGTTGCGAGTAAAGATATAAGAATAAACGATTATGTTAGTATAAAAAAAGCTGGAGATATAATTCCCGAAGTCGTTTATGTTATCAAGGATAAAAGAAGTGGTGCTGAGACTGCTTTTGAAATGGTTACGCAGTGTCCTAAATGTCAATCGACTTTAGTGCGAAAAGAAGGTGAGGCAGACACCTATTGTCCTAACGATGAATGCCCAGCTAAATCGATGGAAGCCCTTATTCATTTTGCCTCACGAGAGGCCATGAATATAGAGGGATTAGGCACTAAAATCATTGAACATTTTTATAACGAAAGCTATTTGAAAAATATCCCTGATATTTACCGCTTAAAATCACACCGTGACACCTTGATGTTACGTGCTGGTTTTGGTCAAAAAAGTATCGATAAACTTATAAAAAGCATTGAACAATCAAAAAACAGAAGTCTTGAAAATCTTTTGTTCGGACTAGGCATACGCTTTGTTGGCCAAAAAGTCTCTAAAGTTTTAGCCAGTCATTTTGATCATATTGATAAATTAATGGAGGCGGATAGAGATACATTGGTGGCCATTGATGAAATCGGAGATAAGATTGCCAGCAGTATTACCGACTATTTTTCTAAAGAGAAAAACATTAATCAAATACAGGCATTAAAAGCATTGAATATCAACATGCAATATACCGGTAAATCGCGTGAAATAGCGCAAATTAGTGGTAAGAGATTTGTCTTAACAGGGACTTTACCTACCTTATCTCGCAAAGAAGCACAAGCATTGATCGAATCAAGCGGTGGACGCGTTACTTCAGCGGTTTCTGAAAACACCGATTATGTATGTGCGGGTGAGAAAGCAGGGTCAAAACTAACAAAAGCTCAAGAGCTCGGTGTTGAGATTATCGATGAAGAAAAACTCAAACAGCTATTGAAACGATAGGACGTGTCACATATGGATCACATTGTAATAAAAGGAGCTAAAGAAAACAATTTACAAAGTTTGGATATAACTTTACCTAAAAACAAAATGATCGTCATGACGGGACTTAGTGGTTCTGGCAAGACTTCTTTGGCGTTTGATACTATTTATAAAGAAGGACAAAGAAGGTATGTTGAGAGTTTAAGTGCTTATGCTAGACAGTTTTTGGGCAATTTAGAAAAACCTAACGTCGATAGCATTGAAGGCTTATCTCCTGCAATATCAATCGATCAAAAAACAACCTCAAAAAATCCTCGTAGTACCGTTGGGACAGTCACGGAAATCTATGATTATCTTCGGCTGCTTTATGCCCGTATCGGTGTACCAATATGCCCTACACATGGCGTTGAGATTACTTCACAAAGCATCGAACAAATGAGAGACAGAATTATGAAGCATGAAGAAGGTTCTAGGGTAGAGGTTTTAGCTCCTATCGTACAAGGCAAAAAAGGAACACATAAAGCCACCTTAGAGCAACTGAAAAAAGAAGGCTATGTCCGGGTTCGATTAAACAAAGAAATTGTTGATTTGGATAGTGAAATCTCTTTAGAAAAGAACAAAAAGCATACGATCGATGTGGTTATTGATCGTTTAAAGCTAAGAGATAAAATTGCATCTAGGTTATATGATTCATTGGAAACGGCTTCAAAGTTAGGCGATGGCAAGGTAACGGTGTTAATCAACAAGTCTGAATATACCTTTAGCGAGCACTTTGCGTGCCCTCATTGTGAATTCTCTATTGGTAAATTAGAACCCCGCTTGTTTTCTTTCAATGCGCCGTTTGGCGCATGTAATCACTGTAGTGGTTTAGGGTATACCAAAAAGATAGATACAAGATTACTCATACCTAATGATAATTTAACGATTTATGAAGGTGCAATAAAGGGTTGGCAAAACACCAATACCATTCACTTTAAACAATTGGAAATTTTATCTAAGCACTACAACATAGATTTGCAAAAACCCTTTAAAAACTATACAAAAAAAGAGTTAGATCTCATGTTTTATGGTTCAGATGAGCCATTGGAATTTAAATTTAAAGGCAAAACCAGCAATATACAGCATGAAAAAACGGGATATTATGAAGGTATCATCAACAATTTGGAAAGAAGATATATAGAAACCACATCGCGTTTTATGCGTGAGTGGATAGAGTCACTAATGACGGAAAAAACATGTCCAGTTTGTGATGGGAAAAAGCTTAATAAGGCCGCTTTGAGTGTTAAAATTGGTGGCAAAGACATCATTGAAATGACCGATATGAGCGTCTCGATGCTAATTGATTTTTTACAGCAATTAAAACTCGATGACACCAAGAAAAAAATCAGTGAAATGGTGTTAAGAGAAATCGATGAACGATTAAGGTTTTTAAAAAATGTGGGATTGGATTATTTGACGCTTTCTAGGCGTGCAGCTACGTTATCTGGTGGTGAGTCACAACGTATACGATTGGCAACCCAAATTGGCAGCCGATTAACGGGTGTTTTATATGTTTTAGATGAACCTTCAATCGGTCTTCATCAACGCGATAATCGCCGCTTGATTAACACCTTGCACAGCATGCGAGATTTAGGGAATACCTTGATTGTGGTCGAACACGATGAAGAGACGATGATGTTGGCCGATGAAATTGTAGATATTGGACCGGGGGCAGGTGCTCATGGTGGAAAGTTGGTATTTCAAGGTAGTTATCAAGACATATTAAAAGCAAAACATTCTATTACAGGGCAATATCTTTCTAAAGTAAAAACAATAGCGGTTCCCAAACGCCGCCAAAAGCAAAACGGTGAATGGATAACCGTAAAATCCGCTCATGAAAACAATTTAAAACATATTGATGTTGCTTTTCCAAAAGGGTTATTGACAGTTGTTAGTGGCGTGAGTGGATCAGGAAAGAGTTCTTTAGTGAATGAGTGTTTATATAAAGGACTACATAATGAAATCTACCCTAAGAAGATTCAAAGTGGTAAATATGATACCATTGAAGGCGCAGCGTTAATTACTAAGCTTATCAATATTGATCAATCTCCCATTGGTCGTACACCTAGAAGTAATCCCGGGACATACACAGGTGTTTTTGATGATATTAGAGATATTTTTGCTATGACGAATGAGGCTAAGTTAAGAGGATATCAAAAAGGGCGTTTTAGTTTTAATGTCAAGGGAGGACGTTGTGAGACTTGTAATGGGGATGGCGTTAAAAAAATAGAAATGCATTTCTTACCGGATGTATTTGTCCCTTGCGAAGCTTGTGGTGGAAAACGGTATAATAAAGAGACATTGCAAGTTAAGTACAAAGGTAAAAACATCTCAGAAATTCTTGAAATGACGATTGAACAAGGCAGTGAATTCTTTGAAAATATACCGAAAGCTAAACATAAATTTAAAACGTTGATGGATGTCGGTTTAGGATACTTGAAAATCGGTCAACCAGCCCCGACACTATCTGGAGGTGAAGCACAACGCGTAAAGTTAGCTAAAGAGCTACACAAAAGGATTACTCCAGACACTTTATATATACTAGATGAGCCAACAACCGGCTTGCATGCAGATGATGTAAAAAGGCTTTTAGCGGTTTTACAAGATATCGTTTCACAAGGAGCAAGCGTAGTGGTTATAGAACATAACTTAGATGTGATTAAGGTTGCGGACTATGTGATTGATTTAGGTCCTGAAGGCGGTGATGCAGGTGGTGAAGTCATTGCAAAAGGCACGCCTGAGGAAATTTCAGAGTTTGAAACTTCCCACACCGCTCGCTATCTCAAGAAAGTCTTGAAGGGAGCATAGACATGGCACAAAATGATAACGATAAAAAACAAGACAAAGCGACAGATGACTCTAATGCTAATCAAAAAGACAATAAGCAAGAAAAAAAACAAAATGAAAAATCAGATGAGCAAAAGCAACGCGAGTTAGATGAACTTTTGAAGCAACTAAAAGAATTACAACAACAAAAAAATAACTTACAACAAAAGCAAAGCCCAAAACCTAAGGTTCTCATGGTAGAGTTTGGCGCTCGATTTCATCCCAATGGGTTAATTAATTACACCATGTATTATTTGTTGAACTTAGTTATTATTTATAGTTTTTCAGAAATTTATGAGTTCTTTAGTTTTTCGGGCTCATTAATCGATTTATTGTTATTCATAGGGGTTTACACCTTGATAGAGATTATCTTCCGGACTTATATTGTGACGCATCATTTTAAATTCGTGCTTCGAACTTTTGGGTTTGTCTTCTTTTTAGGATACTTGACGATTTTCTTCTTTTTGGAACAGTATTTGTTTTCTGGTTTGTTTGGCTTCACCAATGAAAATTTGTTTGTGATATTTATAGCATCATTGGTTCTTATTAGATATATAATTTCGCACTTGATGCGACATACAATATCAAAATATATGAGGTGGTAATATGGCGATAGATGTTAAAATGATTGTGGATGATTTTGAACTTGAAGTATTTAGTGGTGAGCAAGGTTTGTCGCGTGAGGTCAAAAATTCACAGTTAACACGACCGGGTATTGAATTAGCGGGTCTTTTTGAATTTTATGAGTATGACCGAATTCAGATTTTTGGCAGTAAAGAAGTTACATTTTACGGTTGGTTAAACGATCAAGACAAAGAAATACGTATTGAAATGTTATTTGAGAAAAAACCACCTGCATTCATTTTTTCTAAGCATGTGGATATCCCAGCGTTGTTTGTCGAAAAGGGCAAGCAACATGGCATCCCCGTTTTGAAAAGCCACCTTAGAACAAGTGAGCTGTTTTCCAGGTTGTATCAATATTTGTATGCAAAACTGTCGCCAAGAACATCCATTCATGCTACATTAGTAGATATTAACGGTGTGGGTGTTTTGATGAGAGGCGAAAGTGGCATTGGAAAAAGCGAAGTGGCTTTAGAGTTGGTGCGCCGTGGCCATCAACTTGTCGCTGATGATAGGGTAGATATCTATCAAAAGGAAAAAGGCACGGTTATTGGCGAATCGCCCAAACTGTTAAAAGAACACCTTGAAATTCGTGGTATTGGTATCATCAATGTGGTAAAATTGTTCGGAGCAAGCGCGATTAAAGAGGATAAGACGATTATGCTGATTGTCGAGTTGATGCATTGGGATGAAGATGCAGATTATGACCGGTTGGGCTTAGATGATTTTACGGAAAATCTATTCGAAACCCCGGTTCCTTTGGTCAAGATCCCCATAACCGCTGCAAGAAGTGTCCCATCACTTATTGAAGTAGCTGCCATGAATGCGCGTTTGAAATTTATGGGTGTACATATGGCACAGGATTTTGCACAGTCAATCAGCAAAGAAATTGATGCAAAAAGTAAACATAAAAAATCAAAAGAATAGAAGGGATACATATGTTTAATTTGTTAGCACCTGCTCATGAATCAGGCTTTGAAGGTTATTCTAGAGTATTGATAGAACTTGGCCCTATCGTTATATATCGGTACGCTTTTATGATCCTGCTTGGGATTATCGGCGCTTTGGTTTTGGGGCTTAAAGAAGGTAAAAAACTAGGTATTAAGCCTGATGATATAATCGATGGTTTAATCATTATTTTGCCTATTGCTATTTTAGGTACAAGAGTTTATTACGTTATGTTTGATGGCAATTGGTCTCAATTTTTTAATATACGATCTGGAGGATTGGCGATACACGGAGGGTTTATCGCGGCTATTATCGCCTCTTATTTTTATACGAAATATAAAAATATAGATATTTTCAAAGCAACCGATTTAATCGCACCAGGTTTTTTGATTGGTCAAACGTTTGGGCGGTGGGGTAACTTCTTCAATCGAGAAGCTCACGGTGGTGTCGTTGGTGGTATGACTAACGGGACTGCGGCTTTAACACATGATGAGCAGTTTAGCTTTTTATCGGATACCCTTCGCATTCCTGATTTTATTGTGAACAATATGTTTATCGGTGGCAATTACGTCCACCCAACGTTCTTATATGAATCGATATGGAATTTCTTTGGATTGGTGTTATTGTTGGTTTTGCGCCGTACGAAACTAATTCGATCAGGGGATTTGATTGCGATTTATTTAATATGGTATTCAGTGGGGCGCTTTTTCATCGAAGCGATGCGAACCGATGCCCTCTTTATCGGAGATACAGGCTTACGTATTGCCCAAGTCATCAGTATTTTGATGGTGCTTGCCGGTATGGCTTTGCTCGCTTTGAATCGCACGTTATTCAAACGTAAACCGTATGCAGATGTATTAGAAGAAAACCGAGCATAAAGACATAAAAAGGAGTAAACACATGTATGATGTTATTATTATAGGTGCTGGACCTGGAGGCATGACTGCCGGCATATATACACAACGGGCAAACCTAAAAACGATGATGATTGAAAAAGCAGCGCCAGGGGGGTATATGGTTAACACCTATGAAATAGAGAACTATCCTGGGGTTGGTAAAGTCAAAGGGTATGAGCTCAGTGAAAAAATGTTTGAACATACGCAATCCCTAGGTGTAACCTATCAATATGGTGATGTTAATCACGTTGAGGTTGATGGTGAAATAAAAAAGGTCCATACCGCTGATGGTAAAACCTATGAGACTCGTGCTTTGGTCATTGCCAGTGGGACCAACCCTAGAATGGTTGAAGCGAAAGGCGCAGATACTTTCTTTAGTAAAGGAATTAGTTTTTGTGCTGTATGTGATGGTGCTTTTTACAAAGGCAAACACGTTATCGTACTAGGTGGCGGCAACAGCGCTTTAGATGAAGCAATTTATCTGACGGGTATGAAAGTTAAAGTTACCATTGTTAATATTTTAAACTCATTACAAGCCGATAAAAGTACGGTAGAGAAGGCTAAAAAGAATCCAAATATCGATTTTTTACTAGGTCATGAGATTATTGAGTTTAAGGGTGATCAAGCTTTACAATCTGTAGTATTAAGGGATGTAGATAACCAAAAGACTTTTGAAAAAAAGATAGACGGTGTCTTTGTTTTTATTGGACAAAACCCCAACACGGAATTTATCAAAGATTTAGGTATAACTACCGAGCAAGGCTATATCAAAGCTGAGGCTGATATGCGCACTAGCATCCCTGGTGTATTTGCCATTGGTGATGTTATTGATAAGAAGCTAAGACAGATTGTTACAGCAACTAGTGATGGCGCTATCGCAAGCCAAAGTATTGCACGATATCTTGAAAATATGGAAAAATAATAAAAAACGATGGTTTCATCGTTTTTTCTTTTTAGATGCGTTATAATAAATGCGATATATAACATAATTTTTTCTATTATCAATTTTTGGACTTATTAGAGGGGCGTTTACATGAAAAAGCATGATTATGTTTTTCTTTCATTTATAGTAGTTGTGTTAGTCTTGTTGATAGTACCCATGACGCATCAAGCCTTTTTTGGTTTTACAGACCGCTATGTGTTGCTTGGAGGCTTTATTAAATTCTTTTTGTTTGCGACGATTGGGGATATCATTTCCTACCGTATTAAACACGGTAGTTATCGTCTGCCAGGATTATTTAAGAAAGCATTTCTGTGGGGCGTTTTAGGTATCTTCATTGTAATGATTTTTACCGTTTTCTTTACAGGTACAAAAGCATTACAAACCCAAAACATATTGCCGTTTGAGGGGATACTGTTTTTCACGGCTTTTTTCACCTCGGTTTTAATGAATCTGTTTTTTGCCCCTAGCATGATGTTTTTACATCGTTTAGGCGATCAAATCATCGATAACCGGATTCAAGGTATAAGGCCTATCTCTAAAGCTTTAGCTCAAATTGATTATCAAGCCTTCTTGCGGATGTTATCAAAGACGATTCCTTTGTTCTGGATTCCAGCACATACGATAACGTTTTTATTACCGGAAACCTATCGAGCTTTTTTTGCATCATTGTTAGGCATTATGTTAGGGTTGTTATTGAACACCTTTAAAAAACAAGTATAAGGTGGTATAGACCATGTCTTTTTCCTCAGAAACCAAACAAGAATTATTGGCGATAAAACAACCTCAATGTTGTCAAGTGGCATCATTAAGTGCCATGTTAACTATTGGGGGTTATTTGTCGTTGTCTCAAGCAGGAATGCAATTGTATTTTCAAACGACTTCTTTACCTTTAGCAAGAAAGGTAATACAAACAGTCAAAAGTCTATACCATGTAAAAGTAGATGTGCTAGCAAAAAAAGGCGTTCGACTACAGAAAAAAAATCAATATGTCATGATTATTAAAGAAAAAGCTCAAAAGATTATTCATGAATTGGGCTTAATGCATGAATCAAGTGGTTTTGGACAATATGTAGATGATACGCTGATTCAAAAGCCGTGTTGTCAAAAAGCATATTTGAGAGGGGCTTTTTTGGTTTCTGGTTCTATCAATCATCCTTCTTCTTCGTCGTATCATTTGGAAATCTCAACACCAAGCTTGAACTTAGCCAATGATATTAGTAGTATTATGGATAACTTCGAACTCAAGAGCAAAACATTACAAAAGAAGAAAATGGGCTTAGTTTACATAAAAAATTCCGAAAAAATAGCAGATTTTTTGCGTATTGTTGGAGCGCATCACGCGCTATTAAAGTTCGAAGATGAACGCATTAAACGTGATTTTGTCAACTCGATTACCCGCGTGATGAACATGGAGATAGCCAATCAAAACAAGACTTTTGAAGCAGCCAACAAACAATTAAAAAACATTGAAATAGTTGAGAAACTAGTAGATGAATCAACGTTACCAAAAAGTGTTACAGAAGCGATGTTTTTAAGAAAAACCTATCCTGAGGCATCGTTGAATGAACTTTCTGAACTGAGTAAAAAACACTATCCTAAACAGATATCGAAATCGGGATTAAATCATCGTTTCAGACATATTGCTTCATTAGCAAAGGAGGCCCTATCCTATTATGACAGTTGATGGTATGGGTGTAGATTTAGTAGAAATTAGAAGAATTCAGGAAATTGACGCCAATAAACTTGCAAATCGTATTTTATCGACACAAGAAAAGACACTCTATAACCAAAAAAAATTAGCTGCTCAAAAAACAGAGTTTTTAGCCAGTCGTTTTGCAGCTAAAGAAGCATATACCAAAGCTTATCAATCGTTTGATACGGCTTTAAACATGTCTGATGTTAGTGTGTTGAATTCTGAAACGGGTGCCCCTTACATCGATAGTCCTTATCGAAAACAAGATAAAATTCTGTTGTCTTTATCCCACACAAAAAACTATATTGTGGCGGTGTGCATCATAGAAAAGGTGAAAGTATGAGAAAATATATGTGGATGAGTTTCATGGTGTTTTTATTGTTAAGTGGATGTTCTTCACCAGATACATTTGGCGATTATAGCTATTCCGATTATCAAAAGTTAGAACATTGGGATGAACTAGAAGATATCGGGATGGAAACTTATGCCTTTGTTTTAGTTTATAATCGTGATTTTTTTGGGGGTTTAAGCACAGGCACAGAGATGATTAGTGAAGATGTGTTGAGGTTTGGCTCAGAAAACCCTATGGGATATCCGATGTACCGTATAGATCAAAGTGATATTAGAGGCATTAGACCTAGTAGTATTCAACGAAGAGACCCCAAAGTATTAATTGTAAGATATGGTGAAGTAGTTGATAAATACTATGGGGCCTTACCGATTATGAACTTTTTAGATGCTAACGAACAGGAACGTTATCAATACCCTGAGTTATATAATCAGATTACTGTTCCGCCGGATTATGAGGACCACAATCATTTTAGTTTATGGCACGATATTAGAGAGATGGCAAGAGATACTAAAGGTTTAGTCTTTATTTATGATAAAAATCAAGATGGACTTACAGAGGCCTCTTTGGAAGTGGATTCTGCATTGTTTAATTTAGTAAACGATAATGACTTATTGTTTTACATAGGTAATGGACAAACCTTGATTGGCGTTGTTCCTGAGGAAGTTGAGCTTACGTATCCTGCCTTATTTATCGTTGAAAACAACGTTATCATAGAGTCTTTTTATAAAACCGAAGATATCCTCTCTTTTGTTGAACAATTTGATATAGACGACTTTCAGTAGTGTTAAATTTAAAACATATGTCTTGTCACAGGCGGTGTTTTTGATTAAAATGTAGCTCAAGGAGATGATTATATGAAAACAATGTTACTGATGTTAAGTATGGTTTTTGTATTTATCCTCAGTGCATGCGGTGAGGATGATTATTTAACTACGGGTCCTAGAGGGACTGCGTATGAGGATTTACCGCATATTAGTGATTACCGAGGCCTTGAGGCCTATGATGAAGAAGATACGATGTATCTATTATACATTTACGCAACTTGGTGTGGTGCTTGTCAAGCCATCCTTTTAGATGTTTTGGATTTTGTGGATCAACATGATGAGACGATTCCAATCGTTTTTGCGGAAGAAGGTGCAAATGGAACTCCGCCGGTTGAATGGAGTTATTACCCTTCCATGATTGTGATGCAATCAGGAGAAGTCTTAGAGGGACCTATTGTAGGACCAAGTGATATATTGCAATTATTTGATGCTTTAGAAGCAAATACTTATGAACCTTGATGGAGGAGAACATGGATACAATAGTTATTGATCAATTGGCACAATCTTTAAACCTTAAGTCAAAGCGTGTGCAAACGGTATTGTCTTTATTAGAAGATAATACCGTTCCTTTTATTGCTCGGTATCGTAAAGAGATGACGGGAGGTATGGATGAGGAGGCCATTCGTGAAATTGATAAGGCCTATCAATACCAAAAACAATTAAAAGAACGCAAAGAAGACGTTATAAGACTTATTGATGAAAAGGGTATGCTTGATGATGCGTTAAAAGCACAAATTGTAGCAGCAAAGCAACTTATAGAAGTTGAAGACCTTTATCGCCCTTACAAAGAAAAGAAGAAAACTAAAGCAACCATCGCCATAAAACAAGGTTTAGAACCTTTGGCAGACAAACTCTTGACCTTTGAACAAGATTTAGATCCACATCAGGAAGCTAAAGCTTATTTAACCGAAGAAATTACTACTGAGGATCAAGCCATCGAAGGGGCTTTGTTCATCATTGCAGAACGTATCAGTGATAAAGCTGATTATCGTAAATGGATTCGTCATTTTACGTTTCAGCAAGGAGAAATCGAAGCCAAAAAGAAAAAGAATGCTATCGATGATAAAAACATATATGAACGTTATTACGCCTATAGTAGCCTTTTAAAAAGGGTAAAGATGTTTCATATCTTAGCCCTTAATCGCGCTGAAAAAGAAAAAGTGTTAAGTGTTAAAATCACGTGTGATGAGGAAGCCATTCATAATTATTTGACTAAGCAAGAGGTGTTATATGCCGATGCAAAAGTTACACCTTTTATTATTGAAGCGATAAAGGATAGTTATAAACGTTTAATCAAACCCTCAATTGAACGTGAGTTAAGAAGCGAATTAACTGAAGAAGCGGAAAATCATGCCATTGATATCTTTGGAGAAAACTTAAGAAGTTTATTATTACAAGCGCCACTAAAAGATAAAATTGTGCTTGGAATTGACCCAGCATTTAGAACAGGATGCAAGTTAGCCGTTGTTGATGAAATGGGTACTTTAAAAGCTATTGATGTTATTTATCCACACCCACAAAAAGGCGGGAAACCGCTTAATAAAGACGACTATAACAAGTATAAAAACAAAGTGATTGCCTTGGTAGAAAAGTATGACGTTGAGATTATTGCGATTGGGAATGGTACAGCTTCAAGGGAAACAGAAGCCTTTATCGTAGAGACTATTAAGCATTTGAATGCTAAGGTTTATTACACCATCGTTAATGAAGCAGGCGCTTCAGTTTACAGTGCTTCTACACTGGCAAAAAAAGAATTTCCCAAATTGCAAGTCGAAGAAAGAAGTGCTGTCAGCATCGCTAGACGATTACAGGACCCTTTAAGTGAACTCGTTAAAATTGAGCCAAAAAGTATCGGTGTTGGCCAATACCAACATGATGTTAATCAAACCAAGCTTTCAGATCGATTAGATTTTACCGTGGAAACGGCTGTAAATAACGTAGGCGTTAATGTAAATACCGCTTCAGAATCTTTGCTTAACTACGTTTCGGGAATCAGTAAAACCATAGCGAAAAACATCGTGCAAACCAGAGAAAAAATGGGGGCTTTTACCAACCGTAAACAATTACTTGATGTAAAAGGTATCGGGGCTAAGAGTTATGAACAAGCGATTGGTTTTCTAAGAGTTTTAGATGGAGATAACGCCTTAGATAAAACCGCTATCCATCCAGAAAGTTATCATATTGTAGAAGCGATTTTATCTTCACTAAATGCCACATTAGACACGATAGGTACTCAAACATTGAGAGATAAGCTTCAAGGCGTTAAACCCCAAATGTTTGTGGATACTTTAAACGCAGGATTACCGACGATTGAAGATATTTTGTCTGCGCTGGCACAACCCTTAAGGGATCCTAGAGATGATGCACCAAAACCAATTTTAAAACAAGATGTATTGTCTTTAGAAGACTTAAAACCAGGCATGAAGCTTAAAGGAACAATTCGCAATGTCGTGGATTTTGGGGCTTTTGTGGATTGTGGTGTAAAAGAAGATGGTTTGGTTCATATATCAAAATTAAAAAAAGGATTTGTAAAGCATCCTTTAGACGTTGTAAAGGCAGGAGACGTTGTAGATGTATGGGTCGTAGATACCGATCTAGAGCGTGCTCGTTTACAGCTTTCCATGGTTGAACCTAATCAGAAAAACTAATTTATATCGTGTTGACAGCAAGCCGTTTTTGGTTTATCATATAATGGCTTGTTACGTGGAGTAGTACTCAAGTTGGCTGAAGAGGTGCCCCTGCTAAGGGTATAGGTCGGGCAACCGGCGCGAGGGTTCAAATCCCTCCTACTCCGCCAT
>CAZCSL010000004.1:0-91964 GCA_964501415.1 uncultured Candidatus Izemoplasmatales bacterium
TTATCGCATCGTTACATAGTTGAAAAAGAAAAACACAAGCCTCGCTTGTGTTTTTTTGTGACGTTTACAAGGTTCAATAACCACGCAATTCATCGTTCACATGGCTTAATTAGCTTTTGGTAAACTAAATATATCATTGGGGGCTATTAGTCGTTCAAGCACCAAACTTAAGCTAGCACTAAATATTATGCCGGTAATGATTGGTATTAAAAAGATAAAGGTTAAAACGGTTAAAACCCCACCATTTATTACCATTAATATACTTTGTAAAAGGTAAAATACCAAACCAGCAAGCATGATGATTGAAGGCATAAAACGAAGTAAGGAACGGTCAATTTTCCATCCCAACATAAAAAACATCCCGTGTATAAAAAGATAGCTGGCGAATAACACGACAAATACGGATTCCCGTATCCAAACGAACGTTGAAAGTAAAAGCAAACTCGAAATGATCAAAAACAAAATATCCATTTTGCGCATAGAGTAGTCCTTTCTTGTTTCTAATTTTGTCTATACAGCTAGTTTGTAACAATAAGTACCTTATGGCAACCTTAGATACACGACATACAATAATTGAAATATTGAATACAAAACAATTAGATTCAAAATAACGTATGTTCATTGGTTTGAAGATAACTAGATGGATTAAAAATTCAAGTTTCTTGATATAATATATACATAAAGCGTTATAGAAGGTAGGTTTAAGATGAAAATATTTGTTTTGTCCCTTTTAATCGTTACTGGTTTTTTGACCGCTTGTGATAACGGTGATGACAAAAAGCTTGAAAATGGCTCAAACGATAAAGCCGTTGATGAGGTAGAAGAAATAGTTAGTCATTTTGATTTATTAGCTACTTTTGAAAATGCTGAAATCATTCATCCAAACCAATATGAAAATCCTCATGAAAGAGTATCAAGTTACGCGTATTTTGCCACAGCAGAGGCAGAAGATATTGTTGCATTCTATTATGATATTGTCGATAATAGCGCGTGGGAATTAACCAATCATGGAACCCTATATAACAACCATACAGTCTGGTTGGAACAGGTTAACTTTTTGGTGATTTTGCGTATCAGGGAAATGAGCCCAGAACCCCCGGATACCTATAACCACTCAGTAGAAATTGAAATTCGAGAACAACTAATACCACCTGAGCAAGATGATTCCTAGATAATGAATTAACTAAACAAAAGGCGCTTTAAAAGGCGCCTTTTATAGTGGTCTTGAGCTAGTGATTATCTTTAATGTTGAACCTTAAAAAGGGTTCGCATTATATATATTACAAAGAAGATAAAGCTATTTAGTAATACAATGGTGGACCCAGAAGGATAATCTAGTAAAAAGGACAAGATTAAGCCTCCTATTACCGTACTGATAGAGACGATTATAGCTAGTATTACCGTATGTTTAAAGCCTCGATTAAACTGCAAGGCGATAACTGCAGGAAAGATAATCAAAGCACTGATTAGTAAGGTGCCAATCGCACGGATACCTATTACTATGGTAATACCGGTTAGTATAGCTAGTAATGTATTCAACCTTTTTACTTTAATATCTGTAATACGAGCAAAACTTTCATCGAAAGTTACAGAAAATAGTTGGTTAAAATACAGCATAACAAAGCCTAATACCAAGACGGAAAACCCAATAGCAAAGTAAACATCTATTTGTCGGATCGTTAAGATAGAACCAAAAAGGTAACTATACAAATCGACATTGAAGCCTCCCCCGGTACTTACTAACGTAGTACCGAGTGCCATCGCAAAGGCGGCCATCAAACCAATAGCTGCATCCCCATGGAGTTTAGCGGTATCATTTAATCTTAAAACAAAAATACTAGCACCTACCACGATTGGCAGGCTAAAAAACAAAGGGGTTTGATTAAATACTAGCCCAATCGCAATGGCCGCAAAAGCGACATGAGAAAGTCCATGGCCAATCATTGCATATTTTTTGAGCACTAAAAATGATCCAATAGTAGCGCTGCTAATCGCAACAGAAACACCAACGATCAGTGCTCGCCACATAAATCCGTATTGAAAGCCTCTTATGAGTTGTTCTAGTATCGTCATTTGGCCTCACCTTCTTTGATAAATCGCGTCTCGTGTGTATGAATATAAGGTGAGAAAGGCTGGGTTTCGCAAAATTTATCAAATGACCCATCAAAAAGCAAATGCTTCTCAAGATATAAGACACGCGCAGCGTAGCCTTCTACGCCTGCCACATCATGTGTAATCATTAAAATCGTCAGTTTTTTTTCTTGATTTAATTGTTTGATGACATCCATGAATTTGCCGCGTGATGCTTGGTCTAAAGCACTAGTTGGCTCATCAAGAATCAATACATCAGGGGACATAACCATACTACGTGCCAATAAAGCACGTTGTTGTTGTCCTCCACTTAAGGAGCCAATTCTTTTATTAGCAAGTTTTTCAATGTCGAATAATGCCAAGGTTTCATTGATGATCTTTTTGTCGCTTTTTTGAAGCCACTTAGGAAAGGGTTTATCTTTAAGTAAGCCAGCTGAGACAACTTCAAAAACCGTTGCTGGGAAGTGACGGTTTTCCAGTCCAGCATGTTGAGGCAGATAACCAATTTTGGTTTCATGATGCCAAACGATGCGTCCTTTATTAAGTTTTAATAGCTTTAGTATGCTTTTTGCAAGCGTTGTTTTACCAGAACCATTCACCCCAACCACCGCAATAAAGTCACCGCGTTTGACATCAAAGTGCACATGTTCAAGTGCGGTGAGTTTATCATATTTTACGGTGATATCATCTACAGTAAATAAAGTATCATGGGCCATCATAGTTCAGTCCAATCTTTAATTTTTCTAAGTTATGATAAAGTACATCAATAAAACTGAAGCCTTCTTCAAGCTTATCTAAAGGCATATTTTCCCCTGCATAAAGCATTAATATCGTGGCTTGTGTTTCGCTTTCGATGGCTTCAGCTACTTTTGGGTCGATCAATACTTCGCTAAATAAATGGTTGATGTTTTTTTCTTGCATTAAATCAATCATATCGGCCAAAGCCTGTGGTGTTGGTTCAGCATCCGCAGAAAATCCTCGATAAGGATTAACATAGGATAGATTGTAACGGTTTGTTAAATACCCAAATGCATTATGGCCTCCATGCATCATAACATCAAGTTCGCTATATTCCACAAGCTGTTTGTAAGCTTCGTGGACGGCTTCTAGTTCATCGATATAGTTATTCGCATTTTCAGTGAAGTAAGATTCATGTTCAGGCAAAAGATCAATAAACATATCGCGTATGTCTTCAACCATTTGAATGGCGTTTAAGGGATCCATCCAAATATGTGGATCAAGTAAACCAGCGGGCTCATCGCTTTCTCCAACTTGAATATTAATAGGTGGGGTGGTATATCTAATTTTCTCATCATGTATCCAGTGGAACTCAAGTTGTGTGATGCCGGTACTTTTAGCTATTATGGATACATGGTCCCCATGATTTTCAACAGAAACGATGTCTTCAGGCATGTTTTCACGAATAGAGACACCCAAGGTATCGTTTGCATCTGTGGCATCTAGTGGTCTTTCTTGACCATCTGAAGAGACAATCTCAGCAGATAAGTTTAAAACATCTGAAACCGGTATGGTGGGCAAGCTGCCATGCCAGTGGTCAATGTGCACATAAGCTAATACTTCGTTTAAATCATCATAAGATAATATTTCAAATACGCCAATTTCGTCCTCTGTTTCTTCGGCATAATCGGGCACTTCACCATTCGTTGGTGCTTGGCGCGTCGTTTGTGCACTGATCAATTCAATATTTTGACTAAGGTCAAGCAGTTTCAGTCCGGAGCCATTATTTTGCTGGATAAGTCTTGGTACCCAAGGCTCCATCATATCACCGGTGTAAATCAATAAATCGGCATCGATAATTTCCATAACCTTTCTAGGGGTTGGTTCGTAACTGTGGGCATCAACCCCAGGTGGTAAAAGGAACTCAACATCAACGTATTCCCCACCTATTTGTTGGGCCATATCATATTGTGGAAACAAAGAAGCCATGACTAATGGTTTTTCTCTTTCATCAAAAACGCCGCAAGCACTAAGTGTAAATAGAGCCAATAAGAGCATTATTAGTGTTAATTTTTTCATACATATCTCCTCATTACTTAAACGTCATTTTATACCGCGAAAACCCGCAACAACGGCGGGCTTTTCACGGTTCTAAGCTGTCTTCTTTTTAATCGGTGACAATGACATCAATCGGCGGGGTTGTATATCGGATTTCTTCGTGATGGGTCCAATGGAAAACAACTTGTGTTATACCAGGATTTTCTGCAATGATATGAACGTGATCACCATGAAGTGCGAAACTAACGATATCTTCGGGTGCCCCTTCATATAAAGAGACTTCAAGACCGTTGTGTTCGCCATCAGAATCAAGTTCGCGCTCACGTCCGTCTTCAGAAACAATATAAGCGCCTAATGATAATGATTCACCCTCATGAATTTCAGGTAAAGAGCCATGCCAATGATCCCCATGAACATAAGCAACTTTATTTTCATCATCCCGTCTGTTTAGAATTTCAAACGTATCGATTTCTTCATCATCATGATCGTGATCATGGCCTTCCACAACGACTACGTTAATGGGCGGGGTTGTATATCGGATTTCTTCGTGATGGGTCCAATGGAAAACAACTTGTGTTATACCAGGATTTTCTGCAATGATATGAACGTGATCACCATGAAGTGCGAAACTAACGATATCTTCGGGTGCCCCTTCATATAAAGAGACTTCAAGACCGTTGTGTTCGCCATCAGAATCAAGTTCGCGCTCACGTCCGTCTTCAGAAACAATATAAGCGCCTAATGATAATGATTCACCCTCATGAATTTCAGGTAAAGAGCCATGCCAATGATCCCCATGAACATAAGCAACTTTATTTTCATCATCCCGTCTGTTTAGAATTTCAAACGTATCGATTTCTTCATCATCATGATCGTGTCCTTCCTCAACGACCACGTCAATAGGTGGGGTTGTATAGTGAACCTCCCCATCTATGGTCCAGTTAAATACAATCTTTGTGGTTCCTGCAGAAGTCCCAATCACATGTACATGATCCCCATGGTTATCAAGTTCTACCACACCATTTGAGTCTTCATCATACAAAGAAACCGTAAGACCGTTTTGAGAACCATCAGAATCTAATTCTATCGTTTCACCATTATTGTTAACGATATAGGCGCCAAGCGACAAAGATTCTCCTTCATGTACTTTAGGTAGTGACCCTCTCCACTGATCTTCACTAACGTAAGATACAAGATTTTGATCATCTCGTCGATTCAACAATTCAAACGTATTAATTTCCGTGCCCGCATCACACGCGCTTATTAATAAGGCGATGACAAGTACTGATACTGCCAAAAATATTTTTTTCATCATTCATCCTCCGTTTTTTTGCCTATATAATAACAGCCCCTTTAATCAAACGCAAACGATTTGCATTTAAGTGCAAACAAACTCATTTACCTACAATAGTATTTGATGATTACAAAAAACCTCCCATAATTCTAAAGGAGGTTTAAAAACGCCATACAAATCGTTAAATCAATGCTGTGTTTTGTTAATCTAAGCTTTTTTATTTAACGTGATTACCACACGGTTTCCCTCAATCTTATGCTTTAATTTAGCACCAAAAGGGGTTTTATTAAATGATACTACTTTTTCATCAACTAAGATTTCTCCAATTTCATATTCACCGTATTCTAGACGTAAAGGATTTTGATAAACGACCTCTACAAGCTTTTCACCGATGAGGGTTGATATCTTTATCTCATCGCTATTTTCAAACTGCTTTAACAATAATTTGGGTTCAAATATAGGTTGACCCAAATCGCTTTTGATGCCATAAACTTCTTGAACCATCGTTAAGATCATCCAGCTTGCCGATCCGGTAAGGTAAGCATACATGCCTCTGCCCTTTGGGTCAAAGTATTCGGGCATACCAGGGTATATTTTGGCATGTTTTAAATCGATGCTTTGCTGGTAGATTGAATCAAGGACTTTAAAGCCGGCTTTAATGTATCCACGCTGATAAAGTGCGTAGGCATACATGATAGCCATATGGCTAAACATAGCGCCGTTTTCTTTATGTCCATAAGCAAAACCAAATAACCGGCCCATATTGGTTTTAACGGTTTTAAAATCGGTGTTGAGACGATATCCCCCGACCGATTTTTTATAAAGGTATCGATCAGCACTTTGGATGATTTTTTCAATTTGTGCATCACTTGCTGCATGACTCATAATAGAAAAGACTTGACCAGTTAAAGTCATATGTTTTTGCTTTACATCATCTAAGGGCTTTGAATCGTTATCATAATAGCCATTAAACCAACCATCATCACCAGCTTCTAACCATTCATTATGGCGAACATGATTTAACAAAGTCTTGCCTTTTTCTAAGAGTGTTTTTGCCAATGCTTTAGTATCATAGGTGATTATCTTACCGGAAATACCGGATTTGACATCATCAAAATAGCCTTTAAGTAAAGCTTTCTTTTTGTTGATATCATCGTTCATGGAAGTTAATAGCGGCTTGATTTCCGCAAATAAAGTGATCGTTGAAATACCTTTTTGATGAAGTTTTTCTAGAAGGTCACTAAGCGTGATAAGATTTTGTGCATAAAACGAGGTAAAAGCAACGGATTCACCATTCTCTGAGGCCATATCTAGCCCATCGTTCCAATCGGCATCTTCAAGGCGGATATTGCCGTGTTTACCGACGTTATAATAAGGCACGATATTTTGAATCAACAGATGTTCGAGTAAGGTCCCTTGATAGACGTCACTTTCATGGGTTTTTAACCAAGGTTCTTTGGTTGAAAAGGAAGGTTTCACTTGTTTTGTATAATGGGTGAATTGATCTTGAAAGTACGGAACTTTTTCAAACAACAAATCAATATCGCCGTTTTGGTCTAAGTAAAGTTTGGTTGTGATGAGCGGCCAACCACCATGATCCATCCAAATACGGGGAATGTTGTTTCTATCGGCGATAAATTCACCGGGCTTATCCCCAACGATAGTTGCATTACTGCCATCAATGCGTACCCCTTTAAAATTGTTGATTAGCATGTCTTTAACCCCAGATGGGTTCATCAGTATTAAGGCTAAAAGGTCTTGCCATATATCACGCCAACCCTTGCCTCCTCGTCCGTAATCATGATGCGGCATAAATGAGTTACCATAAAGTCTTCTTAGCGTTGGTTGTAAAGACACCCATTTCAACCAACCGTTTAACGTTTTATTAGGGAAATGAAACGTTAAAGAGGAAAGGGCTTTATGCCAATATTGTTCGGTTTCTTCTTTGAGCCGATCAAACGTTTTTTCATCGACAGAAGAAGCGGTTTCAAGCAAGTTTTCTTCATCTTTATCAATCATGAGACTCAATACTATTGTAAGCTCTTCTGAAGGGTTCAAGGTGACACTATCGAAAGCCATCCCTGCCATGGCTTCATAGCCTTGAGTTTCATCGCCAACTTGATAGGGTGAGGTTATATCTTCTTTTACGACTAAGGGATCTAAAAGATTGTGACCCTCACCAACAAAGTCTTCTAAAGTCGGATAATAGTGTTTCACCTTCGGTTGGTGTGAATGTTGTGCAAACACGCCGTAGTGATAATGATTTAGAATATGGCCCCGCTCATCAAAAGAAAAGGTGGGGTTATTAATGATACCGTTTTTTGCGATTTTCATGCGATTGAGCAATGCTGTAACATGACGGTGATCGCGAATGTTATCAGCACTACGGCCATAAATAGGGATTCCGACTACGCTTTTTAAATCTAGTGGGGTGTCTTTTGTGTTTTTTAGGGTGATTTTGTGTAACTCTTGATTGTGATTATCATGAGGTACGAAAGATTCAATCGTGCACGTAAAGTCAAGGTTTTTACGCACAACGGTATGCACCAAAAAATCCCCATATAAATCAACTTTATCGGGGGTCAATATTTGTTTAGGGCTGTTGCCTGTAATACTCCAGGTATATTGATTATCGATACGAAAAAAGACATGTCTTTTAAATAAAGAATGTTCTAAATCTTCTATCGAGGTGGGTGGGAGTAAAAAATGATTTTGGTCTATTTTGGTATCCCCCCCTAAATTAGGCGAGATTGAGCTTTTCATCGCATTTTGGTTACATAAAGGAAAATAGGTATAATTCAACTTTTCGACGTTAGAAATGTGAAATCTACCATGTTCTTCGATGTGCATTTTACGTTTCATCTGAATCCTCCTCGTTTTACTACATGAATAAATCTCTGAGCGCATATCTCGTTTATTCTATAGCCGTTTTAATCTGGTTTTTTAACGTCTTGAAGGCTTCATCGCTGAGGGGCTTTTTGCGTTTATATCTATTGAGAATACGCCAAATGGGCTCTTCTTTTTCATACCATCTAAGCGGCCTAAAGTTGGCTTCGATAAAATCGAACCATTCAGGGTGAAACAACTTAAGAAAATTGATAGGATAATCGAGTGTGAGCGCTTTGGTGTAATTTTGTTGGTGAGTTATCGCAACGGTTTTTGATTGTATGATGGTTTGAGAATCACGTGCGACATGAAGGGTATATTCTCCGTTATAGACGACAAAGGTTTTTTGTCTGACATCATACGTTTCAAAGGCCTCAAGCGGGATGTTGATTGCTATTGTTTTGGTTTCTTGTGCTTTGATGAATGTTTTTTCAAATGCTTTGAGTTCTTTTTTGGGCTTTATTAAGTGCTCAATGTGACTGGATAGATAAATTTGTACGGTCTCATGCGTATCGATGTCGCTTTGGTTTTTTAATTCAACTAGGATTTTCACTATCGCTTCATGATTTGTTTGATCGATATCAAAGTTGACGTGTTGATAGGTAGTATTTGCATAACTCAGGCCATACCCAAAAGGATATAGAACCTCATGTTCATGGGTATCATAATAACGATAGCCATTCATAATTAAATCTTGGTTATAATCGACTTCTGTAAGCTGTGGGAACGTAGGGTGATGCGGTGTGTGTTCTAATTTTAAAGGGAAGGTCTCTTGTAGTCTACCACTAGGATTGGTTTTGCCAAGTAAAACCTCTACGATGGCATCCGCTGCGGCGCTACCTAAAAACCATGTTTCAAGCATCGCGCGACTGTGCTTTTTGAGTTCACGTAAATCTAGGGCACTGCCATTGCTTAAGATGACAATAATGTTTTTATTGATTTTACAGACCGTTTCAAATAGCTCCATGTGACCTTTTGGCAACTTTATATGGGTACGGTCTTTGCCTTCGGTTTCAATCACTTCGGTGGTGCCCGTAAAAAACAAGATGGTATCGCTATTTTTGGCAACCTCGCCTGCTTCTTCCTTTAGGTTGTCTGTGGTGTCATTCTCGATATAGCCAGGTGCGAATGCTATGTGTTTAAATATCTTTTTTAAAGCGTCTAAAGGTATTTCTTGATGATAAGGCCTCACCGTAGCACTGCCGCCCCCATTAATTCTAGGCTTCTTAGCGAATGTTCCAATCACCCCGATTGATTGTTTCTTGTCACTCAAGGGTAAAATACCATCATTTTCAAGTAGTACGATGGCTTCTTTGGCAACTTTTTGTGCTATTTTGTGGTGGTTATCTAAGTCAATCTTATCGAGTGATGGTTGTTTTTTGGTTTTTTCATGTAACCTAAATAGGGGTTTAAGGCTCTCATCGAGTTCGCTTTCTTTTAAAGTGCCTTCTTCAAGAGCTTTTAACGTACTTTCTTCAAAGCTTGAGGGCCCGGGCATTTCGATGTTCATACCCGCTTTAATCGATTTAACTTTATCTTGTACTGCGCCCCAATCAGAAATAACCACCCCATCATAGCCCCATTGATCTCTTAAAATGCGCTTTAGTAGATAGCTTGATTCTGAGGCGTAAGCTCCATTAACTTGGTTATAACTGCTCATGATCATCCAAGGATTTGACTCTTTGATGATTTTGTAAAAGGGGTAAAGATACAGTTCATGCAGGGTTCTTTCATCGATTTTCACATCGACAAAGCGGCGCATGGTTTCTTGTTCATTTAAAGCATAGTGTTTGATGCAAGCCCCAACGTGTTGGCTTTGGATGCCTTTTACGAATGCGCCACCAATCTGAGCGGTTAAATAGGGGTCTTCACTGTAGTACTCGAAATTTCTGCCCCCAAGGGGCGATCGTTTTAGGTTGATGCCTGGTCCCAGCAACACATCAACTTGATGATACCGGCATTCACGCCCAATCGTATTGCCCACTTCCTCAAGCAACGTTTGATTCCACGTAGAAGCCATCGCAGAAGCGCTCGGAAAAAGCGTGGCTGGCTTTAGATGACTTTGTTTGGAAAAATCGCCGATACTGTCATCTTCTTTATAAACACGTACACCGTGAGGTCCATCGGCGACACGGATGACTTTTCCATCGATATGGTCATTTTCAAAAAAGTGCCAATTACCTTGTCCAGCACTCAGTTTTACTTTTTCTACTAAAGGTATTTTCTTCAAAGGTATGCCTCCTAAAACAAACTAAAAGGTTTTCGTTGTCATTATAGCACACTTTTACCCCATGCACGCATTTCATTGATAAGAAGTGAGAATAATTATCGATGGGTTTTATTTTCTCTTGATTTGAAGCGGGTATTCACTAGATATATGTCACTTTTAACATCTAATGCTCTAGTCGGTTTTAAGGCTTTGTGATAAACTATAATCGAGGATAATGTGAGGCGGTGAAGCGAATGGAAAAGGCTCGTTTTTTGATAAGTATTTTTTTGATGATGGTGTTTATCACAGCGCTTTTTTGGGTGTTTGACTTTGACCAACGAGCCGCACGGTATTTTTATATGGGCGGGGGTCAATGGCGGGGTGAGTCTAGTCGTTATTTAGCCTTTTTTTATTTTCCCATGAACGCCATTTTGTTTTCTATACCGGTCTATATTGGCTTAGTTTTATTGAGTTTTTCTTTCGTAAAAAAACCGAGTTTTAAAGCATTTCACCCTTACCGTATTCATGGGGCTTTTTTAGTTTTTATGCCACTACTTGGGGCAGGGCTGTTTAACAGTGTCATCTTAAAAATGTTTTTTGCCAGACCAAGACCCATATACTATATTGAAGAAGGCCTTTTTTATTATCCGTTTCAAATTGCGACGCAAAACTGGGGTGGTGTTGATATGAGCTTCCCTAGTGGTCATGTGAGTATGGCTGCGGTATTCATGGTGTTTTATTTTGTCTTTGAACCGTCTAATCATAAGATTAAACGGACCATGCAAGTTATCTTAGGGGTTTATGTACCTATTTGGGCAAGTTTATCGATGATCGTATCACGGTCTAGTTTTGGCGATCACTTTGTTTCTGATGGGGTTTTTGCGGTGTTTTTTGTGTATTTTTTATGTTACGCGGTTTCTAAATGGCTAAGACTAGAAAGCCGTAACCGCACCATAGAAAAACTAGATAAAGTCGAACGCAATAAATCAGATCTCGCCTTTATGTTAGCGGGTCTACTTATTCCCGTGTTGCTAATCATCTATTTCTTAATCCGGTTTGATGGTTTGAGGACCTTTGGCGCATAGGTCATTGACCGTTATAAACTAATATTTTAACTGTAATGAGTTTTAGCTAAAACCTATAAGAAGGAGGCGTAATGCCTTCTTTTTTTGAGGGAAAATGAATTAAAAGAACTTATAAAATTGTTGGTTGTTGTTTTGGGTGAACCTAAGCTATAATGTAGGTAAGAGGCATCAGTCATTACCAAACATGTTTACGATGTGCAGAAATAGCTAGAAAGGAGTGCAGGTTTAAATTGAGCATGATGCCATTTAAATCTTAAATTGCCTATGAGATTAGAACACAAAATCGTTATGTGGATATCTATATTTGTATTTATTGTTATATTTGCGACTATCGGTTATATGGCTCTGCTTGATATTAGTTTTCTAGATGCGCTTTATATGACCGTAATTACGATATCAACCGTAGGTTATACGGAAGTAGCCGAAATGACAACCGAAGCAAAGATTTTTTCAATTATAGTGATTGCGCTTAGTGTCAGTACGGTCGGTTTCATCTTTTCTCGGGTCATATCGTTGTTCAGTGGTGGGTTTGTAAATCAAGTTTGGAGGAAAAATAAAATGGAACGTAACATTGATGAAATGAAAAAACATTATATTATTTGTGGTGCTGGTGAAACGGGATGGCATATTATCAAACAATTTCAGCGTCAAGAAGTTAGTTTTGTGGTTATCGATCAAGATGAACAAGTGATTTGAGAACTTACTGAAAACAACATTAACTATATATTAGGCGATGCCACACAAGATGAAGTATTGTTAAAAGCGGGGATAGAACGGGCTAGTGGCTTAGTTGCAGCCTTATCTAAAGATGCGGATAATGTATTTACCGTTTTAACCGCAAAGCAGCTTAATGAAAAGATTCATGTCGTCGCCAGGGCGATTGATAAATCCTCACACAAAAAACTAAAGCGTGCCGGTGCCAATCATACGGTTTCACCCAATGAGATTGGGGGACGCAAAATGGCGACGGTACTACTTAAGCCTTCCTTAACTTATTTTATGGATCACGTCATAGAAACTGAGGATATGACGTTGGATTTAGAAGAAATCATCGTTAATACTAATAGTGAATTAGCAGGCAAAAAGTTACAAGATTGTAAAATCCCTGAAAAAACCGGTTTAATTGTTTTAGCTATCCGAAGACAAAGCGATGGCAAATTTGAGTTTAATCCTAAAATGGATGCCATTTTGCAAAAAAAAGACCATTTGATTGTCATCGGTGAATACGAACAAATTGAAAACTTAAAGAAAATGGCTAGAGATAACATATAAGTTGATCGTTTTAGCTATTGTCTGAAAATCTAAGCACCGATGCAAGGGATAAAACACATCAAAGCAATGATGTTTAATCCGGTTTGGAGGATGTATGTATAAACGAGATGACGTAATTGGACTACTAAAACCGTTTTTGGTGAACAATCCTAAGGTCTTGTGTGTTTGGGAAGCGGGTTCGGCCGCAACGAATACGCTTGATAAATATAGTGATCTAGATATTATGATCGTTGCAAAGAAGCGAGATATTGAATCCTTGTTTCAAGCGATAGATGATTTTCTTGACAATCATTTTGAGATACGTGAAAGCATGCGCTTAAAAGAACCTACATGGCATGGTTTTGCCCAAAAGTTTTATGACCTCAAAAGGACTGAGTCATGGTTTTATATCGATCTTTGCCTTTTGCCCCCAACGACTAAGGAGCCTTTCACCTCACCCGATAGACATGGTCGTGGTCTCATCTGGAAAGATAGTATTAATTTTGTCCACCACGAAGTTACACCGCGTGAAGAAACGTTAAGTCGTGCAAAAGATTACTATCAAAACGCGACTGAAGGTATGTTTGTTACGCGGTTGGAAATTGATAAAGCTCTACGTCGTAATCAATATTTGGATGCGTATCATTTTATGTACTCATTTGTCATGCGCGCTTTGGTGCCGCTGATGAATATCGAACATCGTATGGTCAAAGTTGATTTTGGTATTAGGTATGCGAATCGCGATTATCACAAAGATGACTATGCGTTATTATTGTCCTTTTTTAGCACCTCAAACTTAGAGACACTAAAAACGGTATCTAAAGAAATCTTTTCACGTTATGAAACCCTTAAGAAAAAACACGCTGCATTGTTATAATGTAGTATAAGATAATGAAAAATAGATGTGCTCAAAAAGTTGAGCACATCTATTTTTATAGTTCTATAGGTAAAGGTTTTTTTCGCTTAGGCATAAGTGTTTGGGATTGATAAAGCGACTCTAAAGCGGCAAAAAGTTTCCGGTTGATATCGACAATTCTTTTTAACGTCTCTTCATCTGGTTCTTGCATCACTAAGTCGCCTTTTGGCATGTATAATTCTCGGTTCACTTCGATTTGAATCCAAGGCGTGTTGGTTGATTCACTCATTTTACGTATGATTTCTCCGCCTTTAAAGGGGTCATTAATACGTACGTTGTTTATGCCAAATTGTGTTTCTAATGCTTTTTTAAACGTTAGCATTAAAGCTGGTGGTGCACTCAAGGGTTCATTAAGGTGTTCCCCATTAACATCGCCCCGGTTAGAGATACAAATCAACGGACGCTTTTTTGGTTCAGCTGCGAATGGATCATCAGGCAACATACTGTGACAATCAAGCCCAAGGAAAGGTTTTTGAATACTGACGGCTTCTTTTAAGCTTTCAAAGTAAGGGGTGTAATAATGCATAATAAGCGATTGTGTTTCCATTAATGATAACGGTCTTTTCCAAACAGGACGAGACATGATAGATTTGGTTTTAACGATACCGTCTTCATTGTTGGGCGGTAAATCTACTTCCATGCGGTTTAAATCAATCACACATCTTGCAATAGGCATTAAGGCGGTATGTAACACCCGCTTTTCAAAATTGTACAACAAATTGGTCCATGAATCGCCATCGTACAAAACTTCTTGAGGATTTAGTAAAAACTGACTTTGAAGATGATTAGGGATAATTACACCACTATGCGGTATAGAGATGACAACCGGTAAAACATTCATCGTTAATCAACCTCCATATTTAGGGCGGTCATACCACAAGCATCGCCATCTCTTCTACTATCAGCGATGCCAATATGCATTTTGCCATTTTTGAGGTGGGGAAGCTCTATTGCTTGAACACATCCTAAATAAAAACTGAATGCATCTCTTTTTTTGATCGTAAAGCCAAGGCCTTTGAAAGTTTCGATAATAGCGTTTGAGAAACGGTCATATTCTAATTGTAGCTTCTTGTTTTCACTGGTATGAAAGCGCGGGGCATATATGGCTTCATCTAAGGATTCTTTGCCATCTAGATAGCGAATCAAGGTTTGAGCTAACGTTGTTGAGATGCGTTCACTACCTGGTGAGCCGATGATTAATCTAGGACGCTTACGATACGTGATAATGGTAGGCGCTGCACTAGACCACGGTCTATTTCTAGGTAGTAAATAGTAGGGATGGGTCTTGTCTTTGTATTCAAACGCGCTCATATAATTGTTATAAAAGAAGCCTAAGTCTTTAGCAACGCGTTTAGCGCCAAAGACTAATTCAATGGATTGTGTCACCGCAATTAGGTTGCCATATTGATCACTCACGCAAAAATGGGTAGTCTCACCACTACTGCTAGGAGGCGTGTGGGTGTCAATGCTATCGCTAAATTTATTGAGAATATTATCAACCGTTTGCTTAATGCGTCTTGCATGCTTTTTATCTATCATTTTTTCATCAAGTTGTTGAAAATATATGTCTGGATTTTGCGGCATACGTTTTCTGTCTCTTAGTGTTAATTGAAAGATAAGCGCTAAAATAGCATTACCTTTTGGTGTGTTTGGATTAAATTCGGCGTAAGAGAATTGTTCTAAAATATTTAAAATTTGCATCAAGACTCTGCCCGCTCCTGGAGGCGGGAAGGTGATTAATGCGTATTGTCGATATTTTCCTTCTAAAATTGGCCTTTCTATAGGTATGGGGATTTGTAAAAAATCATCCTCACGCAGCAAACCTTTGCGCGTTTTCATATCAGCAACAATCGTTTGACTGATGCTGCCGGTATAAAAATCTTGCCAACCATTTTTGGCTAAAGTTTCCATACATGTTTTTAATTCGGGCTGATAAAATTTATCCCCCACAGAAATAGGGACTGAGTTTTTGAAAAAGTTTTTCTTAATGGTTTCATCCTTAAGTAGGTTTGCGGCATGTCTTTTGAGTAGTTTATGAATCAACGCCGTCATTTCCACGCCATCTTTAGCAAGTTTGATAACAGGTTTGAGCACATCAGCCATGGTTTTTGTGCCATAGCTATCTAAAAGATAACCATAAAAAGCCACACTTGAAGGCAGTGTAGAGGCACTTAAGCCTTCTTTAAGAGGGGCTTTTGGCATATTGGATGGCTGCAAATGATATGGCGCATAGGATGAACCATCCAGTGCGATGTAGCGCTTTTCACTAGCTAAATAAAGGATAGCCGTCGATTGGCCACCGATACCGGAGGCTTGTGGTTCGCTAACCCCAAGTGCATAGGATACCGCAGCCGCAGCATCAAAGGCGTTGCCACCTTGTTTCAAAATTTCCAAGCCAGCCAAAGAAGCAGGCTTGGATGCGGATGATACCATACCATATTTGGCGGTATGGGTTTTATATTCAGTCATGTCTCACGTCCTTCAATCGGCCTTCGTTTGTAAAAGAAATTCAGTGATTAATAATGTTTTTTGAACCCACTCAGTTCGGTTGATTGACTCCTCAGCGGTATGTAGTTTTTTACTACCGGGAACCAATCCGCAAACCACGGCTTTGTCGTTATCAATCAGTCCCGCAGGAGAAGGGAGAAGGGTGGATTCGCTTTCTAGTGTTTTAACCCAAGGACTGCTTATGGCTTTAAGCGTTTCAAGTAGTTTTTTAGAAGACTCATTTTGGATAAATGGTGGCCGGACCTCTAAGGTTTCTACAAATGTTTTCAACTGAGCGTTTTTGGATTTGAAGATATCTCTCAATTTCTTTTCCGCAAGCTTAGCTTTATGGGAATCAAGATAGGTAATATATAAGGTTGCACTGATGCGGTGTGGCATTAACATGCTGTAGCGGCTGGTGTTCAAATCCACAATTGACAAAGATAAATTACTTTGATTAATCGCATCAATCATCGGTAGTTTGTCCAAAAAGAACTTCATGGCACTATGGGTGATGTTTTTAGTGCCTACCCGCAAGGGAGACCCTTCGATGGTGATGTTGAGTTTCATAGAACCACGGCGTTGGTGAATCAAACGATTTTCATTATAAGAAGGATGCATGATGAAAAACTGCTTGCCACGCTTTGAAAGTCTCTTTAAAGCATTGCCACTATACCTCATGCCCAATCCTTCATCTCCATAAATAAAAATACCAATAGGAATATCCTCTAACGCTTTACAATGATGCAGTGTTTCAAGCGTTTTTAAAACCGAAACCAAACCAGCTCTTGCCGATGCAATGCCTTCTCCAAATAGACGTTCGGGTTCTTTTCTAAAAGGAATAGGGTAAGCTGAACGCAGCCCGGGAATATCTATGGGAATTACAAAAACGGTACCATCTTGGTAACCTTTTTTGTTTTGAAAGAACCAATGAGATTTTCCATCGGTAAACGATTGGCTTTGTTTAATACCTAGTTTTTTTAACCGCAAATCTAGTCGTCTGATAAATGCTTGTTTACTGACTGGATCATGGCTAAAAGTCAACAGATTCATCCAAGACTTTAATTCTTGTTCGCTTCGGTCTCTGTTTTGAGTAATATAGGAGAAAGCCTCATGGACCTTGTCACCTTTCATGTCGTCCTCTTTATTGACGTAAGGGCCAAAATATCTCTCTGAGGCGATGTCGATAATATTTTGAACCAACTTATCATAAGGAAGTCCAATGATATTAGCAGCTTGGACATAAGAAGCATTAGCACCTAAAGAAGCCATAGAATTGACTTCTAAAACGTAAGGATTACCGTTTTTATCAATTCTAAAATCAACACGGGCACTATCGTAACATCCTAAAGCTTTAAAGGTCTTAATCGCTAGGGATTTTACTTTTTCGCTTAGTTCTTCTCCTAATGGTGCAGGACAAACCGATTGAACGCGAGATTCTAAAGAACGGCTGGTCTTGTCTTCAAAAGTAAAGATTTTCTCCCCTTCACTAAAAACAAGTTCTAAAGGCGGTAAAGCCATGACTGGATTATTGCCCAAAAGACCAACATTGACTTCTCTGCCATCGATGTATTCTTCTACAAGCGTAGGCGCTTGGAATTCATCATATATGTTTTTTACGCCTTCAAATAATTCTTTTTCATTATGAACGATGCGTAAACCAAAAGAAACCGCTTCGCTTTTAGGCTTGACGATAAGCGGATAGTTCAAGGCTTCTTTTAAGGGATCATCAGGGTGTTCTAATACGGCAAAACGTGGGGTGGGTATACCGCGCTGAAGCAGAATCATTTTTGTAATCACCTTATCTAAAGCAATCGCATGGGTTTCAGGACTTGAACCAACATAAGGAATACCCAACATCTCTAAAATGCCAGGAATATGCATATATCGGCCTTTCCCTTGAATGCCATAACTCAAATTAAATACCAAACCAGGACGTTCTCCTGAGATTACTTTTGGCATAAAGGTCTCTAAGTTATGAATGATATTTTTATCGCCTTCAAATGTGCGTACTTGATGATTTTTAGCTTTAAGGGCCGCTTTGACACGGTTAATCGTATCCATCCCATATTTTTCTTTGTTTGGTATCCCAAACAAATTAATAACCGCCTGAGATTCACGGTTATAAACAATCGCAATTTTCATCGCCCAACTCCTCAATGTTACTTGTTTATGATTAATAGATAATTAATTTTACCACCAACCGATGTTTTTTCATCTTAAAATTTTTACTTTTTTTATGCACCATTTGAAGCTCATTAAAGTTTCATCTTCAAACCGTCAAATTTATGTTATAATGACAACGAAAACGTTTTAGGAGGTTTCTATGAAAAAAGGATTGATTACGCTAATATTACTCGTTTTATTCAGCATTACAGCTTGTACAGATTTTCAGAATAACGGTGAGGATGAAGATGAAAACGGTAAGAAGAATGGTGAAACCCATGATGATTTTGTCGAGGAGTTGCTTGCATCACTCAGTTTAGAAGAAAAGATTGGCCAGATGCTTCAGGCTGAAGAAAAACACATCACGCCTGAGCAAGTAAAACAATATAATATCGGGAGTATCTTAAGTGGTGGGGGTAGCCATCCTCATGCCTATGATGACGATGTGGATGTATGGTTTGAGATGGTTAAGACCTATCAAGAAGCGGCGATTGAATCCAGTAGTGGTATTCCGCTTTTGTACGGTACGGATGCCGTACACGGCCATAATAATGTTTATGGCGCTACGATATTTCCCCACAATATAAATTTGGGTATGATGAACAATGAAGCTTTAATCAAACAAATTGGAGAAGCGACGTCTTATGAAATGTTGGCCACTGGTATTCCTTGGAATTTTTCACCCGCAGTCAGTGTCGCACGTGATATTCGGTGGGGGAGAACCTATGAAGCCTTCAGTGAAGATGTCATCATTCATGAAAATTTAGTATCTGCTTATATAGAGGGCTTGCAAAAGCCTAATACGATCGCCACAGCCAAACACTTTGTGGCTGATGGCGGTACCGAGCGTGGCATTGATCAAGGTGATGCTATTTTAAGTGAACGTGACGTTCGCGATATTCATTTACCGCCTTTCATTGATGCGATAGAAGCCGGTGTGGAGACGATTATGGTTTCGTTTAGTTCTATTAACGGCACAAAGATGCATGCCAGTGAGTATTGGTTAAACGAAGTTTTAAAAGAAGAACTCGGCTTTGAAGGGTTAGTTTTAAGCGATTGGAACGCGACGTTTCAACTAGATGGAGATTTTCAAACCCAGCTGGTAACCTCGGTAAATGCGGGTGTGGATATGCTAATGCTACCTTATGATTGGGAAGCAGCCCATGGTGAGTTATTAAGAGCGGTCGAACAAGGTTTGATTAGTGAGGACCGCATCGATGATGCGGTGAGAAGAATCTTGAGGGCGAAGTATAATCTTGGTTTGTTTGATGAACCGATTTACCGCTTGGATCCAGAGGAACACTTTGCCACAGAAACACATAAATCCATAGCCCGACAAGCAGCACGTGAATCAATGGTACTCCTTGAAAACGATGATGTCTTGCCTTTAAGCGGAAATGAAAAGATTTATCTAACCGGCCCAGCCAGTGACCATGTAGGTTATCTTAGTGGTGGATGGACCACGCATTGGCAAGGAAATGAGGAACCACGACTAGGCACAGGGACCTCTATTAAAGAAGCGATAGAAGAAAACTTAATTGATAAAGAAGGTTTTATCGTTGATAATTATGATGAAGCTAATGTGGTGATGGTTGTCTTTACAGAGACGCCTTATGCCGAGGGATATGGCGATACAGATAATCCTTCGTTGTTTTCTGGCTTAGCGCATCCTGATAATATAAATGCTTATCAAGAAGCCTTAAATGCCCAAGCAGATGGCAAAACGGTTATTGGTGTCATCGTTAGTGGTAGACCCTTGTTACTTGAAGACAGCGTTGATGCGTTTGATGCATTAATGGCAATCTTTTTACCGGGGACCGAAGGGGGTAATGCCTTAGGTGATCTTGTTTATGGTCATCATGATTTTAAGGGCAGATTATCTTTTGCGTGGCCCTCTTCTTTAGATTATTTCAACAACCCTGAAGCCCACATACTTTATCCATTTGGGTACGGCCTTTCTTATGATGATTAGCGCTTTGGCATGCTTTAGCAATAGTCTATAAATTAATTTGATATAACCAAAAAAAGACGGTCTTTTCTACTGATGTAAAAGACCGTCTTTTGCTTTATAAGGATTAACAAATGAATAGCTTTATAAGGATGTTATAATCTGTGGTGACTTTTTATCGTTATTGCTTAGAAGCTCATATAGTCAATATTAGCAAGCAACTTCATATATTTAAGATTCGTTTAATAAAGGCTTGTAACTGAGTTGTATTAAACTGGACCCAAGCGGTGCTGTGATGAGTATAGCAAGCACAGAAATGGCCAAAATAATCTCTCCATGCATGATACCTAAAGAAAGCGGGATAGAACCCATCGCAGCTTGTACCGTGGCTTTTGGGGTAAAGGCGATGGTCATGAACAATTTCTCTTTTAACACGTAGGTTGTCCTAAACGTTGCTATATATATACCTAAGAATCTTGCCGTGAGGCCCATAAAGATTAAAAACAATCCAATCAAACCAGCTTCTAAAGCAATCGATATATCGACGGCTGCACCGACTAATACAAATAAGAACAGTTCAGCAAAGATCCAGATTTTATCAAATTTTATGGCTAATCGTTTGGCAACTGCGTTGCGTTTTTCCACAAATACCAAGCCAATGGTCATGACGCCCAATAAAGAAGCAATATAAATTAATTCTTCAATCATTTCTGTAAAACTCACAAACAGGATGCTGATGGATAATATAAGCAAGATCTTTTTGGTGTCTCTAATGTGAAACTGCCTGAAAAGCCATACGAAAAGAAATCCAATAAATGCCCCTAGTAAGATACCTAGCAAAATAGAAATAGGTAAAGAGAATATACTGAAGACGTCTAAATCACTTTGTGTAACCGCAGCACTCAAAAACGTTGAAAATATCGTGATCGCTATAACATCATCAATACTGGCTGAGGCTAAGATTAAAGTGGGTATATTCTTTTTCTTCCCGACTTCTTGTTGTTTGAGTCTAATCATCGAGGGGACGATGACCGCTGGAGATACCGCCGCAATGACAAAACCAAGCATGCCTCCTTGAATGAAACTAAAATCAAGTAACCACATCGCAAGTAGTAAAATTACGATGCCTTCAAACATTACAGGGATAACGCTCATAGTGCCTGCAACCTTACCTACACTTTTTACAGCGCTTAAGTTTAAGCCTAACCCAGCCCTTAACAAAATTATAATTAAGGCAATTTTTCTTAAGTCCTCTGAGATAGCCAGTAGTTCAGGTTGTAATAAACCAAAACCTTGCGGACCAATCATAATACCTACGATTAACATACCGATAAGACCAGGTAGTTTAATCGCCTTAAAAATGACAGTCCCTATCATACCAAACAGCATTAAATACGCCAAAGAAATCATCATGATGGTATCCTCCTATAAAAAAATCCTGCACGCCAAAAAACGTAAACAGGAGTCATCAGCTTCTAGCAGTTAAAGGCGAACCCCATCGCCAAGCATATTTTACCAATTTAAAATGTAAATTTCAATGTTTGTGAAGCGTATTGGTTTTAATATCTTAAGCGCTTATGAATATGATAGGACATGTTTTACACAAAACACTCGTTGTTTAAATAATCAAGCATAAAAGTTGAACATCATCCAGATAGCGGTATAATATTTTTTAACTGGAGGGATGTAGATGAAAACAACCATAGTCAAACCTATATCAACAACCACGACTTTAATCATCATGGGTATTGCTTTTGCGTCCATTGCGATTGCGATTGATGGCTTTAAGGCGATGATGCCCTTGGTTAGTGCAGAATTTAACCTTAGCAGTGCTCAAGCGGGCTTTTATGCCACATTTTTCTATATTAGCGGCGTTGCCTTAGCGATATTTTCCGGTCAGATAGCCGATAAATTAGGCCCAAGGAAGGGCTTGATTGGTGCGGTGAGTGTTATTGGTGTTTTGATGTTTATGCATACGTTAGTACCCTTTTATCCTTTAATGCTTGCGCTTGCTTTTTTTACCGGAATCGCCTTTAGTGTCGTGATGCCATCTTTAAACAAAGGCGTTGTAGAGATGGTCGATGATTCAAAACGCGCAACTTCAAACGGTATCGTCCACGCTGGTGCTAGTTTTGGCGGAATCATCGCTTCATTTTTGGTACCGACGATTGGAGAAACCTTCGGTTGGCGTATCGGTGTGTTTATCGGTGTAGGCTTTGCGTTTATCGTGATGTTGATATTACTCAGAACTTACCAACCCGTCAATAATAATGGCTATCAAAAAGATGAAGTGAATCAAAATAAAGGCCAGCTAAAAAAGGTTGTTAGAAATCCTTTAATATGGATGGTTGCCATCATGGGGATTGTTGTCGGGCTTTCGGTTGGTAATATCACGATACACTATACCTTGTTTTTGACAGGGGATTTAGCCTTTACTGCCTCAACCGCCGGCTTTTTCTTAGCGCTTTTCAATGCTGGTGGCGTCATAGGGAACCCGCTTTTTGGTTATATCAATGACCGCTTCTTTAATTCTAACCGTCGCGTTGCGATGTTGATTATCACACTTGGTATCAGTATGCTATTCCTCATTATGGGTGGAGTGATTATTCAAGGGGTTATGCCCGGTTTTATGCTAGGTGTGTTCTCCTTCATTTTAGGGATGTTTTCCTTTGCGGCTATCGGTATGTTGTTTACCACCTTAGGTGATGTAGCAGGTCCTAAATTAATGGGGACCGCAACGGCTTTGGTGCTGGTATTCATCAGACTAACCATGGTGGTTGCTCCACCGTTCATTGGATTTTTGGCGGACATATCGGGTTCTTATTCATTAAGTTGGTTTACAAGTGCTATTTTAATAGTATTTATTGGGACACTGTTTATGATTCTAACCGCCCCACACAAAAACAAACTTAGACGGGCTTCTTAATAGATACGTTTAAAAAAACCGCTCTTTTTGGCACCAATGCCTTAAAGAGCGGTTTTAAATTATGATGGTATAAAGTTATTTTTTACTTCTGTAGGTGTAGTGTGTGTGCAGTAAGTCATGAGAAACTTTACCTAGTGGTTCTTTTAAGAAGTCTTCATAAAGTTTGGTTATGGTTGGGTTTTCATGGGATTTTCTCATAGGCATTGCTTCATCTACACGGTAAGTCGATTCAATACGCTCAATGCGTTTGGCATTGGTTGTACCATACGGTTGACCGCCACCACCAATACAGCCACCTGGACAAGTCATAACTTCTATAAAGGCATAGGGTGACTCGCCCGCTTTGATTTGTTGGATTAGGGTCTCAGCATGCTTAAGCGTATGGGCAACGGCCACTCTAACTTCATTTCCGCCTAGATCAACGGCGGCTTCCTTAATGCCTTCAAAGCCTCTAACGTCTTTGAAGTTTAATTCATCCAATGGTTTTTCATTAACGACTTCATATACGGTACGAAGGGCAGCTTCCATAACTCCACCCGTAGCGCCAAAGATCGCGGCTGCACCAGTCGTGATACCAAATGGCGTATCAAATTCAGTTGCTTTAAGGTTGTTAAAATCGATGCCTTGTTGGCGAATCATTTTTCCAAGTTCACGGGTAGTAAGAACCGCATCTACGTCTTGTGCATTTTCGGTAGCAGCCATTTCTTCACGGTTGGCTTCATACTTTTTAGCCGTACAAGGCATGACCGAAACGACAAATAAATCTTTAGGATCGATTTCTTCTTTTTGTGCGTAATAGGTTTTGGCTAAAGAACCAAACATTTGTTGTGGTGATTTACAGGTTGATAAGTTCGGTAAAATATCTTCATGTTTTTGTTCAGCATAATTAATCCAACCTGGACAACAAGAAGTCATCATCGGTAGTGTCCCACCGTTCTTCACGCGGTCAAGCAGCTCATGACCTTCTTCAATAATGGTAAGGTCTGCAGTAAAGTCTGTATCAAAGACGCGGTCAAAACCGAGTTGCTTAAGTGCCGTAACTAACTGGCCTGTCCACTCTCCGCCAGCTTCTTGGTCAAATTCTTCACCAATTGCAACACGGATAGAAGGGGCAACTTGTACGATGACATGTTTGTTAGGATCATGCAATGCATCGGTTACGCGTACAGAATCATCTTTTTCTGTAATTGCTGCAACCGGACAAACGCTTGCGCATTGTCCACAGAAGGTACAATCTTCATCGGATAAGTATTTACCGTATTTTGGGCTTACCTTCATATCATTGCTTCTACCCATGTTTTCTAAAACATAAGTACCTTCAACCTCTTTACAAACTTCTACACAACGTCCGCATTTAATGCATCGTTTTGGATTTCTATAAATCGAAGGATTGTGATCATCAACTTCTAAGTTCTCCAAGATTGAAGGGAAGCGGTTTTCTTCAATACCTAAGGTGTTTGCAAGGTTTTGAAGTTCGCATTTCATATTTCTTGAACATGCCGTACAGTTGGTATCATGGTTGGCTAAAATCAACTCGGTAATGGTTTTACGTGCATTGAAAACTTTACGTGAGTTTGTCTTGATTTCCATGCCTTCTTTTACGGGTGTTGAGCAAGCGGTTAGCAGGTTTTTACTGCCCGCAATTTCTACAGAACAAATACGACAATCAGAATTAATTTTCAAATCAGGATAATAACATAACGTTGGGATATTGATACCATATTCTTTTGAAGCTTCTAAAATAGTGGTACCAGGTTTTACTTCTACATCGATATTATTAATTTTTGCTTTAATCAAGGTTCCCACCTCCATCAACCATCATGCGTTCATGATATTCATCACGGAAGTATCCTAGTGAAGAAATAATCGAAATCGGTGAAGACTGACCCAAACCACAAAGTGAGGTTTGATGCATGACGCGTGCTAAGGATTCTAATTTAAACAAATCTTCACTCGTACCGGTATAATCGACGAACTTACGCAACAATTTCTCAATGTGTACATTACCTTCTCGACAGGGGGTACAACGACCGCAAGACTCATGTTCGAAGAAACGTGAAATCCGTAATAATACATCGAAGATATCTTGTCTTTCATCCATTACGATAATCGCGCCAGCACCTGTTTTGGTTTCAAAGTCTTCGAAGCGATCGTAATCGATTTGTAAATCGAGCATCATCTCAGGAATAATAGGACCACAGGCTCCCCCAAGTTGTACCATTTTAATGCGCTCTCCGCCTTTGACACCGCCACCGAGTTCATTGATCGCGGTTCTTAAGGTAGTACCGAAAGGCACTTCATAAACACCGGGGTTTTTAATGTTTCCAGATAAACTAATCAACTTGGTTCCCGTTGACGTTTCGGTACCAATTTTTTTAAACTCTTTGCCACCCATATCTACAATGAAAGGCAAGTTACAGAATGTTTCAACGTTGTTTAACAAGGTTGGTTTTCCAAACACGCCAACGTCTGAAGGGAATGGCGGTTTTACACGGGTTCTACCCGCTTTACCCTCTATAGATTCTATCATGGCGAACTCTTCACCGACAACGTAAGAACCAGCCCCTCGTTTGATCTCTAAATCAAAACTGTAATCGGTACCTAAGATGTTTTCGCCGATGAAGCCCTTGTTTTTTGCTTCTTCAACAGCATATTTCATGATGCTTATCGCTTGGTTGTATTCACCGCGAATATAGATATACCCTTTAGTGGCACCCACAGTATAAGCCGCAATCAAGATACCTTCGATAACCGAATGAGGGTCGTTTTCCATTAAATATTTGTCTTTAAAGTTACCGGGTTCACCTTCATCTGCGTTACAAACAAGATATTTAGGTCTGCTGTCTTCTTTGGCAACGCTCATCATTTTGATGTGCATAGGAAAGCCCGCGCCACCGCGTCCACGAAGATTGGCAACTTTGACCTCTTCAATCAGGTCGATGGCATCCATTTTAATGGCTTTTTCTAACTGTTTATAAGAGTCATTCTTGATCGCATCATCAATGGATAACGGGTTAATATCGCCAATACGCTTTGTCAACATTTTAAGTTCAGGCATGCTTTTTCCCCCTATATTCAGAGATGATTGCCTTAACCTTATTGGTGTCTAAATTGGTAAATGTTTTCTCGCCTATACGCATAACTGGCGCTTTGTCACAAGCCCCAAGGCAACTTGTGTATTCGAGAGAAAACATTTTATCGGATGTCGTTTCATCGACATCGATATCCAATAAGGTTTTAAGCGTTTCTAAAATGCTTTCTTGGTTGTTTACATGACAAGGCACGTCGTGACAAACTTGAATAACGTGTGTACCTTTAGGCTGTAAAGAAAACAAACTGTAGAACGTAATGACTGATGAGATTTTACTCTCCGTGATGTTTAAATACTCTGCGATGGTTTTTAATTCTTTTTCTGTGAGGTCATGATGCAACTTATACTTTTGATAATCAAGCAATATCTCAATCAAGTATTCTTCATTTTTAGGATATTGACCGAGAACTTCTTTTAGTTGCATATCCTTATCCATTCCTTTCTTGAATTTGGGTTTTATGAAACCGCTTGCTTACTAGTTTTTATTATACTGATGTTTTTTTTAAATGACAAATGCTAAATCGTTTAGAAGTTGTTATATTAAGCGAAATATCAAGTATAATGTCTAAACAGAGGGATTTAATTATTAAATAGAAAAATTATGCATAAATAAAAAAAGAGAGATGTTTATTTTTAAGAACCAAAATTGTGTATAAAAGGAAGGGTTAATTATAAAAAAACAAATTACTCTAAACGTTTTAATGAACTCAATGAATCAACTTTTTATAGCTTTTATAATCAAATAAAGGTATACTTTAAGTAACTGATGTACGTTTTTTTAATACAATACAGTAAAGAGTGAGGTGATATTTGTGATTAAGAAAAGTCTTTTATTTGTAGTGTTGTTTTCTGTCGTTTTTCTCTTCGGGTGCGATTTGCTAGATTCAGATAACAACAATGACAACCAAGACGACCAAAAGGAAGTAAACGGTAACGGTGACGACGATGATGATGTGATAGACGATGAGCCTAATGGTAACGGTGAAAACGAAGACGGCCCCAATGGTCAAAATGGCGAGGCTACGCTTCATGCGATCACCTTTAACACACTAGGTGGTTTAGCATTAGATGAGCTAAACATAGCTGATAATGAGACGGTAGAAGTGTTGCCTACACCTGAGCGAAGGGGGTATACATTTTTAGGTTGGTACTTAGATGAACAATTTGATGATGCATTTGATCATGAAAGTGTCATTACAAAGGATTTGGTTTTGTTTGCCAAATGGTCTTTGGATTTAAGTGGGGTTGTTCCGATTGAAGTAATCTATACTTTGGAAGAAGAAACAAACATTATCATAGAAGGGGTTGTAACGGCGTTTGATTTTTCCTCATTTATTCTTATGGACGATACCGGTTATGCACAAGTTTATGGGTATTATGAAGATCAGTTGGATATTGGTCACCAAATTAGAGTTGATGGTGTTATAGCGGCTGATGGTCATATACCTATGGTCATGTTAGACGAAAGCCAAACAAATCCATATGAAGTCTTAAAAATTGGCGTTGATTTTCACCATGAACCTAAGGAAATTAGTATTGAAAATCTTGCCAAGCTTACCTTAGAAGATAATTTACCGATTGGGTATTACCGGATTGCAGGGGTGTTGGTTGAAGATCCCATAGGTTACGCACGTTTTAGAGTTGAGACATCCGATAGTTTTATTTTCATTGAGACTTCATGGCAAGGGTTTGATATGTTTGAAGACAATGTTGGAAACGTTGTCGATATTAACGCCTATATTACTAGATTCAGGGAGATGGATCCATACTTGAATAAAGGGCATTATTTGGTACATTTTTTTACCAGTGATGATTTTAATGTCCATGAACCAAATCCCGATGAAGAAATCGTAATTTTAAAGGATTATATTAAGCGTCAATTAAATGAGACCATTGTTCGCTATGATTTTTATAAGCCTTTACCTAGTAACCCTTATGGTTATGAAGTGGAACTCAATTATGAGATTCTTTTAAGTGATGCTGCGCTTGGTGATATTAATATCATGGATGGTTCATATCACATTAAGGCATTAAGTGATACGGTAGAACAACTAACCATAGCAATCACGCTTACTAAAAATGACCTTCAAGAGGCTTTTGAAGTGACGCTGGATGTAAAGTCCATAGAGGTTACGAGCCTCGATGATATTTTGACGATGAAAAATGAAGAGAATTACTACATTCATGCGGTAATGCTTGGCCATATATTTTATGGTGAAGGGTTGATTATGGACGCCAATACCCATCAAGTTATGGTGATTGAAACCCCGAAATTTGGCGGGCTACCAGATAGCTATGATACGTTTTTTGCGTATGGGGGATACCGCAGTGATGGTTTAAATGATATCTTTTATGTCGATCACATTGAAGGCATCATAGCTCAAAACGATGCGCCCGTGCATAGCTTTTCTAAAGTCGCTATGAATCCTGAATCGTTATACGAAGATGAATTATATGAACCGTTCTTATATGTTCATATGGCGGGCTACTATGACTCGTCTTATATTACGCAAGGATATCCTGGTTTGTTTACACTAAATCAAGATTACTACATTAGTATCTTGGCTAGTTTTAATCAATTTGAAAGCTTCTATGCATATCAACCACAAACTCATATGGTGATTAGTGGCTTTTTGGTAAAATGGCATAATAATCAAAACGAAGTCGAAACATATATCGTGTTTGAAGACTTCATTTCCACAGCTCAAGATTAAAAAGGCATTTAGATAACCATGCGGAACATTCTACAGTGTGAGGTTAATTTTATTTGATAAAGGCGTGAGCCCATGAGAAATAAACGTAAAATCCAAGTGAATATTCCTTTGTTCTTGCATATCGCCTTGCAATTTGTTTTGGGTATTTTCATTTTAGTGTTCGGGGTCAATATGATGATTCGTAGCTTATTGGGTCCAGCGCCTTGGGATACGTTCACCTATCATTTGCATGCTTTGTTAAATGTAACCCTAGGTATTAGTGCATTTATCATTCAGTGTACGTTGATTATTATCATAATGGCACTTAGAAAGTCTTGGCAATATAGCTACATTTTCACATCCATTATTACGATTTCTGTGGCCTTTGATTTTTGGGATCTCATAGTGTTTAGAGATTATTATCCGGAAGGACTGTTTTTAAGATGGATATTTTATCTTGGAGGCATTACTTTGCTCTCCTTTGGGTTGGGCTTGGTGGTTTTGACGCGATTCAAGGCCACCGTTGTTGATGAATTAATGCTTTTGTTCATGGATTTTTTTAAGACAAAAAACGTGTTTATGACCCGCATGCTAGTAGAAGGTATTGGCTTGAGCATGGGATTAATTATTGGTTTATTGGCTGGCTTAGGGCTTGGGATTATAAATCAGGGTACGTTAATTGTAACGCTTATTTTACCGTTTTTATTAAGTCTACAACTTCGTTGGATGACACCAATTTTTGATATTAAACGCAAACATCATATAGAATCATAAAAAAAACCCCCTATTTGAGCTTAAGTGGTCCAAATAGGGGGTTTTGATTATATGCTGCCTTCTTTTTTTAAGACGTTTTCTAAGGCTGTTAGTGCCGTTTCGGCATTTTGCCCAATGACTTCAATCTTAAAGCTGGCTTTGTGAGGAATACCTAAGCTTATGACCATCATAATCGATTTTAAGTTTATGGTTTTATCTTGATAAATAAGTTTTATTTCATTGGAATATTTGTTGGCTTCTTTGACAAGTTTTGAGGCAGGTCTAGCGTGCAGGCCGGTTTCATCTTCGATGGTAAACTTTTTTATCATATCGATTTCCTTAAGAGATTGCTTTTTTTTAGTGTTGATGATGCCACAAATCCTCTTTAGATGTGGTTATGGCCTGTGCCCCTGCGTCTAGACAAGCTTTAACCTCAGAGGCTTTGGTGATTAAACCGCCGGTCAATATTTCTGAATTGCTGTGTTTTCTAATGATATCCAGTTTATCGGGCATAGCGGGTAAGACTTCAATCGCTTCTGGGTTTGCAACACTTAGTATTTTTAAGCTTTGGTCTAAGGATAAGGTATCTTTTAAGAAGAAACGCATAATCCCTATGACTTGTCGTTTCTTACAAAGTTCAATGACTTTAGGTTTTGTAGATATGATACCATCTACCTTGAGTTCTTGGATTAGATAAATAGCCCCATACTCATCATTACAAAGACCTTTGATTAATTCTAAGTGAATAATCACACGTTTATTGTGTTTTTTGATGATTTTTATTAAATCAGAAAGCTGTGCAAGTTGAAAACTCATGATTAAGCAATAATCAAGATCGGTTTTTAAAAATGTTTTTAACGCTTTGTGGGAACTGATAGCGGGTAAAACACGTTGTCCGTTTAACATAGTATCCCTCCAATGGGTTCTCATTTATTATAGCATAAAATTTTGTTAGATAGAGGTGTTTATTAAACTAGTAGATTAAATAGGTAATAAATGAAACTTTTTTTTACTTAACTTAGATACGTGAGCAATTATTCCTTTACATAAACGGCATATCATGCTATAAATAAAGTAAGTTAACAACTTTTTTCTGCGGAGAATTAGAGCCCTCGGAAAGATAGGTCTACATGGATAGGTGTAGGTATCTTTTTTGGGCTTTTTATTTTAGAATTCGAAGTATAGATGATTGATGGAGGATTGATAAGGTGAAACAATATGTGATGTCTTTAGATCAAGGAACCACAAGTTCACGCGCAATATTGTTTGATAAGTCGGGTAAGATTGTTGGCGTTGCTCAACGAGAGTTCAAACAAATATATCCCAAACCAGGATGGGTAGAACACAATGCAAACGAAATTTGGTTATCGATTCTTGGTGTTATCGCTGAGGTGCTACAAAACAACGATGTTTCACCAAAAGAAGTAGCCGGAATCGGTATCACCAATCAACGAGAAACTACGGTTGTGTGGGATAAAAATACAGGCAGACCGATTTATAATGCCTTGGTATGGCAATCACGTCAAACCTCTGAAATCTGTGATGAACTCAGAGAAAAAGGGTATCAAACATTGTTTAAAGATAAGACCGGGTTATTGATTGATCCTTATTTTTCCGGCACGAAAGTCAAATGGATTTTGGATCATGTAGAAGGGGCCAAAACAAAAGCTAAAAACGGTGAGTTGTTGTTTGGTACCATCGATACATGGATAATTTGGAAATTATCGGGCGGTAAAGTCCATGTGACCGATTATTCGAATGCATCTAGAACGTTAATGTATAATATCCATGAGCTCAAGTGGGATGAAGAAATCTTAGATATCTTAGATGTACCCGCTTCGATGCTTCCAAAGGTCAAGGGGTCATCAGAGATTTATGGTTATACCATCGATTATCATTTCTTTGGTCAAGAGGTACCGATTGCCGGTGCTGCAGGCGACCAACAAAGTGCGCTATTTGGCCAAGCTTGTTTTGAAAAAGGCATGGCTAAAAACACCTATGGTACCGGTAGTTTCCTGCTTATGAATACGGGTAGCGAAGCGATTCGTAGTGATTCAGGGTTGCTTACTACCATTGCGTGGGGTATCGATGGAAACGTTGAATATGCCCTTGAAGGCTCTGTTTTTGTGACTGGGGCTGCAGTACAGTGGCTGCGAGATAGTTTAAAAATCATCGATCATGCCAAAGACACAGAAGCTTTGGCTAAATCGCTAAAGACAAATGATGGGGTGTATTTAGTCCCTGCCTTTGTTGGCCTGGGCTCTCCTTATTGGAGTCAAGAAGCTAGAGGGGCTATGTTCGGTCTTACGCGTGGTTCATCAAAAGAACAATTTGCCAGGGCTGCCTTAGAATCTATCGCTTATCAAAGCACGGATTTATTGCTTACGATGAATAAAGATTCTGGTATTGAGTTAAAAGAACTGCGTGTCGATGGTGGCGCAGTAGCGAACGATTTCTTAATGCAATTTCAAAGCGATATCTTGAATGTCCCAGTCTTAAGACCAACCATTCAAGAGACCACCGCATTAGGCGCTGCTTATTTGGCTGGGTTGGCGGTTGGTTTTTGGAAAGACAAAAACGAAATCGCGGCGCAGTGGGCTATCGATAAACAGTTTGAGCCAAAGATGGATAAATCGTTGCGAGAAACCCTTTATGCGGGTTGGAAAAACGCGGTTGAAGCGACGTTATCGTTTAAACCACCGAAACTAAAATAAAACAATTTAATACCTGAAAAAGAGACAAAGAGAAAAGGGTTCATAAGATTTATGAACGTTTTTCTCTTTTGTTTTTTATCCATATTAGCGCATTTTTAAGTAAAAAGATTTAAGTTTATCATCGCATCAAAGAAAGGAAGATAACCCATGATGTATGATTTTATAATTATCGGTGCTGGTATTACAGGAGCAAGCATCGCTAGAGAACTTTCCAAATATAAAGTTTCTGTTTTAGTTTTAGAAAAGGAAAATGACGCGGCAAATCATGCGACCATTGCCAATAGTGCAATTGTGCATGCCGGTCATGACCCTGAACCAGGCACACTTAAAGCCCTTTTGAATGTGGAAGGAAATCAATTATATGACCGCTTAGAAAAGGAATTAGAAATTCCTTTGTTAAGAAGTGGTGCTTTTATGGTGGCACACGATGAACAAGAAGAAGACACATTAAAGTTCTATTATCAAAGAGCTAAAGCAAATGGCGTTACTGGGGTTGAGTTGATTAGTGGAGATGAAGCTCGCAAGCAAGAGCCAAATCTTTCTAAATCAGTTACGCTTGCTTTAAATCTACCTTCGACTAAAGTAACTTATCCTTGGGAGGTTGCGGTAGCTTCTTTGGAAAATGCTGTAGATAATGGCGTGGTTTTTAAGCGTTCTCAGGAAGTAAATTTAATCTACAAACAAGAGGGTGTATTCACCGTAAAGACCAAACAAGAAGCAACCTTTAAATCTCGATATATCATCAATGCTGCAGGCGCTTTTGCCACCCGTGTAGCGGGACTAACCGAAGAAGCACCTCCTTATAAAATTACGCCAAGAAAAGGCGAATACATGGTACTAGATAGACGCGTGAAAGGGTTTATTAACCGTACGCTTTATCCTTGTCCAACCGACAAAGGTAAGGGAACCTTATTGGTTCCTCAAGTACACGGGAATATTTTGGTCGGTCCAAACAGTGTATGGCAAGATTCACCTGATGATGTAACAACAAGTAAATCGGGTCTTAAAGAAATTAAGCAAGGTGCTGCGCGTTTGGCAGACAATATCCCTTTTCATAAAACGATCCGCACCTTCGCTGGTGTGAGAGCGACTTCAACGCATAAGGATTTCTATATAAAAGAGTCTATCGAAAAGGAGAACTTCATTCATGTAGCCGGTATCGATTCACCAGGCATCAGTGCCGCCCCAGCGATCGGTAGGTATGTCGTGGAAGATATTATCATGAAAAAGGAAGCTTTGGTGAAAAATTCAAATTTCAATCCCAAGAGAAAACACATCAAGCTGTTTGATGATATGGATGATGATGAGAAAAAAGAAGCGTTCAAAAATGACAGACGCTACGGTAATTTAGTCTGTAAATGTGAGCGCATTACCGAAGCCGATATCGTGCGTCATATCCATAGAAGTGTACCTGTGGATACGGTTAAGGGCATAAAAAAAAGGGCTCGCGCCGGTGCAGGGTTATGCCAAGGGGGTTATTGCCAACATACGATTATTCACCTTCTGGCAAAAGAATTGAATAAAGACGTAACCGAAGTTGAATATTACGCCAAAGGTACGACGATCTTCAAAGAGGAAACGAAGGTGAAAAAACGATGAATAAAAGCTATGATATTGTGATTATTGGTGGTGGCGCCGGGGGCTTGGCTGCCCTTAAAAGCGCTTATGATTCCTCATTGAATATATTATTGGTCGAAAGAGATAAAACCTTGGGCGGCATTTTAAAACAATGTATCCATAATGGCTTTGGACTGCATCATTATAAAGAAGAATTAACGGGACCGGAATACGCTGAACGTGGTATCAATGAAGTTAAAGAACTAGATGCGGATATCTTAGTGGATACCACGGTTATCGATGTGATGAAGGAAGAAGAAACGTTTTTTGTCAAGATGACCAACACCAACGATGGCTTATTTGATGTACAGGCCAAAGCGGTCATTCTTTCAAGTGGTTGTTATGAACGCACCGCTGGGGCTATACAGTTACCTGGAGACCGTCCAGCTGGCATTATGCCCGCAGGTAGTGCCCAGCGGTATTTGAATATTGATGGCTATTTGGTAGGTAGACGCGTATTTATTTTGGGTAGTGGCGACATTGGTTTGATTATGGCCAGAAGAATGCGTTTAGAAGGCGCAGATGTATTAGGTGTAGCGGAGATTATGCCATATTCCAATGGCTTGACTAGAAATATTGTTCAATGTTTACATGATTTTGATATTCCCCTTTATTTATCTCATACCGTTACCCATATTAAAGGGCAAGATCAATTAGAAAGCATTACGATATCTAAAATTGATGATAACTGGGATCCTATCAAAGGCACAGAAAAAGAGTTTGAAGTCGATACGCTATTATTATCAGTTGGGTTATTACCAGATATCGGTATGTTTGATTCTTTGAAGTTTGATATTTCACCACGCACTAGTGGTGCGGTGGTAGATCAAACCTATCAAACCTCTATTGAAGGACTTTTTGCTTGTGGCAATGCCTTACACGTCCATGATTTGGTTGATTTTGTGACCGAAGAATCCAGTGCTGCGGGTAAGCAAGCTAAGGACTATATCATGAAGGCCAAAAAACGCTCCGAAAATACCATCGATCTTATCCCTTCTGACAATGTTTCTTATTTATTGCCACAAAAGCTGGATTTAGGAGACGATTTTGAATCCGTCAATGTATCATTTCGAACGACGACGAATGCTTTAAGAGCGGTTTTTCATGTTTATCAAGGCGATGCGTTATTGTTTTCCAAAAAGGCACGATTTGTCGTGCCTGCAGAAATGGAAAAAATTACGATAAAACGCGATCAACTCAAAAATGCAGATGAACCGGTTTACGTAAAATTTGAGGTGGTGGATGTATGAAAAAAGAAATGACTTGTATCGTATGCCCGGTAGGGTGTCATTTAAGCATTGATACTGAAACCCATGAGGTGGACAATGCCAATTGTAAGCGCGGTGAGCGCTATGCTAAAAAAGAATTACTTAATCCTACCAGAATGTTAACCTCAACGGTCAAAATTAATTCTGTGCATCAACGCAGAATGCCTATCAAGACGACCGATGCCATTCCAAAAGACAAGTTGTTTGAGTTGATGGATCTATTGGATGAAATTGATTTGAAAGTCCCTGTTAATTTAGGCGAAGTTGTGATTAAAAATGTTTTTGATACCGGGGTTGATGTTGTAACTACGATGTCTTTGAGGAAGTAAAATAGCTTTTTTATAACTTTCCTTCAACCGTTTAAGACAACCCTTTAAATATTCTTTACATTCTTTTTGACAATCATTTTTAGTTGTGTTATTATTATCCATAAAAAAATACATTAACGTTAGGTGAGGCTCCTACATGGACACACGCCACTGCCCAAAAATGTCGAAAGACGCCAATGGGTAAACTGACACTGCCGAAGTAAGGCTTTGTCTAATGTGGCTAAATGGACGCTGTGTAGTGCTAAAGCTCAACGAATGCTAATGACCATAACTGGTTTTTATTGGCTTGCGTTGAGCAAGCCTTTTTTGTACTAAGGAGGTGCATATATTGCTATGAATACGATTGACGATGATGATTTGCGTTACCATATTATGTTTTTAAGAATCCCAAAAAAGAATAGGAGTATATGCCATGAAAAAAGAATTAGTAGTTGTATTAAAAGAAATCAAAGAATTAGTCGAGTCACAAAAACAAGACACACTTAAACAAAAAGTAAATGATTTAGAAATTTATGAATTAGCCGATATCATTGAAACACTTGATGATGAAAAGCAAGTTGTCGTCTTTCGCTTGTTAGATAAAGACCAAGCTTTAGAAGTGTTTGAGAATATCGAACCCGAAATCCAACAATCACTTATTCAAAACTTTACCGATGAAAAAGCCAATGAGTTTTTCAAAGGATTAGAACCCGACGATCGCGCTAGATTGATGGATGAACTGCCCGCCAAAGTCACAGGCAAGTTAATGAACGCACTAACGAAAGAAGAAAGAGAACTTACCAATACGCTTTTAGGGTATGAAGTTGGAACTGCCGGTCATATTATGACGCCTAAATATGTTCGACTTAAGAAAAATCTCAGTGTCAAAGAAGCCCTTGATAAGATTCGTGCCATCGGTAAGGATTTTGAAACGCTTTACAATGTATACATAACCAACAATCAACGCATTATTGAAGGCGTCGTCAGTCTAAAGGAACTGATTTTAGCCAACGAAACCGATGTTTTAGATAAAATCATGACAAAAGATCCCATTACCGTATCTTATGATATGAAAGATGAAGATGTCGCTCAATTGTTACAAGATGCCGATATGGTCAGCGTACCGGTTGTAGATAAAGAAAACCGCATCATCGGTGTAGTAACCGTTGATGATGCGATGGATATTTTGGAAGATGAGGCTTTGGATCAAGCCCTTAATAAAGCTGGTTTTTCTATGGGTTCAGTGGAGACCAACCGCTCTAAAATTTTAACCCAAGGTACACTCCCTCAAGTATGGCGTGTTAGAGTCCCTTATTTGATGCTCGCTTTGGTTGGTGGTTTGATTGCTGGTGGTGCGATTGCTCAATTTGAAGCGGAGTTAGAGGCTATCGCAGCCCTTGCTTTCTTTATTCCTGTTATCATGGATATGGGAGGAAATGTTGGTACGCAATCCTCAACTATCTTTACTAGAGCATTAATTTTTGGTCACATTGATTTTAATCGCTTCATGAAACAATGGCTTAGAGAAATTGTGATTGGTTTTTCTATGGGCGTACTAAGCGGGATAATCGCTGGATTTATCGTCTATGTATGGCAACAAGATCTTAGTTTATCTTTAGTTATCAGCATCGCTTTAACCGCAACGATTACCATTGCTTCAGCATTCGGTTTCTTAGTGCCTGCAACGCTTAGCAGACTCGGTTTTGACCAAGCCGCAGGTAGTGACCCATTTATTACGACCATTAAAGATATTACGGGTTTGCTGATTTATTTCTTCTTAGCAAGTATTATCTTATTTTAATAAATACAAAAAAAGTGCTCAGTTGAGCACTTTTTTAGTTTAAAGCTTTTATAATGGCTTTTAAGAAAACCGGCAAATCATTTGGCGTCCTAGATGTAATAAAGTGGCCATCTACAACGACTTCTTTATCTAGATACGTTGCACCTGCATTTTCAATATCTACCTTGAGCGAGTGAAAGCCTGTTAAGTTGCGGTTTGATAAATCGCAACTAGAAATCATCAACCAAGCCCCGTGACAAATGGCTGCGATTGGCTTTTTGTCTTTATCCATCGCTTTGGCAAAAGCAACAGTCGCTTCGCTGCGTCTCATATAATCGGGTGAAAAACCGCCGGGTATAACCAAGGCATCGTAGTCACTGGATTTTACTTTATCACTGCTATAATCGCTTTTCATAGGCATACCGCTTTTGCCTTTATATACGGTATTTTCCTTTGAGCCGATTAAATCGACTTGAAATCCTTCCTCTTGAAGTCTAAAATAAGGGTAAATTAACTCTTTTTCATCAAACATGTTTTCTACTAAAATGGCGATTCTTTTCATACTTTAACTCCTTTCAACCGGGTATCAAGTTATGATACCTATATTATAAAGTATTATCGCGTACTTGTAAAAGTATCTGCCTAAATGCAGAGTAATAAGCATGATTAACCACAGATAGGTAAAAAAACGGTATATCAGGAGGCCCACATGACACCAAATGAAAACCTAATCATACGCCAAGCAATCAAAGCAGATCGCTCAGCCATTAAGGATTTGTGGTTTAAAGTGATAAAATCGGCTTTTAACCAGGAACACTTTGATGATGATTTAACCCCACAAAAGGAATTGGCTTTTAAAATGAGACAACTCGATAAAGCTTTTGAATCACCATTTTTCACTTGTTTTTTGGCGTTTGAGAAGCAAACACTGATAGGAACAATCGCCTATGACAAACCCCCGAATCAAGGTATCTTAAAACAAACCAATGATGCCTTGATAGATATGATGGAACTAGGTTCTTTGTATATTGACCCAGATAAGCAAAAACAAGGTTATGGACGCGCATTGCTGAAATATGCTTTAGAGTCTTTGCAGAAAAACGGTATTGAAGAGATTTGTTTTGATTCTATTTATGAAGTTTCGCAAAAGATTTGGCGTGCGATGTTCGGCGAGCCAATTATTCATAAAAAAGCCCCTAATCACAGTTTTCATCACATGATTTGGGTTATTACGGTCAAAGAAGCTTTGAGTCGAATTTAACAAAAAAACCATCTTAGTAAGATTGTGCTTTACTAAGATGGTTTTTTATATTAAAGCTATTTAAATCATTGTTTGTTTTTAGATTTGACCTTTCCAAATTCAATGGATTCAATGTCTAATTGATCGAGGGATTCAATGTCTTTTTTATCCAAGGTAAAATCTAAGGCTAAATTATTGCTAATATTTTTAGGATTATTGGACCGTGGCAAAGGCAAAACATCCTTTTGCAAAATATAGCGAAGCGATAGCTTAGCGGTGCTCACATTGTACTTTTCTGCCATATCAACCAAGACTTCATGTTGCAAGATTTTCCCCCGGCCCAGCGGTGAATAGGCTTCTATCAAGATATCGTGTTTTGAGCAATAATCATGAACCTCTTTTTGGTTATGCCCGATATGATATTTAATCTGATTGACTTGTGGCACTACGCTGCAGTGCTCTAAAATATTTTTGGTATCATCTACGTTGAAATTAGAGATTCCAATCGCTTTGGCTTTACCAATCTCGTACAAGTACTCAAGCGCTTTATACGCTTCAACGTTGCCTTCTTTGTGATTGGAATATTTATCATCCCAAGGCCAAGGTGCGTGGATTAAATAAAGATCGACATAATCAGTATTTAGGTTTTCAAGTGATGATTCAAGTGCTTTAATCGCACCTTCGTAAGTTTTGATGGAAGCTTCTAGTTTCGTGGTGATGAAAAGGTCTTCTCTAGCAATGCCAAAGTCTGCAATGGCACGTCCAACATCCTTTTCATTTTGATACGCTTGTGCTGTATCTATGTGTCTGTACCCTGCCTTTAGGGCATTTAATACAGCTTCATAAGCTTCATCCCCCTTCAGTGGTGCGGTTCCAAATCCAATAGAGGGAATGACACTACCATTGTTTAACGTGAACGTTTCATCTTTGATAGACATAACTAGCTCCTTTTTAAAATAGACGGTATGATAAGCTTATTATAACAAAATTACCTTAAAACGGTTAATGGGGTTTTGTTAAATCGAAATAAATCACTTGCTTAAGAAAAAACCACAAAACTTGTCGTTGCTGGTATCAAGCTTTGTGGCTTTTTTAGTATTAGATTTTGAGCATGTACTACTTAAAGGCTAAGAAGCCATCATCGGTTAGAACCGTTGATCCGTTAATCGCGACGGATTCATCGGAGAACAAGAAAGCAACAACGTTTGCAATTTCGTCTGCTTCAAGTAATTTTCCGCGCATATGCGCGCTTTGTAAGGCTTCAATCATTTCTTTGGGTGCAGCTTCTAAAATGGCTGTTTTAGTAAACCCGGGTGCCACACCTACCACACGGATACCGTCTGGAGTCATGGCTTGTGCGCCTGATTTGGTTAATGAGACCACGGCTGCCTTAGCGGCATTATAATGGGCACTAGCTTGTGCGCCAATAAACCCATAAATAGACGCAGTGTTAACAATCACACCATTTTTAACCCCTAATGATTTCATTTTGTTGCCGGCATAATACATACCATAATAAACGCTGTTTTGGTTAATATCAATCATCTTTTGATATTCTTCGGGTTCTAATTCTAAGAAAGGAGCCATAGCACCGATGCCGGCATTGTTAAAGATACCTTGTAGCGTACCGAATTTTTCTACGGCAAAGTCTACCAACGCCTCAACTTCTTCTTTAACAGATACATCTGTTTTCATGAAGTAAGCCTCAGCACCTAGTTCTTTAACTTTGGCTAATACGTCTTTACCCGCATCTTCGTTGATGTCAGAAACCACAAGTTTTGCCCCTTGCTTGGCTAGTTTATAGGCTGTTTCACGACCTATGCCACTTGCGCCTCCAGTAACAATAATCACTTTTCCGTTGACCATTGATGTTACCTCCTTATAATATTAGTTCCTATTTCAACTAATATTATATAAGATGATAAGGGTTTCAAAAACCAATATGCACTTACTTTTGAGTAAAGAAAAAACAAAAGCTAAAATGAAGATAGCTTTTGTTTTCAATGTTTATAAAATCGTTTAATTAGTTACCCTGAGATTTTGTTTGCTGAAGATTGCATCAAGAAGGGGGTTAGCCAACTGAATCCAACGATGGCTAAAACCAAATAAAGGACGCCGTCATTCTGTCTGCCTAGTTTTTCAAGACGCTCCCCTACTTTATAATGCCAGTAAAGATAATAAATACCGAAAGTAATGAAAATCATGATGAAGTGGCCTAAACCACCAAAACCTTCGCCTGTCTTTTCTTTGAGTTGCGATTGAAAAGAGACAGTCCAATAAAGCATGTAGATACCAAGTGTAATAATAGCAAGTAGAATCATCATTCCAATAGAACGTTCCTTCATTCAAAAACTCCTTTAACTATTAGTTTTTTTGTTTACCCTTCCATTATACATGATTGAATGGCACTATAGCAACACTATTAGGATATTTTTTGCTAATGTAGTATATACCTTATTGAGTAAATTGACGTTTGAATATCGACAAAAATGAGGAATTGTTGTAATATTTTTATAGTTGGACCATATTTAAGGACATCATAGGGGAAAGATTTATGGCAAATATTGGATTGGTTTATGCAGGTGGATTATCGAAAGGGGCGTATCAAATAGGTTTTGTTGATGCGCTTTTAAACTATATTGATTATAAAGATATAAAAGGCATTTCGGGCGCCTCTATAGGTGCCTTGAATGCTTATGCTTTAGCCGCGAAGAAAACTGAGGTTGCTTATGATTATTGGATGAACTTTCACTGTCCTAACTTAATGATTCTTTATAAGCGGTTTTTGATTAATCGTTTGTTAAACAAAACCGTAGATGCACTTATCGATGATAATGATTATTTACATTGTCCAGTATATGTATCGGGTTTGTCGGTGTTCCCGACATGGAATTTTAAGTATTATTTGATGAAAGATGATTATCAAAGCGATTGGAAAAAACTTTTATCTGGCATCATTGTCTTTCCTATTGTTGCAGGTGTACCTAGACGGTTTAAACATCGTCTTTATGTCGATGGTGGTATTGTAGATAATATTCCAGTCCAACCATTGTTTAGACAAACCGATATTGATTTGATAATCGTGATGCATTTTGATCCCAAATACAAGCTGGATCAAGAATATTTAAATAGTGATAAAATTATTTTAGAGATTGATTTATCGGTGTGTAACGGTTATATTAAATCGACGTTTAACTTTAGCAATGACTTGATTAAGACCATGTATCAAAGTGCTTATGACTATGGCATGGCATTGTTTGAGAAGCTATTTCAAAATGGACTTGATGATAAAAAGACCATCGCATCAGTGGCTGAGAAGCACATGTCAGAAGAAAGAGAAATCAGAGCACTTTATGCAAACTTAGATGCGATTCCAACCAAGCTAAACCGCGTTTTCAAACGGCAACAAAAAAAGGATAATGTGGTAAAACGCATATGAAAAACGCCTATAAAGCAGGCGTTTTTTTTATTAAAGGTCTTCATCGTTGATTTGATTTAATATCTTCTCTATAGATGGGATAATCGTTTTTAAACTCCCTGTTTCAAAGGGGTTTTTGAGCTGCGCTAAAGCTAGTAATTCTTTAAATGATTTAGAACCACCCGCTTTACATAGTTTTACATAACTTTGCCATGCTTCATTTTTGCTTTCATTTGCGCGGTTGAAATACTGAAAAGCACAAACTTGGGCAAGCGTATAATCAATCATATAAAAAGGGACTAAGAAGATATGCATAATCATTTGCCAGCCATTGCCACGCTCAGCATAATCATTATCGTCATAAATTCTATAGGGGAAATACGTTTTTTCAATCTTGCGCCACAATTGTTTACGTTCTTTGATACTCATGGTGGGCTTGGCATAAATCTCATGTTGAAATTCATCGATGGACGCCCCATAACTAAGTAACATCAAGGCTTGTGAGAGATGAGAGAACTTATACTTTTCACTATCTTCTTCGAAAAAGAGTTCAAGATACGGCCATGCAAAGAATTCCATACTCATAGAATGGATCTCGCTGACTTCCATGCCGGCCATCAGGTATTCAGGGACTTCGTGGTGTCGGCTCATATACATTTGAAAAGCATGACCCGCTTCATGGGTTAAAACATCGACATCGCCTTTGGTTCCATTGAAGTTTGAGAAGATAAAGGGGCTTTCATAATTGGGAATCATGGTACAATATCCCCCGCCCGCTTTCCCTTTTTTTGCTTCTAAGTCCATTAGATTTCTTTTTAACATAAACTGGAAAAACTCATGGGTCTGTGGACTTAAATCTTGATACATTTTTTCGGCTTGTTTTACAAGATGGTCTTTATCTCCTTTTGGCTTGGCGTTCCCACTTAAGTAATCCAAGGATAAATCATAGTGATAAAGGGTATCGAGTTTTAAACGTTTTTGTTTTCGCTTGGTTAGTTTTTGGTTTAAAGGGACGACGACATCCTTGATTTGTTGGCGGTAGTTTGCCACATCGTGTTTGTTCCAATCCGTACGGCCTAAACGGGCGTAAGCTAACTCAGTAAAGCTTTCAAATCCGAGTTCTTTCGCTATTTTAGTGCGTACTTTGACCAAGTCATCATAGAGTTTGTCTAACTCTTTTTCTTTGGTTAACAAGACTTTTTCGGTCGCTTTGGAAGCCGCTTTACGCGTTTCACGGTTTTTATCGGTACTAAAGACACGCATTTGACTGAGGTTATAGGTTTCCCCTTTAAAGGGGATTTCGATGCTTGCGGTTAGTTTTTGATGTTTGCTAGCTAGTTGGTTTTCTTCTTGCAAAAGCGGTATGATTTTTACGTCAAATGTTTTTAGTTCGTTTTCGGCTTTTTCGAATAAAAGCGGTCCAAACCGGTCTTTTAACGCCTTTTTAAAAGAAGATTCTAACAAGGCTTTGTAATAAGCGTTATCCAGCTGTGACATCGTTGGTGAATTTTGGTCGAAATAAGCTTTTTCATCACTATAAAACTTATCCTTAGTGTTGATGGTATGGCGGATATGAGCGATATTTGACATGGTGCTAAAATCTAAACGAAGGGCATTAATGGACTCGATTGCTTTAAAAGCCTCTTCAGGATTCTTGGCATTTTTGAAGGTTTCTAAGGCATCATTAAAGGATTGCTTGATGTCTTCCATATCGGGTCGTTCATACTTATAGTCTTGAAACTTCATTTTTATCACCTCGAAATCATTGTATCATATAAAACAATCTTACTATCAAAAACCTTGCATTATGAACCTATGTTTAATCCATGATTAGCTATTTTAAACGATATTAGTTTGTCAAAGCGTTTCACTTGAAATAAATACCCCTATGGGTATAATATAAACCGTAAAGTAAAAGAAAAGAGGGATGCTTATGAAGTGTAGTGATCCTTTAAAAAACCGATTGAAACGAACCCATGGCCAGATGAAGGGTGTAATAAAAATGATGGATGATGAAGTTACGTGTGGTAATTTATTGGTGCAACTAAAAGCAATACGTAACAGTATCGATAAAACGATTTCACTGTTAACCACTGAAAACCTCATCCAAACAATCGGAAAAGAACTAGATTTGGACCGTGAAGAAGTTCACGATGCGATTGATTTGATCATTAAAGGGAAATGACATAAGGAGTATGTGACATGTTTGACTTAAATATTGAAACGACAAAAGAAACCACGGTATTCAATGACAATAAGATTTTTGATCTTCTAATTGTTGGGGCCGGCCCAGGCGGTTTAAACGCTGGGTTATACGCTTACCGCAAAGGCTTGCGTGTGGGAATTGTGACCGATGAAATTGGCGGACAACTCCATAATACCACCACGGTCGATAATTATTTGGGTTACACCAATATCGATGGAGCAAAACTATCTTCAAAGTTTTTAAACCATATTAATGACCTGGATGTGCCCATGCTCAAAGGCGTAATCGTTAATAAGATTATAAAGACTGTAGATGGTTTTAAACTACATCTTAGCGATGGCAAAACCTTAGAAAGTATGACGGTAATCCTAGCAACCGGCGGCGCGCCTAGAAAATTAGGGATTAAAGGAGAGGCCACTTACAATAATAAAGGGATCAGTTATTGTGCAACGTGTGATGCGCCCTTTTATAAAGACCAACACGTGATTGTGGCTGGCGGCGGTAATGCAGCCGCAGAAGGGGTATTAGACCTATCGGCTTGGGCGAAAAAAATCACCGTGATTCACCGCTCAAAGTGGCGTGCAGACCCAGTGCTTTTAAAAAAGATGGAAGAAATCCCCAATTTAACGATTCATTTGAACCATCAGTTATTGGAAGTCTTTGGTGATGATAACCATATGCAAGGTGTCAAGGCTTTAAATAAGACGACGAATGAAACACGCAGTTTCGATGCACAAGGGCTGTTAATTGAAATTGGTACGATTCCAAAAAGCGATTTGATTAAAGATATCGTCGAGACAACCGATAAAGGCGAAGTGATAGTCGATGAAAATCAAATGACGAGTGTAGAAGGCCTTTATGCGGTTGGTGATGTAACGCAAAACCCCGATAAACAAATTATCATTGCTGCGGCGGAAGGCGCAAAAGCAGCCTTGGCTTCAGCCAAATATATAAACCATAAAACGAAGGAGAATTCATAATGGCTAATTTATTGAATGATGAAGTAAAGCAACAAATAGAACAATTTTTGACACAAATGGAAAATACAGTAGAAATGGTATTGTTTACCAAAGAAGGCAGTTGTCAAACGTGTAAGGAAACGAAGGAATTATTGAGTGAGGTCGCAAAACTCAATGATAAACTTACCTATACACATAAGGATATTGATAAGGATAAAGACCAGGCTGAAGCTTATGGTATCACTATGACACCTAGCTTTGTTTTGTTGGATAAAGAAGGTCAGTATCAAGGCGTTAAGTTTAACGGCATTCCCGCTGGTCACGAGATCAACTCGTTTTTAAGCGCTATTTTAGATGTAAGTGGAAAAACGTTTGACATTGATGAAAAAATCATCGCCAAACTCAAGCAGCTTGATAAAGATGTCAACATTAAAGTGTTTGTGACGCTTAGCTGTCCGCATTGTCCTGGGGCCGTTCAAAATGCTCATCGCTTAGCGCTTTTGAGTGATAAAGTTGAAGGTGAAATGATTGAGGCTCAAACCTTCGCACAAATGTCTAGTAAATTCAACGTATCGGGCGTACCTAAAATTGTCATAAACGACGAACATGAAATCGTAGGCAATCAACCCCTAGATGCTTATTTTGAATATATTGATAAGCTATAATCTTTTAAAAATAATTATACTGTTTTGAATATTGATAAATAGTATAGAATTGCATATAATGAAAGTATAACCAGATGCACCCCATAAGATGACGAGTTTCTTTAATAACGATAAAGGATTCGCCCACGCTTGTGAGGTGCATTTTCTATTTATCATACCCCTTAGATAGGTGTGTTAAATAAAGCTAAAAAACGAGGTGAGACAATGAAACACGTGAGTTTGATTGTCATGATGAGTATTTTACTAGTGATGGCAGCTTGTGGAGATTCAACGCAAGAAAAACCCGAGGTGTTTGATACCTTGGTCGCTTATGAAAATGCGGATGTTGAAATCGTACAATATCTCGGTCCAACGACAGATGAAGCAGAACTTGAAGCTTTTATCGCATGGTTAGAATCAGAAGGGTTTGAAGAGACCAATGGGGAACTTGATTTTAGTTTTTATGGTTTTGCGGTAACGCGTTCTTTTGAATCCGATGATCAAGTATTAGGCCTTAACATTTTGCTTGGAGAAGAAACGACTATTCTAACCACCCTGATTAAAGATCGGGGATTCACTTTTGAGAACTTGCCCGATGGGTACCCTGAACATGGACAAATGTTTGTGGATTCAGTGATCACAGAAGCGTTGTTCATACCAACTTATCCACCGGCGATCACTCAATATATCCCTGAAGTAGGAGATCCAGACTTAGCGAGATTCCATATGTATCATACGACCGCTGAACAAGATGCATTGTATGACTATTTCACGATGGTTTTAGAAGCGGAAGGTTTTGAGATTGAATACGATAATTTCGAGGCTGATGAAGGGTATTTTTACTTAGAAGCAAGTCGAGATGATATTTGGATTCATATCGTGGTCGATGATTATGGTGAGGGCTACCGCGTTGTGGAAGTCGATGAATCTGTGGGCTTTCATCATTAGGTGAGTAGTTAAAAAGGAGGAAGAAGATGAGAAAATTTAAGCACTTTTTTTGGATGTTTTTAATGTTGTTTATGCTTGCTGCTTGTAATGGCGCCGATGATGGTGATACTAATGATAACGGTACTGATAATGGCGATACCGTAGATAATGGTACAAATGGCAATGATAATGGATTCGTAGGTGATCCTTTTCTACTATTTGATGTGACTGAAGAAACTTTTGACGATCATTTTGGTAGTTGGGTAGCTAAGTTTGTAAGGGAAGGTCCATTTGATGTTTCTGAAGCGCAAGAGATATTCGTTGATCGCGCGGTTGAAAATGATGGTATGGATCCCGTGGATGAAGCCTTTGATTTTAGCGATTTTGGTTACCCGCCAGATGAGTTTTCGAATGTGTTATCTTTTGAAAATGAACACTGGGTTTCAAATTACGGCTTTGTTGAAGATGGCGATCAAGTAGAAGTGACGATAGTATCAGTGTGGCGCGCATTATATTTCTTGCCAAATACCATGGAAGAATATCTTGGCTTTATTGAACACCCTGAAGACACAGAAATTATCGAAAAAGGATTGGCATGGGATACGGATATTGAGATTTTTGCAAGAAGTGGTGTGGATATCGAAGACATCATGCAACATTATGTTTCGTATTTTACTGCTGATGGGTGGGTTATCACTAGTAACTCTTTAGCCGATGAAGATAATTTCTTTTATGATCGAGACGATCGTTTTCAATTAGTGGTTGATTATGATAAAAATGATGTTAGTTTCGAAATTTGGATAGATATTACAACGCCATACAATTGGGAAGACCACTATAAAGAAGGACACTCCTTTATTAACATAAGTTTTTACAATGTAGTTCAATATATGCATGAGGACGAAGAGTAGCCTATCAATTTAGGAAACATATCAGCATTTGTATTCACCCTATATTAATAAAAAACGCCCCACCAAAGGATAACAATCTTTGGAGCGGCGTTTTATTTTAAGGGTATGAATCGTAGTCAATGGGGTGTTTTTCTAAATAGGTTTCTAAGGCTTCTTTAGCTAGATCAGCGTTTATGGATATATCGACATATTGGTGGTGACGATGTCTAATATGCATGCATTTCAGATAGTCAATACGTTTTTTATAGGTTTGTTCATACCCGAGTTTATAAAGATTTAACTGTAACGTGATGCGTTTAATATTTAAGTGTGCCATGCGCTTAACATCGCTGATACCAAGCCCATGAATATAAGGAGAACTGACGACCATATCGAACCTACCCGCCGCAACGGGGATGCCGCTAACATACAGTAAAACGATTTTTTCATTTTCTAATACGTCTATTTGATGTTGGTTTTTTAAAGAAAGATAGCTTTGCATCTCAACGTGCATGGTCTTATGGCCGTGTTTTTCGTAAGCTTCAATCATATCGTGTAAGGCTTGACCTTTTTGAGCCGCTTTTTCTAAAATGAGCGGATCAACATTTTTATAGGGTTTATCAAGCATCTCATCAACCAGTTGTGTGACGCTAATGACTTCTCTGCCATCGACGATGTATTGATGGTTATTTGCATTGAATAGTACATGGTGTTCGTTAATGTGGTATTCGCCCATGATCATCACTCCTCACACCCATAGTTGTTATTACAGAAAAAGCCTTAAAACGCTAATCAGCGATGAAATCGTTAAAAGCATTTAAGATTTCATCATATTTTTCGTGGTGAACGTAATGATAGGTATTGAGTATATGTGTAGTCGTATCATTAAAATCATTGAAATAGCTATCAAAAACGTCTTTAGCGTGCTCGTTATCGTCAAGGTTTTCTTGTGATATAAGCACGAGTACGGGCGTATCCGCAGGGGTTTGATCTGATGCGATAATCTCAGCGTTTTGTTCGATATGTGTGATTTCTCTTACGATATTTCTATTGAACATTTGCGCATGAAAAAGGGTTTTAATGGCTTCTTCTTCAGAGGCATCAAAGCTTTCATAATTTAATAAGGGCAATGCCTCAAGACGCATCTGTTCGTCCATGAATCTAGCAACGCCTAAGCGACCTACCATAAACTGTATGTTTCTTTCTATAATGTTAGGGACGCTTTGATGTTCTAAAACCATGGGGGCGATGGCGGGGTCTAAAGCGATAATCTGTTTGATTTGATTCGCGTCTTTTTGCGCCCAACGAATCGCTTCTAATCCACCCAAAGAATGGGCAACTAGGGTTACGGAATCTTCTATTTCTAAAGCATCTAAGGTTGCTTTATAGCCATCGACTATGGTATCGATTTCTTTGTCTCTTGTGGCACTATCGTTATAGCCATACCCGGGTCTTTCAATCACGATTATTTCATATTCATCTTTTAACGCATGCCAAAGCGGTTTAAAGTCATACAAGGGTGCCGTCGTACCTAAGCCGCTTAAAAATACTAACGGTTCACCTGATCCAAATTGATGCACATGAAACGCGCCGTGGTCGGTTTCTATGCGCATGCCTTTTTCCTCTAATGCATTTAAATCTTGGTTTTGTTGCACTTGTTGGTTGATAATCAAGCCCACAACCAATAATAATAACAAACTCATCGTTGTTATCACGATGCCTAACAATATTTTTTTTATCATCTAATCACCTCGGTCATAGCTTAAATGATAGTCATGAAAAATCATAGTGACATCTGTCATGGTTTTAAAATAATTAGGGTCACGTCAAATATTAACGTCTTTAACGGGTTCAACGTCAATATCGGTTTGTTCTTCAATCACGTTAACGATTTGTTTGGTATCACGCACGCGTTTTTGTCTTCGGTAAGTAATCTCAAGCGAACTCAACAACGATATACTGATGGCCGCTAATACTAAAGCAAAAGGTAAACCAGTAATGATCACTGCCGCTTGCAGCGCGTTTAAAGCATGTGAACCCCCGATAATCAACAGAATTGCCGCAATCAATCCTTCCACTGCGGCCCAAAAGACACGTTGGTGTCTCGGCGTTTTAATCTTACCACTTGAGGTGATGCTGTTGACAACGATACTTCCGGAGTCTGAGGATGTGATAAAGAAGGAAATAGCCAAGATTGTTCCAATTAAGGATAGCACGAGGGCAATCAAACCTTGTACCCAAGGAATGGTGAAAATCGTTGCGAGATCTGTAATCATTTGAAATAAGGAAATATCGATTAAACCGCGGTCAACCACCGCTCTACTTAAAGCTCCGCCGGTGTGTTCATCGACAAAAAAGGCCGTACCACCAAAAACCGAAAGCCAAACAAACGATAAAAGTGATGGGACCAACATCACCGCAATGATAAACTCACGAATCGTGCGTCCCTTTGAAACGCGGGCTATAAACATACCCACAAAAGGCGACCATGAAATCCACCAAGCTAGATAAAAAACCGTCCAAGCGCCTTCCCAAATACCTTTGTCCATGGAAAGATGGAAGGAGGCGGGAACCAAACCGGAAATATAGACGCCTAGAGAATTAGAAAATAACCTTATGATATAGCCTGTTGGGCCGATTAAAAAGATTAAGACCATAAACACAAAAGCGATACGCATGTTCATCTTAGAAAGAAACTTAACCCCTTTATCGATACCTGAGAGAATCGAAATCGTAGCAACTAACGTGATGGCCGCAATTAAAAAGACTTGCATCGCCGTAGAAATCGGAACGCCAAATAAATAACTAAGACCACTATTGATTTGCTGGACCCCTAGACCAAGGGATGTGGCAAGACCAAATAATGTAGCCAAGACGGCTAAGATATCAATCACATCACCTAGTTTGCCAAAGACGCGTTCTTTAAATAAAGGATAAAAGATGGATCTAATCGATAAGGGCATCTTTTTGTTATAGGCAAAATAACTTAATGCCAGGCCAATAACGGCATAAATAGCCCAAGGATGAATACCCCAATGTAAAAACGTGGTAGCCATCGCTGAGAAAATCCCTTCTTCACCCACATATATAGGGGGTGTTGCACGCAAATGGTTTAAAGGCTCTCCAACGGCCCAAAACATGAGTCCAATCCCCATGCCTGCAGAGATTAACATCGCATACCAAGCAAAGGTTGAAAACTCCGGTGTTGCTTTTAAGCCGCCAATGCGGACTCTGCCCAGTTTAGAAAAGGCAAGATAGATTGCTAAAATAATGAAAAAATTGGTGCTGAGTATAAAGACCCAATCTAAGTTATTAACGATCCCCCCTTGTATCATCGTAAATACTTTTAATGCTGATGCAAACGGATACCAAGGAGCCATGGATACAAAGGCATAAATCGTCAATAACAAAACAAAGATACCGGTGGTAATCGATACCACCGGATTGAGATCAAAACCAAATTTGGTGGTGTTACGTTGAAATAACTTTTCTTCTAAAGTTGCTTTTGTGACTTGTTCGGTTTTCATAAGCGCCTCCATTGAATTTTTTTCCAACAACAAAACATTATACAATAAGTATTTTTAGATTACAAAAGCTTTTTTACCTCATTGAATAAGAAAACCTTTATCCCAAGAGCTATTAAAAAACACCAAAACATGTTATAATCGGTAGTAAATTAGTATTTTTGTCTCTAATATGAAAGGATGATAACGTGATTAACATAGGATTGATTCTCTTAGCTTATGTCCTTGGTATGATTCCAAACATATATATTCTAAGACCGTTTTTTACACACGACAAACTAGACTATGTTCGCTCTGATGAAGTTGGTACGTATAAAGTCTTCGTCAATTTCAAAAAACCGGAGTTTTTCATGGTTGTCGCTTTGGATTTTTTAAAAGGCTTTTTGTTAGTGCTACTAACAATGTTTATTGATACGTGGTCGTTTTTACCAATGCTATTGATTCTAGTCGCGGTAATCGCAAGAAACTTTAACTTATTCATCGGTTTCCGCAATGGTTTAGGCATTGCGATAATGATGGGTGGGTTGGCTTTGTATGCCCCATGGATTTTACTGATCTATGCGGTTTTAGTCATTATCATTCAGCTTTTCATCAATGATCTTGATTCAGCCTTGGCGATGTCAACCATCGTTATTCCTGTGGGCTCAGCCTTTTTGATAGAGGCAATCCATTCAATTTTATTAGGAATTTTTCTGGTTGCGGTGGTCTTTATCCACAAAATCATTTACACACAAGCTGCAGCTTTTCGAACCCGGCACCGTGATTTCACACGGGAAAACCCCTTTGCTTAAAGGTTTAAAAGAAACATGCGCTATCCAGTTTGGATGGCGCATTATTTTTTTCTTATCGGATTAGTTTAAAACGTTATCCAGTTCATATTATGATACAATAGGTATAACCTCAAGATTTTTTCAAAGGAGCTTTTTTATGCCGCTAAAAAAAGATAAGTTATTAGAAGCATTGTCCGACAAAAGAGATGAGTTAAAAGCGCTTCATCAAACAGAAGAAGGCCGCACGCCGGTGATTTGCTCAGATGAAGCCTTAAAGGAAATGGCAAAGAGAAAACCTTTGAAAACCTCTGATTTCAAAGCTATTCAGGGTCTTGGTGATGTCTTTGTTGAACGCTATAGTGAAGCGTTTCTTGAAGTTATTTTTGCGCATAAAAACAGCGCCATTAAAACGGTCAATGTCTCTAAAAAATCACGTCGTTTGTTAAGTGATTATCAAGACAGACTGACCGATATATCAAGACGTAATCGCAATTTATATACCTCTAAGTTATCCCAACGACATGCTTTAGACTTAACGCTTTATGAAGAGCAGGCTGCTTTGAAAAAAATGATGCTTTTTCAAGGCAGCAAACCGATCAAATTAACTGACTACAAAAGCAACGATTCAACAGCGCTGGCTTATCACAGACAATTAACTTTATTGTTTAGAGAAACGAACCGCGTGTCCAAAGAAACAGGCTCTTACCCGTTATATATCGCTTATCCTTTCGTAGAAGGCAGGCTGCCCAAGGTCGGCTTTGAAATCAAAGCGCCCCTTATGTTCTTCCCTGTGCGTGTTGAACGTAAAGCGTTTGATTTTTATTTGTCCTTTGACCATGAAAGAGATGTGGTAATAAACCGGGATTTATTATTGGCCAATCATAAATTTAACGGTATTGAACCTCTTAAAGAAACGATCGATGCACAAGATTTAACGATTAAAAATATCGAAAAACTAATCTTGCCTTTTTTCAAAAAACATCATTTGGATATTACGAATAAAGGTAAATCCGCTTATGAATTTGAAAGCTATGAAAATACTGTAAAAAAAGACTTCAAACGCTATAAAAAGGGAGACTTAACGCTAAGAAACTATTTGGTCTTAGGGAATTACCGTATCTATTCATCCAAGATACAAGCCGATATCGCTACGATTATTGCAAACAAGAAATATAATCATCTTCTCGATGATTTACTACAAAACCCTTATGCCCCGTATGATCATACTAAACTAACCCCCTTTAAGACTGAGGATGAAACCGAAGTTAATGAAAAACAGTTATCGTATATCAATCCATTGAATTATGCTCAAGAAAAAGTCCTTAGCTTTATCGATAAGCATGATAAAGTTGTCATTTGGGGTCCACCCGGGACGGGAAAATCACAAACGATAACCTCTTTGATTGCCAAGCAAATCAAAGACTCGCAAAACGTGTTGGTTGTCAGTGAAAAGAAAGTGGCTTTAGATGTCATTAAAAACAGGCTTGGATATGCTTCAAAATTCTCCTTGTTTATGGATGATGCGCACGATAAGAACACCTTTTATGCGCAACTAAAAAACTTCATCGACCCCTTGCCCCCAGTAAGACACCATAATAATGATCGTTTGAGTGTCGATGAAACGATTGAAAAAAACTTAGTTAAGCTTGAAAAGATGCATGAGACGTTTTACAAACCCGGTTCGACAACCATAAAGGTACATACGATTTATCATCGCTTTGTTCAAAATAAACAAAAAGATAAAGCCATTACGTTTAAAGCTGTTTACGAAGCGTTTCAAAAGACCTTCCCTAGTTTGGATCAAACGTTATTAAACAGCTTAGAAAAACGTTTCGATAATAAAAACAAACTGCGTGTCATCTTGCAATATTTAAAAGCATCTCAATCTTTTCCTATCGTTAAACGCTTGCAAACCAAATTGACGCGTAGTGAAAAACAAGATATCAAAGCGTTTAACGAGGCTTATGAAGCTTTTTTGAAAGATGATGAAAAGCGCACTTTTTTAACGAGGCGAAAACGACGCAAAGACTTTATTACGCATCACGTGCCCAAATTGAAATGTTTGTTTAAACACAAACGCCAGGTTAAAAAATATCTTAAGCACCTGATTAAAGATGAATCGTTTTATGACATGGTACATACGAATATCAATGCTTTTGAAAGAGCGAGGCATCATCTTAACCATGTCGATCATCAAGCGCTTAAGTATCTAAACATGTTACTAAGTGCACCTTTTGACACCATGGAGAATATCCATTTAAAACATCATAAATTGTTTGATTATTTTTATACGGGTTATATTGAAGCATTCGAGGCTCTCAATCAAGATAAAGTATTTGATCTAAAACATTATCATGACTTAATTGAAACGATTAAAAACGCGATGGATGAAAAGATGGCCATTACGCAAGAAGATGTTGCGATGGCGCTTTATCAAGATGCACTAAATTTTTCTAATTCGAAACGGATCATGGATATTAAACGGCATTTAGAGGCTAAACGTAAATGGCGTGTCTCAAAGTTCATCGAAACCTATCAATTAGAACTGTTTTCTAATATAAAAGTTTGGTTGATGACTCCTGAAGTGGTATCTGAGATTATGCCGTTGAATTTTGCCATGTATGATATGGTGATTTTTGATGAGGCCTCTCAGATGTTTGTAGAAAAGGCCATTCCGACCATATACCGTGCCAAAAAAGTGGTTATTGCCGGTGATACAAAACAATTAAGACCTCAAGCTTTAGGCAAAGGCAGATTAGAAACCGATTATGAGGATTATGCAGAAGACATATCACCCGATATCGCCCTCGATGCGCAAAGCTTATTAGATTTAGCTAAATACAAGTACAAAGAAACGATATTGAATTATCACTATCGTTCAACGTATGAAGAGTTAATCGGCTTTTCCAATCACGCTTTTTACGAAGGTAAGCTCTTTGTCTCTCCCAATCATACCGTACCTAAAAAACCACCGATTGAATATGTGGTTTGTGAAAATGGGTTATGGGAAAATCGTCAAAATCATGAAGAAGCCAAGATGGTTATGACGTTGTTAAAACGTATCTTGCGCCAAAAAGAAAGCTCAGAAACCATTGGTATTATCACCTTCAACGTCCAACAGCGAAACTTAATAGAAGATAGCATCGACCAAGAACTGTTTAAAGGCTCGGTGCATGCTAAACGCCTCATCAAGGAAATGGACCGCTTTGAGTCAACTCAAGACGATAGCTTATTTGTTAAAAACATTGAAAACGTGCAAGGCGATGAGCGCGATATCATTATCTTTTCAACCGCGTATGCAAAAAATGAAAAAGGTCAGTTTTTAAGACAATTTGGTTGGTTGAATAATGAAGGCGGTGAAAACCGTTTGAATGTTGCGGTTTCAAGAGCGAAGAAAAAGGTCTATGTGGTGACTTCGTTTTATCCCAATCAATTAAAAGTAGAGGATTTAAAAGCGCAAGGACCCAAACGACTTAAATCTTATTTACAATACGCTTACCATATTTCTAACCGCGAGTTTAATCAAGCCCAAGCCCTCTTAGAACAACTCAGCAATACAGAGGTTACCTTAGGAGAAGAAAAACTTAGCGATTTACAAGCTTCCATTTTAAAACGTCTTGAAAAAGCGGATTTAAATGTAGAAACCAATGTAGGCATCGGGGGTTACCGACTAGATTTTGCGGTAGGTTTAAAGGGGGATTCACGCTATAAACTGGGCATTATCTGCGATATAAAGCATCACTTAGGGGGGTCACACGTGAGAAACATTTGCGTCCATCAAGAAAAATACTTAAAGGCTAGAGGATGGCAAATATACCGTGTTTTAGCCCCTTCATGGTATAAAGATCCCAATAAAATCATGCGTGATATCAGGCAGCACTTAAAAAATTAAAAAGGCTTTTTAGCCTTTTTATTTTGTCTTTAAAAGGTGATGACAATTGTCACTACTCAGAAATATACCCGTTAGGTATAATGTGGTTGAGGTGATAGACATGATTGTAAAATGTAGCGAAGTTATTAAAAGATATAACGGTGAGCGTTTGGCTTTAGATCATTTTAATTTTGAGGTCAAAAAGGGTGAAGTGATCGGGCTCTTAGGCCCAAATGGGGCAGGTAAAACAACGGCGATTAAGAGCTTGATTGGCCTTTTGGATATCGATGAAGGCACCATTGAGGTCTTTAATCAAAAACAAAATGGCAAAAATAAGGATAATCGCAAGCGTATCGGATTTGTAACCCAGGAAGTTACCATCTATGATGATATGAGCGCGTATGAAAACTTATTGTTTTTTGGTAAACTTTATGGCTTGCGTGGGAACCTTTTAAAGGACCGAATTCAAGCCGTCGCAAAGCTTATTGGACTTGAAAACCGTTTGAAAGAGACGCCCAAAAAGTTTTCTGGGGGTATGAAAAGACGTCTTAATATAGGCTGTGCATTATTGCATGAGCCTGAACTTTTGATTATGGATGAACCCACAGTTGGTATTGATCCCCAAAGTAGAAACTATATTTTGGATTTTGTTAAAGAACTTGCCAAACAATCCAACACGGCCATCATCTATACGTCTCATTATATTGAAGAAGTTGAAGCCATTGCCGATCGCATTTATATTATCGATCAAGGCCATGTGATTGCCAAAGGCACGCTAAAAGAATTGATTGCCAAAATCAAAGGCGATAACCATACGGTGATTCACGTTGAAAAACCGAGTGAAGATTGCTTAGAAAAAATCAAAGCCTTATCGGATGTTAAAGAGGCTACTTTAAACGAAAAAACCTATCATATCGTCACGTTGCCAGGGGTTAACGTACTCAACACATTACTACAAATCTTAGCGCCTACCAATATCAATAACGTCGATAATAAACGTCTAAACTTAGAAGATGTCTTTTTGATGTTGACGGGGAAAAGCTTGCGCGATGGCGAGGTGAGTTAAATGGTTAGATTTTACTTTTTGCGGCTTTTGAAGGATTACTTGGGACACGCTATTTTACTAGGGTTACCTGTTTTCTTAATTGCGGTTTTGACCTATATCAATGACCCCACTCAAGCCCAATGGCCTGAGATATCTAGATTTGTATCCATTGGATTTATTTTGATGTTTCAAATCTTTGGCGGTGCATACACGTTTGAAGGATTGCAAGAAGATTTTTTGACGGCTAAAAAAGACCGGTTGAATGCCACACCGGTAGCCCCGATTAAAATTGTCTTAACGCAAATTGTCTTTAGCACCGTCATTACCTACTTACAAACGTTGATTATACTCGTATTTACTATCGTGTTTTTCGGCGCTGAGTTTTCTAATATCCCTTTGCTGTTGCTTTTGTTTTTGTTATCGGCTTTTGCAGCGCAGCTACTGGGTGGGGTTTTACTCTTTTTATTAAAAAGCGGCAATAAAGCCCAAGTCACCATTACGCTTTATGCGATTTTTGCCCCCGTTTTAGCTGGCTTTAACTTTCAATTGCCACAAAACCGCATCACCCCTTATTTAGAACGCTACTCAACGCCTTTGGCATTGACTAGGACGGGTATTCACGGTCTTTTGGATCAAAACTATACGGATGTGGTTATTGGTTTTTCATCGATGATGGGTTTCATTGTCATTTTGATGGTGTTATTAAACAAATTCAGTAAAGAAGTGATTGTATGATGATCTTTTTTGAACACGCTTTTAAAAGAACCCTGAAACAAAAGTGGTTATTGCTGGGTTTAACGGTATTTCCTTTGGGATTGGCCTTAGCACCACAACCCGCTACAGAAGTAGTACCGATCGGGTTTTCGATGTATGGGTTATTGATCATTTTCAGTGCGTTTTTGATGACCAAACAAATTTTAGAAGACCGCATGCAAAAAACGATCGTTCGTATTGCTGCTGCACCGGTTGATCATAAGACGTATCTTTTGGGTCATTTGGGCGCTTATTTAACGATTCTAATGGTGCAAAATGTGGTGTTTGTAATTATGACGGTTATTTTATGGCGGGATATTACCATTTCTTATGGACTGTTGTTAATCATCTATATCTTATTTACAGCCTTATCGATAACCTTCACGCTTTTTTGGCACATGTTGTTTAAATCGTATGCAACCAGTGTAGCGGTATTCAGTGTCATCATCAATATTTTGGCGATGCTGGGAGGGCTAATCATTCCCTTGAAGTTCATGCCTTCTGCGATTACCGATTTAACGATTGTCTTACCAACCTATTGGCTTGCTTATGGTTTACAAGCTTTGTTTGACCAAGCTTATGGGACCTACTTTCTTTCCTTGTCCATCATCATCGCTTTTGCTATAATATTCTTAGTCATAGGTTCTAAGAGGAGACTGGAATGAATGAGAAAAATCTCCATTTAAAACTGCATTATTGGGATATCATTGCGCTATTCTTTATTTATCTTTTTACGCTTATTTTAATAGAACCGCATAACCCTGCGGTTTTTTTACTAGTATTACTTTTGTTAAACATACATGCTTTACGTTTACGTTTAAAGTGGTTGAATCATTATCTCTATATAGACATGGCGTTTATTTTGGTGGTATCCTTTTTTCATCACCCCGCATTTTTACTGGTGGCGCCAAGTTTGTATTTTATGGCACGCTTTTCTAATAAATATCTTGTTTTGATTGCTTTGCCGGGAATCCTTATTTTTGAGATAGATTATGTCATTGGTGCGCTTTTGTTATTGTTTGCCTTTGCCTCAGGGTTTTGGATTGGGCTTTGGCAACGGGAAAAAAATGAACTGTTAAAGCGCATTAATGATCATCGCCGAAAGCTATATGAAGCTCAACAACATCAAACTAGATTGCTTGAGAGTCAAAGTGAAACCGCTAGATTAGCCACGTTAAGTGAAAGAGACCGCATCGCACAAAAACTGCATGATGATTTAGGACATGAATTAACCGCGGGACTTTTAAGTTTAAAGGCCCATCAAAGTCTTTTAAAACAAGGTAAAAGCGATAAAAAGATGTTTGATGAAGCCTTAAAGCGGTTTGACCTTGCAGCCCAGCAATTAAAAAACACCGTCCACAATACCAAACCGTTAGCGGCATACGGCCTTGAGGTTTTTGAATCACAGTTAGAACCGATAGCTTCTATACTGTCTTATAGAAAAATTGGCGATATAAATATCATTCCCGCCTTTTTGTGGCAAATTTTGCATATGACGCTTAAAGAAGCGATTACCAATATTTTAAAACACACCGAGGCAACCGAGGTTGTTGTAACCCTTGAGGTTACACAACAAATTGTTAAGCTTGAGGTTTCTAATGATGGCCTTGCATCTAAAAAGTCTTATCAAGTAGGGTCAGGTTTAACGTTTATGCGTCAGCGTATCGAGCATCTAGATGGCTCTTTATCGGTACAAACGGGCAACCATTTTAAGATTATCGCGGTTTTACCACTGAAAAAAGAGGTGATTGCATGAATATTATGTTGGTTGATGATGATCAAAGCATATTAAATAGTATGGAAATCTTACTTGGTAGCGATAAAGAAATACAAATTATCGCCAAAGCCTTAAATGGACAAGAAGCGATTAAAGCCATTAAAAAAAACCACCCGGATATTATCTTGATGGATATTAGGATGCCGGTGATGAACGGTATTGAAGCTGTAGCTCAAATTAAGAAGGATTGGCCCTACATTAAAATCATAATGTTAACAACTTTCAAAGACTTTTCTAATATTCATCAAGCCTTGCATGCAGGAGCGGATGGGTATTTGTTAAAGACCGATGATTTGGAAAAACAAATCAAGACCATTAAAGCGGTTTATGAAGGCCATGCAATTATTAGTGAAGAAGCGCTTAAAACGTTGACGGGCAAACAGCAAGACGAAAGCTTAAGCCCACGAGAAAACGACGTTGTAGAATTGATTGCCTATGGATATTCCAACAAAGAAATCGCTAAGAGACTTTTTATCGGTGAAGGGACGGTACGCAACGTCATTAGCGTTATTTTAGATAAGCTTTATTTACGCGACCGTACGCAAATCGCGATTTATTATTGGCAAACGAAGAGCGATTCTAAATCACCATAATTTTTTATAAAAATATGTAAACTATACTTGACAATATGTAAAGTATAGTTTACAATAGGGTTATCAAAAGAAAAAGAGGTGTAGGATGAAAAAATTTGTTGTTGCAATTGTTTTTAAAGTTTTATTGATGGTTCAGCTATTTTTGTTGGTATCCTTAATCGAAGTGGATGTTGACGCTGCATCAGGGACGTTTGAAGTATCATTTCCCTATTTGATTCCAATGGTTTTGGGAATCGTTTTGACGCTTGTAGTGAATCATTTTATTTACCGTAAACTAGACGTCGCAAGACCGCAAGATATGCCATTGATTATGGTATCAAATGACGAGCGTGAACAAAGTATCATCAACCGATTTGCCATTTATGGGTTTATCTACTTTACCCCGATTATCATTTTAATAGGGGCTCTAACGTTACCCGTTTTGATGTTGTTTATCGATCAAGTAAGCATGATTATAAGGCTGTTTGGCTATTTCGTCATCTTAGCTTTGGGTTTGCCCTTTATCATTCATGCGCTTTGCGTTATTTTCTCGATAAGGCGTGTATAGCATGATTATTGAAAACAGGATTAAGACGTTAAGACAATTAAAGGGTATGACCCAAGCACAACTTGCGGATGCGTTGAAAGTATCTAGACAAACGGTGGTGGCCTTAGAAAAAGGCGGTTATGAACCTTCATTGAAACTGGCTTACTTAATCGCTCATCATTTTGAAGTTACGATTGAAGAAGTGTTTCAGTTTAAAGAGGGTTCTGCATAAAAAAAATATGAGTTTTTTAAGCTCATATTTTTTGTTTTAGTCGGTTATGGTAAAAGGAACAGTTTCTTCATGAGTGTCTTCGATGAATAATCTCGCTTCGTAATCGCCGGGTTTAACGGTATCTAGTTCGGTTAATATCAACCAAAAATAAAACCGAGTGGCTGTGCTAGTAATGGTGCTTTGGGCCAAAGTGATTTCTGTGACTTCGTCGTACTCATCGGTCTCATAATAAATCCATTCTACAGAAATTTCAATACGCTCCAATACGTCGTTTAAACGTCCAGCAACGTATATGGTCTCTTGTGAGATATCAAAGGTATCGACATCATCCAAGGGCAAAAACGTTTCTTCATCAATCTCAGAGGTCATCTGCAGATCATCAAAGTGTGGATTAGTACACTGAAAAAGACTGATTAAAACCCCACTAAACATGAAGGTTATACTAATGATGCGAATGAGATGAGGCATGATAATCACTCCTTATTGATTTAGCATACGATTATAGCTTAAATGACCGCGAGCAAAAATGCAATTAAAACATGAATTTATGGTTCAAAGATTGTCCATCGCAAAAAGCCATGGTATAATAAACGCGTTTTGAGGTGTGACATCATGAATGAAGGTAATGCGGCTGTAAAAAAACCATTATTCCGATTGACGTGGCCGATTTATATCGAGCTGCTTTTTTTCATGCTTATGGGCGTTGCCGATACGTTGATGTTATCTCAGTATAGTGATTTATCGGTCGCGGCTGTAGGCAATGCCAACCGCATCATGGGTGTGTTTATCGTTGTCATGAATGCAGTGGCTTTGGGCGTGGGCGTTATCGTCTCTCAACTGGTCGGTGCAAAAAGAGAAGCAGAGGCCAAAGTCGTGATGCGTGCAGGGCTTTTTGGCAGTGTCATGATTAGCATCCTATTAACGACGTTTATCAGCTTGTTTGCAGCCCAAGTCTTTATTTTGATACGTACCGATGCTTCCATCTTTTCAGAGTCGCTTTGGTACTTGCGCACGGTGGTTATCGGTATTCCCTTCATTGCAGGAACACAAGCGATAAGTGCGGGTTTTAAAAGTTTTGGCAAGACCAAATTGGTGATGGTGATTATCGGTATGACCAATATGCTCAATGTGGTGTTAAACGCGTTTTTGATATTTGGTATCGGCTTTTTCCCTGAACTTGGTGTGGCTGGGGCAGGTTATGCTACCTTGTTCAGCAAGATTGTCACTTTTGTTGTAGCGCTATATTTTTTCAAACGTCTATTTGTCAAGACCATCCTGTCTGGGGGTATTAAGGCATTGTTTGATTATTTTCCCCGTATTCTTCGCATTGGGATTCCCGGTGCCACAGAACATTTTTTCTATCAAATGATGCAAGTGATCTTGCTGAGTTTTATCAACACGCTTGGGGCCTTAGCACTAACAACCCAAATCTATGTTCATAATTTGATGATGCCGGTTTTGGTCTTTTCCTTAGCCTTGGCACAAGGGAATCAAGTTATGGTAGGGTGGTTTATCGGCGGAAATACCATTCAAGATGCTTACCATCGAACGTTAAAAACCATGCGTATTGCGATTATCATCGTACTATTGATTGTCTCGATTATGGCTTGGCAGGCACCCATGTTGATTGGGGTATTCACCGATAATCCAGATATTATTAAGATGGCTTCACGCATCATGTTAGTCGTGATTATTTTAGAATTAGGTCGAACATCGAATTTAATTATCATACAAGCCCTAAGAGCGGCAGGCGATGTTATTTATCCTGTGGTTATTGCTGTTTTTTCCATGTTTGGCGTGGCGATTACGCTTGCTTATGTTTTGGGCCTTAGATTAGAATATGGCCTTTTTGGCATATTTATCGCTTTAGCTGCGGATGAATGTGTTAGAGGTTTATTGGTCTTTATTCGTTGGTTACGTAAAGACTGGATTAAAAAAACCGTCATTGAGTAATATTTATCAAAACCTCCTTAAACATAAAAGAGTAAAAGTACATTTTTTTAAAAAATTATATGGTATATTGTAGCTAATGGGCATTCATTTTAGATTGAGGCGATGAAATTATGGGCAATGAGGGAAGACAAATATTCATCAAATATGTATCATTTAATGTCTTTGGTATGCTTGCGTTGTCACTTTATTATGTGGTGGATACAATCTTCATTGCGCAAGCCTTAGGACGCGAAGGGTTGGCATCATTAAACTATGCGATTCCACTTTTTGGGGTTGTACATGCAAGTGGTTTGATGATTGGTGTGGGTGGTGCGATAAGGTATAACGTGTTTAAAAGCCAGCATCAACAACAAAAAGCTAATCACATTTTTACCTCGACTTTGCTTTTAGGCGGTGTAATTTCTTTGGTTTATATCGCATTAGGTCTTTTTTTTCATGAATCTTTAACACGTTTCTTAGGTGCAACACAAGGGGATAAGGCGTTTATGATGACGGCGAGTTATATCCGCATTGTATTAGTTTTCTCCCCTCTTTATGTCCTTAGTAATATATTGATTGCTTTTATTCGTAACGATGGCGTACCATCGATTGCGATGGGAGGCCTTTTGGTCGCTAGTTTTTTTAATATTACGTTTGATTATGTTTTATTGTTTGTAATACCACTTGGTATGCTCGGTGCGGCTATAGCCTCAAGCATTGGGGCGTTTTTCGGTCTAATGACATTATCACTGTTTTTCATCTTAAAGAAAAACACCGTCCAATTAGGACATCTTAAAGGCTTTTTAACCTTGTGGCCGGTGATTTTAGTACTTGGCTTACCAGCCTCACTAATAGATTTTTCTTATAGTATTGTAATGAGTTTTTTCAATCACTTATTAACAATCATCGAAGGTATTACGGCGGTGGCTGCTTACAGTATTATTGCGAATTTGTCATTGTTAAGTCTTGCGGTTTTTATTGGGATTTCGCAAGGCGTTCAGCCGTTATTGACACAAGCCTATTCACTAAAGGATGATATCGTTTTAACTAAAATATTAAAAGCGTCAGCTTTGTTGATTGTGTTTTTGTCCTTTGCGATTTATGGTTTATTATTTGTCTTTAGTGATGCTGTTGTTGCGTTATTTAACCAAGATCAAGATATGCGATTAGCAATAATCGCTAAAGAAGGTATTCGAATTTATTTCATCGGCCTATTTTTTGCCGGTCTAAATATTCTTTATTCAGCGTTTTATGGGGCGATTGAGCAGCCACGCTTAGGGTTGTTAATCGTATTGCTGCGAGGGTTGATTTTAGTCATACCTATCGGCTTTTTATTATCGAATTTATTTGGGGTTGTTGGCGTTTGGTTTGCTTTTGTGGCCGCTGAGAGTTTAACCTTGGTGATTGCTTATTTAATCTTTTTTATCAAGGCCACAAAACGTAGACAGTTTTTAAGAGCCTCGTAAGGCAATGATAAAAAGACCTGAATTCCAAAAAGGAGTTCAGGTCTTTTTTTTAATACTAAAATTTTTTAATCTTCAATAAACTCATCGGCGTCTTCAGGCGGTTCAACAACGTAAAGAACATCGTTATGTTCAAACACGACAAACACCGGGGTATCATCGTCTACTAAAATCAACCAAGCCCAATCGGCCAACTCTTCAATGATGAAGTCCTCATCGCTTTCAATGACCGCTAGTTCATCATCGCTTTGTGAGATGGTAAATGCGTCGATTTGTACCACATCAAGTAACTCTTCTATCAAGTCATCTGGTATTTCATCAATGGCTTCATCAAGCGTAATTTGGAAATCAATTGCGAAGGTTAGACGCATGCCTATACCACTACGGTAATAAACATCACCGATGTCATAATTTTTTGCAATAGGAACTTCTTCTAACAAGTACCAATCATCGCCTTGGCTAATTAAATCATATTCTGTGTCATTAATGTTAACGGCTTCAATAACTTGCTCATCAGCGTTAGATGTAATCTTTAAAAGAATGCTTTGATCAGGAATGTCCACTGCAAAATCTTCAAGTTCTATCGATTCAATGCGATCAATTTCTTCTTGAATGATATCACAGCCTGAGATAAAAAACGCTATAGCTAATACTGCAACTAATCCGAATATTTTTTTCATTCTACTCACTCCAATCTTTATAAGTATATTATACCACATTTATTGCGATGTTAAATTAATGTGCAAAAAGAATGTTTTTATAGGTTAGATAGGGGTGTGTTTGCGTTATTGTTTTTTAGGTTTTTAGCTTTGGTAAAAAATTGTAAACTTCTAAAAATTAAGTAAAAGGCAATCATGAAACTGCCAATGACATCAATCCAGTAACTTGCCCATAATCCTTGAAAAACTTGTACGCTCAACAACGCGATAACCACATTAACATCCACAAACGTCTTGGCTTGATAAATCTTTCCTTGTGTATCCATAATGGCGCTTTGCTTTTCTTGGTTGAAACGCAAATAACGCCACCAAAAATAGCCATTAAATAAAACCCCTAACAAAGCGATAGCTAAGCCTAAATAAATATTACCTTCTGGTAGACTTGGCACTAAGATTGTGTGTATCGATAAAACCAGTATAAGCAGACCGCTCAAAGATAAAACCAGCGCTGATATCAAGTAAATCCATCGCTTGTATTGCAGTTTTTTTGCCTTAGAGGTGCGATGGTTTTTAGTCTTCACATAAATGTACAGCGCGAGAATCAACACCGTAAGTTCTACAGTGCGCCTAAAAAAATCAGCAAACTGTGTTGCGGATGTATTCATCATAAGTGCAATGAAGGTTATAATAGGACCAAAGCTACTGAAAAATACCGAAAGCATAAGGGTTTTTTGGCGTTTATCACTCATCTATAACACCCCACTAACGATAAACAAAACGGTAATACCATAAACAATTAATCCAATAGAAGTGGGTAAAAAAATCGTATCAAGGCCTTTTTTGGTGTAAGCCTCAATCAGTGTGGCCAAGGGAGCCGTCAATAGGGCTACGATAAGCGCAACCCACCATAAAATATCAGCTTGCCAAATCAAACATGCGATGACAACGATAAAGACGCTAAAAAACATTGCCGTAGAACCTAGTTGGGTTTTATGGGGGTCTGCCCCATTTAGAAGAAGCTTTTTCTTACCATAATACTTTCCGATCAAGGCCGCTAAAGCATCCCCAAAACCCCAACTCATAACCGCGGTGATTATAAAAGTTTCTTGACCATAAGGTAAGATACCTATAAAGAGAGCCAATAAGATTGCGAACATTGCTTGTCCTTGCAAGAGGGAATATTTGAGCTCGCCACCTTGTTTTTTACGATCGATTAAGTATTGTTTATAAAAGCTGGTTTTTTCGAGTAAAAACAAGAATAAAAAGACCCCCACCATAAATATCGCAATGGTATAAAAGGCTTGATACCAAGGATCATAGAGTTCTAAGTATAAGAAAATAGAAAACGCATAACCGATATGTTGAAATTTACGGACGACTTCATCGGCAACAGGCAAAAAAGCTTTCAGCAAAACCGAAAGCACAAACAATACCAAAATGAAATAAGCAATTGTTATAAGAAAGGCAAGTAAAAAAGTCATAGTATGCTCCTTTAAAGAAATCATACATGAAGCGATTAAGATTGTAAACAAAAACGTATCACTAATGTGACACGTTTTTGTAGGAGGAGTAGTTATGAATTTATGTCGTGTTTACATGATTATAAATGGCTTCCACATCTTTATCGCCGCGACCAGAAAGATTGATTAAAATAATTTTATCATTGGATAATGTGGGCGCTAGTTTAATGGCCTCAGCAATCGCATGGGCGCTTTCAATCGCCGGGATAATCCCTTCTTTGGCTGAAAGCATATACATAGCTTCAATGGCTTCATCATCAGAAGCATGGGTATATTTTACGCGTTTGATATCTTGCAAGTACGCATGTTCTGGACCAACACCAGGATAATCCAAACCAGCCGATATCGAATAAACAGGGCTAATCTTGTCTTTTTCATCCAAAACAGCCTTGGTATACATGCCGTGGATGGTGCTTTCTTTACCGAGGGTCATCGTCGCGGCATGCTGATTGGTTTTAATGCCTTTACCCGCGGCTTCAACACCAATAATCTTAACATTTGGTTCATCTAAAAAGCTTTGAAATAATCCAATCGCATTGGACCCACCCCCAACACAGGCTACTAAATAATCGGGCAGTCTGTTTTCGGCGCTTAGAATTTGTCGTTTGGCCTCTTGCCCAATGACACGCTGAAAATGTCTTACGATGGAAGGAAAAGGGTGAGGGCCTACGGCACTGCCCAGCAAGTAAAACGTATCATCCAAACGATTGACCCACGTCTCAATCGCAACATCAACGGCATCAGATAAACTTTTAGTTCCCTTATCTACGCCGGTTACTTTCGCGCCAAGCATTTCCATGCGGTACACATTGAGTTTTTGTCGCTCCATGTCCAAGGTACCTTGGAATATTTCACATTCCATACCGAATAATGCAGCGGCGGTAGCGGTCGCCACGCCATGTTGACCAGCCCCGGTTTCAGCGATGATTTTCTTTTTCCCCATGCGTTTGGCCAGTAAGATTTGCCCGATGGTATTATTGATTTTGTGTGCCCCAGTATGGTTTAAATCTTCTCGTTTCAAATAAATTTTTGCACCCCCTAAGGTATCGGTTAGATTCTTGGCAAAATACAAAGGATTTTCTCTGCCAACATAGTGTTTTAAATAATACTTAAACGCCTCATCAAACGTTGGGTCATGTTTTGCATCTTCAAAGGCTGTTTCTAGTTCATCAAGGGCTTTGATAACTTGTGGTGGGACGAACTGACCACCAAAACGACCAAATTGTGTTTGCATTTTTCTAAACACTCCTTATTTTTATTTGATCGACCTAAACCGATGAGGGTATAAAAAAATCCCCTACACAAAATTGTGTAGAGGACGATTATCAACCGTGGTGCCACCTCATATTTCGCCTTATACAGGCGCTCAATTCAGGTACAATCATACCTTAGCTTTTTAACGGAAGCCCCCGTGACAACCTACTTTATTCAGCTGTCCTCTCGTAGATCCATTCCATCTTAACTGCGATACTGGTTTGCACCGACCACCAGCTCTCTTTAAAAGCGGTTAACATGTACTCCTTCTACTCAACGATTTATTACAGTATACCGCAATAGGTTTGTTAAACTCAAGGCTTAATCCTTTGAAAACGTTTTATAGTTTAAATGCATCAAATATAAATCGGCTAAAACGATGGCCAGGGCGTTTTCTAAAACAATGCCTGCGCGTCTGGCTATACATACATCATGTCGTCCCTTGATCGTTAAGTCTTTGGTTTTTTTATCTTCGGTGTGATAGGTGTTTTGTGTTTTTTTGATACTAGAAGTAGGCTTAATCATCACCCGTACCTCAAGGGGGTTACCATTTGAAATACCACCAGTGATGCCTCCGCTATGGTTGGTTTTGGTTTTGCCAGTTTCATCTAAAACGGCGTCGTTAAACGTACTGCCAAATTTATCGATGCCATCAAAACCAAGGCCAATATCAACGCCTTTAACCGCCGGGATAGAAAATAACATCTTCGCGATTTCTGCGTCTAATTTTTGAAAGTTAGGTTCACCAATACCAATGGGAAGGGGGTCGGTATAAAGTTTTATTATACCGCCAACCGAGTCTCCTTGTTTTTCGATATCGGCTAAGTAACTATCGATTTTTCGCATGTCTTTTAAAGTGCCAACTTGAACTAATTCGTGTTTGATATTAAAGGGAAGTAGTTGTTTTGCGATCGCACCAGCACAAACCAATGCAGCGGTTAAACGACCCGAAAAGCGGCCCCCACCACGGTAATCATTAAAGCCATGATATTTAACGTGCGCAACATAATCCGCATGTCCTGGTCGGGGGTGTTTCTTTAAGGCGGTATAGTCTTTAGAACGGACATCTTTATTTTCAATCATAATATGGATAGGTGAGCCGGTGGTATAGCCATTAAACACCCCAGATAGAATTTCAAAGGCATCCTTTTCAATACGTGTGGTGGTACCAACGGCACCGGCTTTACGCTTTTGTAAATCCTTTGTGATTAAGGTCTCATCGATCTTAAGACCCGGTAAAACGCCATCGATAATAACGCCGATAGCTTTTTGATGAGATTCCCCATATAAGGTGACTTTAAATAACGTACCATAACTATTCATCGCTATACCTGCTTTCTAGGGCTTTGTGATAAAGTTTCCACCCAGATTTTTGTAATCATCGAAAAAACGCGGATATGATTTATTAACGGCTTGTGCGCCGTTAATGTGAATGGGACCACTAGCCTTTAAAGCGGCGATACTTAAGGCCATGACAATGCGGTGATCATCGTAACTCTCAAAGCTTAAGTTGCCGTTAAACTTCGCTATACCTTGCACCATTAGACGGTCTTGTTCTTGCTTGGTTTTAACGCCTAGTTTGTTTAAGATGGATATCATGACGCCTAAGCGGTCTGATTCTTTGTAAACAAGACGGTCAGTCGAAGTGAAAGTCGTTATGCCCTCACTTAATCCTGCAAGAATCATTAGGATCGGACCTAAGTCAGGCATGTCTTTTAAATCAATAGATTGGGCCTTGGTTTTAGAACTATGGATGCGATATTGCGCTTCTTTTTGATCATACGCGACATCGCCCCCCATGGCTTTGACGATATCAACCATGCGTCTATCGCCTTGAAGGGAACGAGGATTTAAGTTTTTAAGCGTGATATCTCCATTGATTAAGCCCGCCGCAATAAAAAATGCCGCTTGTGAAAAATCGCCTTCAATAATCATGTTTTTAGGTTGATACTGTTGTTTTTTAGGGATAAAAAAACGCGTTTCTTGAGCTACAATTTTAATGCCGAATTGTTTTAAGATATCCAACGTTAAAGAGACATAATCTTTGGATTGCAAGGGTGTATTTAAAACAATTTCACTATCTTCATCTAAGAGCGGTAAAGCAAAAAGCAACCCTGAGATAAACTGAGAACTAATATGCCCATCTACCTTGAAGGTGCCCCCTTTGAGCGGTCCCTTAACTTTTAATGGCAAAGAATTCTCACTTAAGGGTTGATACGTTACTTGGTTAGAAAATATGTTTTCATATACATCAAGTGGTCTAGTGATCAATCTTTTTTGACCGTTAAAGATAATCGCTTTTTCAAAAAGCAATGCGATTGGAATCATAAACCGCAACGTTGAACCACTTTCTTTGGCATCGATTGTATCGGTGATTATTTTGAGGTCTCCCCCGAAGACGCGGTTTTTGTCAAAACGTACATTAAAGGCTTTTAAGGCGGCTTTTGTGGCCTCAATATCCTCACTATCCAAGAGGTTTTTAAGCGTGCTTTGACCCTTTGCAAGTCCAGCCGCAATCAACGCGCGGTGTGAGAGACTTTTTGAAGCAGGAACGGTTAACTTACCTTTTAAATGAGCAGGATAAACCGTGATGTTCATAATAATTCAGACTCCTTCAACGCTTTTACCGTAGCCTCACCAAGCTGTTTTAATAACACAAAACGCACGCCGTTTTGACTTTGTTTTTTATCTAACTTGATATCGGCGATATAATCTTGTGCTTGAAGCAAGGGTTCTTTTATGAGCTTGTAGTCGGTAAGCAACTGTTTAACATCATTGTAGATTGATGGATCCGTTACGTTTAGATTACTGCCAATCTTCAGGGCGATTAACATCCCATAACTGATCGCCTCACCATGTAAATAGGTTTGATAGTGGTGGGCTTTTTCAATGGCATGCCCAAAGGTATGGCCAAAATTTAACAGTATGCGCTCATTTTGATCATAAGGGTCTTTTGATACCAAATCCACTTTAATATTAACAGCCTTTGCGATCATTGTTTCATCGATGGGGTCAAAGCGACGGAGTTTTTCATATAAGTCTTTGTTTTTTATGAGTGCTACTTTAATGATTTCAGCGATGCCATTATTATATTCGCGCTGATTCAAAGTCTTTAAAAAGGCCGTATCGATAAAGATGAGTTTCGGGCTATAAAAAGCGCCTATTAAGTTTTTACCTGCGGGTAGGTCAATGGCAACTTTGCCCCCGATGGCACTATCGACTTGCGCAAGCAAGCTGGTTGGTACTTGCACATAAGCGATACCCCGGTAAAGCGTTGCGGCAATAAACCCACCCAAATCCCCCACAACACCCCCACCTACTAACAATAGCAAATGATGGCGTTTAATGCCTTTTTTTAAAAGCTTCTCAACGATGGCTTGATAATTAGCTAGCGTCTTTGCGGATTCGCCAGCTTTGGTGACGACAAAACGGCACTGATAAGCACTTAGGTGTGTCTCAAGCTTGTTTTTATAAAGCGCATAGACGTTTTCATCGGTAAAGATGTATAGTTCTTTTTCAGCATAAATACGCTTTAGTTGTTCGCCTAAAGCACTTAAATGATCGTTTGTGATGATGATTTCATGGTCATTAAGGGTTTTTTTAATCATAGGCATCCCGTCTTTTTTTGGCTTTGTTGAGCAAGCGTTTTAAAGCCGTGGTATCTTCATTATCAATGGCGGTCTCTAAGGTGTTCAAAGCGGTTTTAAAATCAGTTATCGCCTTGAGTAATGCCCCTTGATTATTAAGGAACAATTCACTCCAAAGGTCTGCATTTATCTTTGCGATACGCGTTAAGTCCTGATAGGAATTGCCCGTAGCTTCATTCAGTTTTTCTTCATTGGAACCGATCGTAAGACTACAGGCAATAACATGGGTAAGTTGTGAGGTATAAGCGATGAGCTCATCGTGTTTTTGAGCAGGCATGATTGAAGGGTCTTTAAACTTTAAGTCTGTGGCCAGTTGTTTTAGTCTTAAGATATCATCTTTTCTTGTTTGAGCGGTTTTTACGATGATGAAATTGGCGTTTTCAAAGATGGTATAGTCTTTGGCATCATACCCTGATATCTCTTTGCCGGCCATGGGATGATGAGAGGTGTAATGTAGGTTAGCAGGCAAGCATGTTTCAATTTCTTTTAATAGCCAAGTTTTAATACCACAGACATCCGTTAAGGTTTGTTTTGGGTTGAATAGATGCCTATGTTGTCTTAAAAACAAAGGAATATGTTTTGGATAAAGGGCAATAATCACCAAATCGGCCTTTTTTATATCATTCAGCGAACTATCTTTTTCAATTAACCCATCTTGTTTGGCTTGCTTTAAAATGGTTTCATCTTGGTCATAACCAAAGATTTTATGTTCGGTTTTTTTAAGGCCTTGTGCATAAGAAGCCCCAATTAATCCTAAACCGACCAAAAAGATATTCATGATAATTTCTTTCCAAAGCTTTTGTTTAAGTCTTTAAGATGGTCCATCATATCGGTGAACTTTGGCAGTTTTAACGATTGTGCGCCATCACTTAAGGCTTTTTCTGGGTCTGGATGGACTTCGACCATCAAGCCGTGCGCCCCTACCGCGAGGGAAGCTAAGGATAATTTATCGATCATCTGCCAACGGCCAGCCGCATGGGAAGGATCAATGATGATGGGCAGGTGAGATAATTCTTGGACGGCTAAAACGGCGCTGATATCGAGTGTATTGCGCGTATAGGTCTCAAAGGTTCTAATGCCACGTTCGCACAAAATTACGTTTGCATTGCCCCCAGCCATAATGTATTCAGCACTCATCAACCACTCTTCTATCGTAGCCGATAATCCGCGTTTTAACAAGATAGGTTTTTGGCTTTTGCTTAAAACTTTAAGCAAGTTAAAGTTTTGCATGTTTCTAGCCCCCACTTGAATGATATCGACATACTCTTCAAACACAGGCAGCATCTCGGCACTAGGAATTTCACTAATCGTAGCCATGCCAAATTCATCGGCCACGCTTCTTAACAGTTTAAGTCCGTCCAAACCCAACCCTTGAAAGGCGTAAGGCGAGGTTCTAGGTTTAAACGCGCCCCCTCTTAAGATAGAGATGCCTTCATTTTTTAGGTGTTTAGCCGTCTCATAAAGCTGCGCTTTAGATTCGATTGAACAAGGCCCAGCAATGGTCGTGAAATGATTACCTCCGATGCGGATTGAATCATTGATTTTGATCACGGTGTCGCTTTCTTTAAAAACGCGTGAGGCGTTTTTAAAGGGCGTTGAGATGCGGGTGATTTTATCGACCGCTTCAAACGCATATAGATCATTATGATCAACTTCACTGGTATCGCCAATCACCCCAAAGACAATGACTTGTTCACTACGCATGTCTTTGATTTGAAAGTTTAACTCCTTTAAATACGTTACGATTCTTTGGTAATCTTTTTGTGTGGCCTTTGGTTTTAATTGAATAATCATCAATATCTCTCCTCAACGGTTTTAGTGTCATAAAAAAAATCCTTGGGCGTCAGACCCAAGGATTAAAGATTTTGGTATATACGCCCGCCTATTTACGATGTGCAAAAAGGAGTGCGCTAGCAATCCCTTTTTACCTATAAGCGTAATAATGAAGCGCGTGTGCGTTATTAAACATAAGAATCACCACTTTGTTTTCTTTATCCTATCACATCGGTTTTAAAATCGCAATCGTTTCAGCTTCCTTTTAAAATGAAAGCGTTATTTATAGTTCTATTTTAATGGGCTTGCGCTTTTTAAATTCAGTGACGTATTTAAAACCCGCTTTTAGTAATAAAGCTAAGGCTTTATCAAAATCGGCGTATAAGTCCTTGGTTTGATGGGCATCCGAACCTAGGGTGATTATCTCTCCGCCTAAGTCTTTATAGCGTTTAATGATTTCATATTTGGGGTGCGTTACACCGAGGTCATAACGCAAACCTGAGGTGTTGATTTCTATGCCTTTTTGTTTTTTTATCAAGGTTTTTAAAATTTTGTCAATAAGCGGTTGATAATCCGCCATTTGCAAGGATTTATCGTTAAAATCGCCATAACGGATGATGTAATCTAGATGCCCCACTACGTCATAATTATCATAATTCTCGACCATATCAAGCAGGATTTCAAAGTATCTTTTGTAAGCTTCTTTTTGACTTTTGCCCTTAAAGAAGTCTTGATTGTAAAAGTCTAAACCATCGCCGGCATGAATAGAAGCAATCACAAAATCAAAAGGGTGCTTATTGATGAGATCATTTAAAGCGTCTTTAATCTTAGGCTGGTATCCGACCTCAACGCCCATGCGCACGAAAAAATCATCGCGGTTAAGGGCTTGGATTTCTTTTAGGTAAGTTTCATAATCAGGATAATCCTCGAACAATTCAACGGGGGTTTGTAAGTCGATGTGATCGGTAAAAGTAATCCCAGGTAACTGCATCATTTTGGCCGTTTTTATATAGGCTTCAAAGCTTGCCTCTTTATTGGCATCGGGTGAGTAATTAGTGTGAACGTGTTGATCAATGATCGGTCTTTTCATTGGCGCGCATCCTTTCGCTTAACTCTTTGAATATTTCATTCAAAGGCAAGTCTTTTTCTACGAGTAAAACCACTAGATGATAAAGCAAATCGGCGGTTTCTAAACGCAGTTCATCTAAACGGTCGTTTTTAGCGGCGATGATGACTTCGCTACTTTCTTCCCCAACTTTTTTCAGTATTTTATCCAAGCCTGATTGAAATAAATAATTGGTATAGCCTTGTTTTTGTGGGTTGGCTTTGCGTGCTTTAATCAAGTTGAACAAAGCGAATAAAATATCTTTTTCAGGCTGTTTTTCGCCCTGCATAATGGGGTTGTGAAAACAGCTATATTGGTTGGTGTGACAAGCGACGCCTCTTTGTCTTACCTTTAATAATAAACTATCACCATCACAATCATAATGCAAGGATATTACGCGCTGTGTGTGTCCGCTCGTCTTACCTTTTTTCCACAAGGTTTGTCTTTTTCTTGAGAAGTAGTGGGCTTCTTGGGTCGCTAGGGTTTTTTGTAGGGCTTCTTTATTCATGTAGGCTTGCATCAAGATCGTTTTGGAATCGACATCTTGTGTGACCACAGGAATCAAACCGTCTTGATCAAACGTTAAAGTATTGATATCAAAGGTTGTTTGGTTTAACATAAGGACCTCCTTTATAGTCTAATGGCAATATTGGCTTGTTTGAGATAAGTTTTCAAAGCTTTGATTTTTATCTCACCGTAATGAAACACCGATGCGGCTAAAACCCCATCGACATCTGCCTCTTCAATGGCTTCTTTAAAGTGACGCATCTCACCCGCCCCACCAGAGGCGATGATGGGGACATTGGTAGCCTCACCGATTTGTTTTAACAAGCCGATGTCATAGCCTTCCTTCGTGCCATCTTTATCCATGCTGTTGATAACCAACTCACCAGCGCCTAAAGCCACCCCTTGTTTCGCCCAAGCCACGGCATCCAAGTCAGTTTTATCGCGTCCTCCATTTAGATAAACAGAATAACGGTTATCCGCGTTTTGTTTAACATCAATGGATAAGACGACGCATTGTGAACCGTATTTTTCACTTGCGGCTTTGATCAGATTTGGATTTAAAACAGCTGCGGTATTGATTGACACTTTATCGGCGCCTTTTCGCAAAATGGTTTCAAAATCTTCTAAAGACTTGATCCCCCCGCCAACACAAAAAGGAATTTGAATCGTTTTAGCTACTTTTTCTATGAATTCTAAGGAGATTTGTCGTTTTTCATAAGAAGCGGTAATGTCATAAAAGACCAGCTCATCTGCCCCTTCATCGCTGTAGATTTTGCCGAGTTTTGCAGGGTCTTCAACGTCTTTGATCTCTTGGAATTTTTTGCCTTTGACGACCCGACCATCTCTAACATCTAAACAGGGGATGATACGTCTTGCAAGCATGTGAATGCCTCCTTTAAGTTGATCCGATTTTCATACAGTGCCTTACCGATAATGGCACCATCCAGTCCAATGGCTTTTAAGGTTTTCAGATCATCAAGACGACTGATGCCCCCAGCCGCAATAATCTCAAGTTGGGTTTCTTTTTTTAGTTTTTCATAAACGGTGGTATTAGGACCTACTAACATACCATCCTTAGCAATATCGGTATAGATGATCGTTTTAATACCGATCGTTTTTAATTCTTTTGCGAGGGTGATCGCATCCACATTACTTTCTTTTTGCCAACCATGCGAATACACGATACCGTCTTTGGCATCAATCGAGATAACGATACGCCCCGGATATTTTTTTATCATTTGTTTCAATAAATCAAGGTTTTCTAAAGCGACGGTACTTAAGATGACGCGTTCAATGCCGCTTTCTAACAAAGGTGTAATTTTGTCTAGAGTGCGCAACCCACCCCCTACTTGCAATTTAACAGGCAGTTTATTCATAGAAAGCACGATATCTAAATTGTTATCCCCAAGGCCTTGTGCGCCATCCAAATCGATGATATGAAGCCAACGGGTTCCTTGGTTTATCCATTTTTCAGCCACGCTTAAGGGATTATTATCATAGATCGTTTCTTGGTCAAACTTACCTTGGATCAAACGAACACAGCGTTTGTTTTTTAAATCGATGGCAGGATATAAGTTCATGTCATCATCTCCTTAAAGGCTTTTAGAAGGTTTAAGCCAACTAAAGCACTTTTTTCAGGGTGAAACTGCATCCCATAGACATTGTCTTTAGCCACGATGGCCGGTATTTTTACCCCATAATCAACATAAGCGATAACATCGTTTAATTGCTCGGCGTAATAAGAGTGAACAAAATAAACATAATCGCCTTCTTTAACGTGCGATAACCATAAAGAAGTTTTATCCATAAAGGTTAGTTGATTCCACCCCATGTGCGGGACTTTTAAAGGGCCCTTTAGCGGTTTGATGATGCCATCTAATATGCCTAAGCCATCCGTGTAGCCATTCTCTTCACTGCCTTGGTATAGAAGCTGCATGCCCAAACAGATACCCAGTAAAGGTTTTTTCGCTTTGATATGGGCCATGATATCCGGGATTAAACCCGTGTTTTTAAGCGCCTTCATCGCTTCTTTAAAAGCGCCAACGCCTGGTAGGATCAAGGCTTTTGCTTGTTGGATAGTCGCTTTATCACTTGAGATGACTGTCTTTATTCCAGCGCGTTCAAACCCTTTTTTAACAGACGCTAAATTGCCGACATCATAATCGATAATCACATTCATCATAACACGCCCTTTGAAGAATTAACGGCATCACCGGCGATGACTAATGCTTCACTTAGCGCTTTGCCAAAAGCTTTGAATATCGCTTCAATCTTGTGGTGTTCATTCTCACCAAACAACAAATCAATATGTAGCGTCATGCGTGCATTGGCACTTAGCGCTTTGAAAAACTCTTTGATATTTTGTGTCTCCATCGACCCGATACGCTCCCTGATCAAAGGCACTCGGTAGCCTAGGTAAGGTCGGTTTGATAAATCGATCACCACTCTGGCTAAGCTTTCATCCATCGGCAACGTGATTTCACTATAGCGTTTCAACCCTTTATTCTTTGTGATGATTTGATTGAGACAATCACCGAGTAAAAGACCGATATCCTCAACGGTATGATGATCATCAACCTCAATGTCGCCCTGTGCATTGATTTTAAGATCAAAATCACCGTGAAAGGCCATTAAACTAAGCATGTGGTCCAAAAATGGCACCTTGGTGTCGATAGCGATGTTTCTTTGGCCATCAAGATTCAATGCAATCTCAATTTGTGTTTCTTTGGTATTTCGACTCAACGTGATTTTACGCATCTTTTGTGACCTCCTTTAAGGTATTGAAACAACGTTCATTATCTTTTTTATCGCCAAGGCTTAAGCGGTAGTAATCTTGCAAGGGAGCGCTGAATTTGCGAATCAATAACCCACGGTCAACTAGTTTTTCATATAAGTCTTTTTGTTTTGATTTAAAGAAGATGAAATTTCCTTTTGAAGGCCATACTTCAAGATTTAAAGACTGAAGCTTTGTGATCATCTCATCGCGCTCAGTTTTGATGCGTATCAAATGTTCATGGATGATATCTAGCTGACTTAAGGCGTATTGGCCAACCGCCTGAGTTAAAACATTTAGGTTATAAGGCGATTTTACGGCCTTCATGGTACTGATTAGGGCTTGGTTGGCCAGTAAGAATCCCAAGCGAATACCGGCTAGGCCAAATGCTTTGGATAAGCTTCTTAAAACGATCAAACGATCAAAGGTATCTAGATATTTCAACATCGATTGCTTGGGGTCATAAAATTCGATGTAAGCCTCATCAACGACGATTAAAGCTTGGGTGTTTTGGATGACTTTTTTGATCTCTGCTGGTTTAAATACACTGCCAGTAGGATTGTTGGGGCTACAAAGTATGATGATTTTTGGTTTGATTTTTTGCGCTTCTTTAATTATACGATCGACATCAAAGTCAAAGGGCGCTTTGGTATTTAAGGGGACATATTCACCATTATAGATTTCGGTGAAGACTCGGTACATCGTGAAGCTGGGTTCAAAACTCAATACCTTCTCTCCCGCCTCTAAATAAGTTTTAAAGATAAGTTCTAGCATTTCTGAAGACCCATTGCCCGCAATCATGTTTTTTGTTGGGACGCCGTAGTAACTAGAAGCGGCATTTCTTAAAGCGGTGGCATGATTATCGGGATAACGGTTCAAGGCGTTGGGTAATGTTTTTTTGAAACCCTCTAATAGATGAACCGTCGCTTCATTGGCATCAAGTTTAACCGACCATGGTATCGCTTTAGTTCGGTAGCTCTTTAAAGTTTGAACGCTTTTTTTAGCTTCCATTTTTATCACCGCTTTTTCTGCGCAGTTTTATGGCGTTTGCATGCGCGCTTAAGCCTTCGTTATTGGCGAAGTTGATCACATCTTCCGAATCTTCATCTAAGGCTGCTTTGGGATAATAACTGTAGGCGGAAGTTTTTTGAAAATCTGTGGTAGAAAGCGGCGAAGAAAATTTAGCGGTACCACTGGTAGGTAAGGTGTGGTTGGGACCTGATAGATAATCACCCAAAGGCTCAGGGGTGTAGGCCCCTAAGAAAATAGAGCCGGCATGAGAAATTTTATCCAACCACGCAAGGGGGTTTTTGGTCATGATTTCTAAGTGTTCAGGGGCTATTTGATTGCTTAATGCAATCGCTTCTTTAAGATCTTCAACAACGATAATAGCGCCATAATCTTTTAAAGCGGATGTAATGATGTCTTTTCTATCCATAGAAGCAATCATGGTGTTCAAAGATATTTTAACCGCTTTGGCCAAAGCGGAAGAAGGCGTGATGAGGATTGCTGATGCAAGGGAATCGTGTTCGGCTTGTCCCATCATATCGGCCGCAATAAAATCCGGCTCAGCCGCTTCATCGGCGATAATCAATATCTCACTTGGACCCGCAATCATATCAATACCGATGTAGCCAAAGAGCATCTTTTTGGCCATCGAGACATAAATGTTGCCGGGACCGACGATTTTATCGACTTTTTTAATTTGCTTGGTGCCAAAGGAAAGCGCGGCAATCGCGTGTGCCCCTCCCAGTTTATATATCTCATCAACCCCAGCCAACCTAGCGGCGACTAAGATAGCGGGTTTGATAGAACCGTCCGGTTGAGGTGGGGTCGTCATGACGATGTTTTTAACCCCAGCAATAGAGGCAGGGATGGCGTTCATGAACACCGTCGATGGATAAGAAGCGCTGCCCCCAGGGACATATAGACCAACCCTATCGATAGGCGTGACTTTTTGTCCTAAGATGACCCCATTGTCTTTTTTGATTTCAAAGGGTTGATAACCTTGTTTTTCGTGATACGCTGTAATGTTTTTAACGGCCTTTTTAAAGGCGCGAAGTAACTGTTCATCGATTGAATCAAAGGCGTCATCTATTTCTGCTTGAGTGACTTTGAAGGTTTCTAAGTCTACTTTATCAAACGTTTTACTATAGTATTTAAGGGCTTCATCTTGGTTTTCTTTAACGTTATGGATAATCGTCTCAACGGTTTGGTTAATGTCATCAAAGCTAAACTGTGAGCGTTTTAAAAACGTATTTATAGCGGCTTGATCTTTTTTTGCATTCCATATTTTAATCATGGTTTCGCTCCTTTTAATGAGGCTTTAAGTTGGTTGTTTAAACGGTTGATCGCTTGATACTTAAAGCGATAACTACTCCGGTTGACAATCGTTTTGGCGCTGATATCCACCATATCTTCAATAATCACCAATCCGTTGGCTTTTAAGGTATTGCCGGTTTCCACAATATCGACGATCACATTGGACAGTCCCAACAGTGGCGCTAGTTCCACGGAGCCATTGATGGTAATGATGTCAATTTTTTGCCCCTTGGCTTGAAAATATTTCTTACTGACGTTGGGGTATTTAGTGGCGACTTTGATCACTTCATTGGGTTTATAAAGACTTTCTTCTTTTAACCCGGCCACCGAGAACTTACATTGTCCAAAGTCCAAGTCCATAATTTCATAAACATCGGCGTCTTGTTCTAAGATGACGTCACTACCGATGATGCCCATATCGGCAATACCATTTTCCACATACGTAATGACATCGATTGGTTTAACTAAGATATAGCGAATGTTTTTTTCGTCAAAAATAAGTTTTCTTGAAGGTTTTTTTAAGGATGTGGCTAAGCCTATTGCGTTGAGTCGTTTAATGGCATCATCGCCTAAACGCCCCTTTGGCAAAGCAATCACTAATCTATTTTCCATTTTGTCTCATCACCTCTTCTAATAAGGCCGCAAGCGAGAAAGAAAAACCGATCGCATCGACATCTTTTTCATAACCCATGGCTTTGGTATTGTAGCGTCCGCCTTTCAAAACAGCCGCAGGATGGTTCTTTAAGTACCCTTTAAAGACTAGACCGCTATAATAATCGTAAGCCGAGAGCAAGCTTAAATCTAAAGTAACGGTGTCTTTTTCAAAAATGCTTTTGTAGGCGTTTAGCTGATTTAAACACGTTTTAATATCTTTGGGCAAATCAAGGGCGTTTAACGTTGTTTTAATCTCATCTAAGCTACCTTGTAAATCAAATAAGACTTTCAAAATCTCTAAATAGGAACTAGGCTTAAAGGTTTTAACTATTTCTTCTAAAGCAGCTTGGTTTTTATGATAGATGATATCTTTTAAGGTATGTTTATCCTGATCATTTATGTTCAACCCAGCTATGAGCGTATTGAGGAAGGGCGCATAAGAGATTTCTAACATAAAGGAAAGCTTAAAATCCGAGAATATACGCAAAATCAACCTCATCACATCACGATCTAAGCTAGCATCGTTTTTACCAAGAGCTTCAAGACCAAACTGTTTTTGTTCTTTGATGCCCTCGGGGGTATACTGAAAGACGGTCGTGTTATAAAAGAGTTTTAATCTTAGCCCATTGTGCCATTTTGGGATGATGTCACGCATCATGGAAGTAGTGATATCAGGTCTTAAGACACGAATAACCCCTTCAGCATCGTTCAATTTGACCATCGATCTTTTTTTTACGCGTTGGTGAAGTTTGATAAATTGATCGTAGTCTTCGAAATAGGCAGGCTCGATCATTTGATAACCCTCAGCGGTCACAAGAGCTTCTAATTGTTTTTGTACTTCGTATTTTTCTTGGTGGTAAACCAATGCATCATTTAATGTTGAAAACGTCATAATGTCCTCCTTAATATATAAAAAAATCGAGTGATATTGCATCACTCGATTAAAAATCCTATCGTGATACAAGCACCTATCCATATCGATAAAGGCTTGTATCTAACGTTACGTTAAATGACAAACCTAATATTTATGATGATGATGGATAGCAGTGCTTATAAAGATACGTATTATTTTCATGGGTATCCTCCTAAATAATAAAAAAAGCTGGATAGACTCATCTATCCAGCATGGGTAATAATGTTGGTAGATACAAGTCCATCATAATGACAATGTCAAATAGGCTTGTATCTAAAGAACGTACGTTCTTAGCTGCAAACCTAGTTTAGAAATGATGAACATGTCCTAAATAGTTTTTAATCATGGTAAAACCTCCGCATGATTTTTCAATATTCTAACAAAGAAAAAGCTCGAATACAAGCTTTTTACAACAGTTTTTAAAGCAGGTTCTTAGCAGCGATTTGTAAGAACCTATGTATAAAGCACATGAAAACGCTTCTTTATGTGACAAAAAAAAGACGGACAAACGTCCGCCTTTTAATTGATAATTGCTTATTAAGGTAACCAGCTTTGGATGAGTTCTTCATTGTCATCCATAAACATTCTGGCAATTTCTAATTCTGTGTAGTCATCGCCATACTCGTTCATCATACCCATTAAGGTACCAAGCTCTTCGCTGTCTAAGTAGAAATTACTTAAGAATTCTGCTACATCGGGCATATCATCTTCTAGATCAACGCGGGCTACAGTATGAATGTTTTCAGCAGCACCAAATGATTCTTCTGGATCATCTAAGAACTTAAGGTCATAATCGGCAAATTTGAAGTGTGGTTCCCAACCGGTTACAACAATCCATTCTTCATTTTCAATGGCTTCAGCAAGTGCTTGAACCATAACAGGACCACTTGAAGTTTGAAGACTCATATCGCTCATATCATAAGCTTCGATAGCATCTTCAGCAGCACCCATGATTCCGGCACCTGGGTCGATACCTACGATGTCACCATCAAAGGCATCCGCATGTTCATTAAGTTCTTCAATGCTGTCGATATCAACATAATCTGGAACGACTAAACCAATTTTCGCTCCTTCAAAGTTGTAACCAAGATCAGCGATTAATTCGCCATATTGTTCTTGGTAAGTTTGGTGGGTGAAGGGTAGCCAAGCATCTAAAAATGCATCGGTATTACCACTTGCAATAGAACCATAGATAGGACCGGCATCGGCCATTCTAGATTCTACTTCATAACCCATTTCATCTTCTAAGATAGCGTGGGCTAAATAGTTCATAGCCACACCTTCTGCCCAGTTAACATAACCGAGCTCAACTGTATCTGTACCTGTGTCACATGCAGATAGTGTAAATGCGAATGTGACGGCGATCGTTAATGCAAATAATTTTTTAAGCATAAAATACTCCTCCTATAATTTTTAAAAATTTAAATTTTATAATGAAAGAGATGCATTATCTCTTTTCACTCGTTTTGTCACCGATGGCTTGTGTCATGCGGTCTAAGATAACCGCAAGCAAGACCACCGCAACCCCGGACTCGAAACCAACGGGGATATTGTTTGTGCCTACCGCACCATATACGATGGTACCAAGGCCTCTACCACCAAGCATCGCACCGATGACGACCATCGATAAAGCGAGCATAATAGTTTGGTTGATACCTGCCATAATACTTGGCATGGCGATCGGTAGTTGTACTTTAAATAACATTTGGCGGTCAGTAGAACCTAGTGACCGTCCGGCCTCAACAACCTCACTCGAGACTTGTCTAATACCAAGATTGGTTAATCTAACTGCCGGTGGCATCGCAAAGATAATCGTCGCAAAGACACCTGGGGTTTCACCAATACCATATAGGGATACCGCAGGGATAAGATATACAAAGGCTGGCAACGTCTGCATAAAGTCTAAGACGGGACGGATGACATAATCATGTAATTTATCTCTTCTAGAGGCTAATATACCAATAGGGATACCGATAATCAGCGCGATAAACGCTGCGGTAATAACCAACGAGAAGGTATATAGCATATCCTCCCAATAGCCTAGGGATACCACAAACACGAGTGCGACAACCATAAAGACCGCAAAGCCTATTTTTTTGCTAAGCCAATAAGCTAAGGCCGTAAACAAGACGATGTAAACCACATCAGGCATGAATGTCAATACGGCAAAAATCACATCGGTAAGGATAGATATTACGAACTCAAAGGCGTCAAATACAAAGCCAAAGTAATTGCTCAAAAAGTCAATTAAGGAATCAAACCATGATCCAATCGGAATATGTGGAACCGGTAATATACTACTAAGCATTGGCCACATCTCCTTTGTCTACGCCTTTGATACCCGCGATAACCGCAACTCTTACCACAACACCAAGCAATCTGCGTTTTTCATCTACCACCGCAATGGGGTAGGTCGCTTTACTTGCCATGGGTAGTAAATCAGCTATCAAGGTATCAGGCGAGGTTTCATAATCTACTTTTTGGATCGCATTTTTCAAGTCTTTATCGCCTTTGTCTACTAAGCTTGAAGCATCATCGGCGGTAACAACGCCTTGTAAGACGCGGTTTTTATCAACCACAAAGACACTTGAAATGCCTTCGTTTTCCATTTTTCTCAAGGCGGCTTTTGGCCCTTCCTTGGAGTTGACTACCGTCAATGGTTTTTTCATAATGCTCTCAGCGCGGATAACACGTGCGCGGTTTACATTTTCAACGAAGTCTCTAACATAATCGTTGGCAGGTTTGGTTAATATTTCTTCTGGAGTACCGATTTGAACGATTTCTCCTTCATACATGACGGCGATACGATCACCTAATTTTAAGGCTTCATCCAAGTCATGGGTAATAAAGACAATCGTTTTTTGCATCTTTTCTTGCAAGGCGATTAATTCGTCTTGCATGTTCTTTTTAATGAGTGGGTCTAAAGCGCTAAAGGCTTCATCCATCAATAATATGTCTGGATCGGTAACTAACGCTCTGGCTAAACCAACACGCTGTTGCATGCCACCACTAAGTTCGGATGGATACATGTTTTCATAGCCTTTTAAACCAACCAACTCTAAAACTTCTTGTGCGCTTTTACGGCGGTCTTCTAAGGGAATGTTTTGAATCTCTAAACCATAATCCACGTTTTGAATAATGGTTTTGTGCGGAAACAATCCAAAGTTTTGAAAGACCATACCCATTTTTTTACGTCTAATATTACGCAGTTCTTCTTTGTCTACGTCTAATAAATTTTTTCCTTCTAATAAAATCTCACCAGCCGTCGATTCATGCAAGCGGTTCAAGCAGCGAATTAATGTGGATTTACCACTACCCGAGAGGCCCATGACGACAAAGGTTTCTCCTTCTTCAACATCAAAAGAGACGTTTTTAACACCCACCGTATTACCGGTTTTCTTTAGAATTTCTTCTTTAGAAACGCCGTTTTTTGACATTTCCAAAGCTTTGTCGGGTGTTTTACCAAAGATTTTATAGAGGTTTTTAATTTCCAAGTGTTTCATGATGTACCTCCATATGATTTGATAATAAAAAGATGACATTAGTCTGTCTAAAGTCTATCCATCTTGCATATTAACATATGTGTTATATATTGCAAGCGATATGAATAAAGGCTTTTAAAAGCTTCATAAGGCCTTAATCATGCTATGCAACCCAATAAAAACATAAGGTTTTCACATTGCGTTTTGTGGCCTTTAAACCCCTTAGATAAGAGCAATAAACGCTTTCATACCAAAAAAACTATACCTAGGGCTTAAAAAGTAAGAAATAAAACATGAAATGCAAATTACTTGCATAAAATGCCGTTTTTTAGTTTATAAGGGATATTCATTTTTTCGCAAACCTATTTTGGTTTGATTGTGATATACTTTAAATGTGAAGGCATCATTTAGGACAAAGGAGTTTACGATGGATAAATATAAAGTTTGGTTGCGTCAAACAAATCTTAAGGTTACTAAAGCTCGTTTGCATATGTTACACAGTTTAGAAAACAGTGAACAGTTTTTGTCTGCTGAAGAACTATTTAATAATTTGAAACCTAGCATTGAAAATCTGTCGCTTTCAACGATCTATCGGTCCTTAGAACAAATGCAAAAAAAAGGCATTGTTTCTGAAGTGGCACAAGAAAACCGCAAAGAGGTAGTTTATGAACTAGCGCATGATAGTCATGCCCACCATCTTATTTGCCTGTCTTGTGGCAAGGTAGAACATATTCATGAATGCCCGGTTGAGTATTTTGAGAACCAAGTTCAAAAGGAATACGATTTTAAAGTTACTAACCACGTATTGGATTTATATGGCTATTGTAAAAGTTGTCGAACCGATCCCGCTGATGATTAATCATCTCAGCGGGTATTTTTTTTGTTTTCATGTGATTGACCTTTACAAAATGGTTGGTATCACATACAATGAATATTGGTGATAATGTATGCGCTTTCTTTACTTGGTATACAAACCTATTTTATAAGATGCATGCAACAATATCGACTAAAAAACTAAGATAATTTAAGAGGTGTTTTCTCATGTTAACCACGAAACAATGTATGGATTTAGAAGCTCAATATGGGGCCAAGAACTATAAACCTATCCCCGTTGTCATCAAAGAGGCAAAAGGCGTTTGGGTTTGGGACCCAGAAGGCAAGAAATATCTAGACTGTCTATCTGCTTATTCAGCGGTCAATCATGGACATTTACATCCGCGTATCATCAAAGCGGTTGAAGACCAGTTACACACCCTTACACTTACGTCACGCGCGTTTTATAACGATCGTTTGGGCCGCTTTTTAAAACGGCTTTGTGAGGTATCGGGTTTTGATATGGCCTTGCCGATGAATACCGGGGCTGAGGCGGTAGAAACGGGGATTAAGATTGCTCGTCGTTATAGCTATGCCAAAAAGAATATTCCTGCCAATCAAGCAGAAATTATTACGGCGTATCAAAATTTCCACGGTCGCACCACAACCATCGTCAGCTTTTCAAACGATGATAATGCAACCAAAGGTTATGGACCTTACACGCCTGGGTTCAAACATGTACCATTTAACGATACTGAGGCGTTGGAAAAAGCGATTACGAAAAATACCATCGCTTTCTTAGTAGAACCCATCCAAGGTGAAGCGGGGGTTATCATTCCTGATGAAGGGTATTTACGCAAAGTTAGAAAAATTTGTGATAAACACGGTATTTTATTGATCGCCGATGAAATCCAAACGGGGTTTGGACGCACAGGTAAAACCTTCTGTTATGAACACGATAACGTTAAACCCGATATTTTACTAGTCGGAAAAGCGTTGAGTGGTGGGGTTATCCCGGTTTCAGCAGCACTTTGTAGCAAAGAAATCATGGATGTTATTACCCCAGGGTCGCACGGTTCAACCTTTGGTGGAAATCCACTGGCTTGTGCGGCGGGTGAAGAGGCATTAAACGTTTTATTGGATGAAGATTTACCCAAACGCTCCAAAGAACTGGGTGAATATTTCTTAAAAGGCATTCAAGCCATTGATGCGCCTATTTTCAAAGAGGTCCGCGGTAAGGGACTATTTATTGCTATCGAGTTAAAAGAAGATGCCGGTGGAGCTAGACAGTACACCGAGATGATGAAAGAAAAAGGTATCCTCGCTAAAGAAACCCACGTTCATACGATTCGCTTAGCACCCCCACTAGTTATTACGAAAGAAGATTTAGACTGGGCTTTGGATATCTTAAAAGAGATTTTCACAAAATAATTGAATTGAGCTGTGATGACCCCATCACAGCTTTTTTTTGGCTTTTAAGGCTGATGGGACGATAAAATCTCTATGGAAATGCATCGAGCCTATTTCTTTGTGTTAGGTTTTTATATATAATAAGACTCATAAACCTAGCGTAATCTAAGGTGGTTGATTGAATGAAACAAGAAGTGTTTGATGTGATCGTAATCGGTTCAGGCTTTGCGGGATTAAAAGCCGCCATCACCGCAAAAGAACAAGGGGCTTCTGTAGTCTTGTTAGAAAAGATGAAGACCCTCGGTGGCAACTCTGTTATTAGTGATGGTGGTATTGCCGCTGCGGGGACGTCTTTTCAAAGAAAGCTCGGCATTGATGATGATGCTAAGTTGATGAAAGCCGATATTTTAAAAAGTGGTGGCCCTCTAAGCGATGAAGCGTTAGTTGATGTTTTATGTGATCAAGCTTTGGATGTGTTTAATTGGACCAAAGAGGTTTTAAAAGTGCCTTACCGCAAAGACGTAGAACTGTTCGGTGGACATACCAAACCCAGAAGTCACTCACCTGAAGGACCCCCAAGTGGTAGACCCTTTATCAAGCGCTTAGAAGCCTTGGCTAAAAAACTTGGCGTTGAGATTCGCACGCAACATTACGTCAAAGCTTTTTTAAAAAAAGAAAATACCTTAGAAGGCGTATTATGCGATAGTCATTACCGGTTCAAACAGCCTTTTTCAGATCAAGAATCTATTATTATGGCCCAAAAAGGCGTTGTGTTGGCCACAGGAGGATTTTCTGCGGATGTTGATTTTCGCAAACAGTTTGATCAGCGTTTAGATCAATCAATTGATTCTACCAATAAACCGTCTGCGAGCGCTGAGGTCATGCGTCTTGCCATCGAAATGGAGGCACAACTGGTTGGCATGCACCATATCCAATTAGCGCCATGGACTTCTCCTGAGGAGAAAGGCTTTGGAGATGGGCCTTTGTTTGCCGATTATATAGCCCTACCTAAAGGGGTTTTAATCAATGCCAAGACGGGTCTTAGGTTTGTAAATGAACTCTCAGACCGCGGGATTTTAGCGGATGCCATTTTAAAAGAAGCAGACCCAATCGTTATATTAACTGATCAAAAAGCCCTGGATGAAAGTCCTAGAGATATAAAAAGAGCCTTGCAAAAACAAGTCGTCAGAAAGTATGAAACTTTAGAAGCCTTAGCCAAGGGCGAAAACATAAAAGAAAAGCCTTTTTTGGATACGATTAATCGTTTTAATACCTTTGTCAAGAACCAAAAAGATGATGATTTTAATAAACCCCTTGAGGCACATAAGCCGATAGAAAGCGCCCCCTTTTATGCGATGCGAATCCAAGTGAAAACGCACCATACCATGGGCGGGTTAAAAATTGATTCATTGGCCCGCGTGCTTAATAAGGAGAATCAAGTCATTGATAAGCTTTATGCGGCCGGTGAAATCACCGGCGGCATCCATGGTAAAAGCCGACTAGGGTCAATGGCGATTACCGATTGTTTCGTGTTTGGCGCTGTTGCAGGTAAATCTGCGGCCTTAGGTAGATAAAAAAGAAACGCTATGCGGTGGCATAGCGTTTTATTTATGGTAGTTAGGGGCTTCTTGGGTTAATTCGATATGATGCGGATGACTTTCAATATAACCCGCTTGGGTAATTTTGATTAATTTTGCTTGTTTAAATGCCTCTAAGTCTTTAGCCCCACAATAGCCCATGCTAGAGCGCAAGCCTCCAATTAATTGATAGATAACGTCTTCGACGCTACCTTTATAAGGCACCCTACCTTCGATGCCTTCGGGGACCAGTTTTTTGGCTTCTTTGTGTTCACTTTGAAAATAACGATCATTTGAACCCCGTTTCATTGCCGCAATCGATCCCATGCCTTGATAGATTTTGTACTTACGGCTTTGGTATAAAATCTCTTCGCCCGGTGCCTCAGCACACCCAGCCAGTAAGCTACCTAACATGACGGTATCGGCCCCAGCGGCTAAAGCTTTTGCGATATCGCCACTATATTTAATACCGCCATCGGCAATAATCGGAATCATTTTGGCTTTGGCAACTTCATAAATATCTAAAATCGCTGTGATTTGTGGTACACCTACCCCAGCGATTACTCTCGTGGTACATATTGAACCGGGACCCACGCCAATTTTAAGCCCATCAGCGCCCGCTTCAATTAACGCTAAAGCGGCTTCTTTGGTGACGATATTACCGGCGATAATGTCCAAGGTTTTATGGCGTTTTTTGATCGTTTTAACCATCTCGATCACCCCTTTGGAATGACCGTGCGCTGAATCGACGGTGATGATATCGACCCCTGCATCGACAAGCGCATCAACGCGCGCCAAGGAATCATTTGAAACCCCGATGGCTGCGCCAACCAGTAGTCTGCCTTCTTGGTCTTTGGCGGCACTTGGGTATGTTTTGATTTTTTCGATATCTTTAATGGTGATCAGCCCTTTTAGATGGCCTGTTTCATCTACGATAGGCAGTTTTTCAATGCGGTGTTTTTGTAAAATGCTTTTGGCCGCTTTAAGCGTGGTGCCCACAGGCGCGGTGATGAGATTGTCTTTACTCATCACGCAGGCGACTTTTTGGTTTAAGTCATCTTGAAAACGCATATCGCGGTTGGTTAAAATGCCGATTATTTTACCCGCTTCATCGATCACAGGGAAACCAGATATCTTATAATGACTCATTAGCTGTTCGGCTTCCGCTAAGGTTTGTTCTTTTTTTAAGGTGATCGGTTTTTTAATCATGCCCGCTTCGCTCAATTTCACTTGATTGACCATAGTCGCTTGGGCTTCGATGCTTAGGTTTTTGTGTATAAAGCCAAGCCCACCTTGTCTTGCCATCGCAATGGCCATCGCACTTTCTGTAACGGTATCCATCGCTGAGGATAACACGGGGATGTTAAGAGTGATATTTTTGGTTAGTTTGGCTTTTAGGTTGGTTTCTTTGGGTAAGACGTCTGAATAACTAGGGACCAATAAAACATCATCATACGTTAAGGCTTCTTTTAAATTAGGCATCTCTTCACTTCCTTTTTTATTCCCATTCTATGGTACCTGGGGGTTTGTTGGTGATATCATAAACGACACGGTTGATGCCGCTGATTTCATTGACGATACGGCTGGATATTGTTTCTAAGGTGCTATGGGGAATCTTCGCCCACTCAGCGCTCATGCCATCTTTTGAACTGACGGCTCTGACGACAAGGACGTGTTCATAAGTCCTGCGGTCTCCCATCACCCCGACGGTTTTAAGCGGTGTTAAGACGGTAAAATACTGCCAAATGCTGCTTTTTAAATTATCGGCTTCGATGACTTCGTGCAAAATTAAATCGCTTTTTCTTAACATACGTAATTTCTCTTCATCGACCTCACCGATGATTCTAATGGCTAGGCCCGGTCCGGGAAAAGGCTGCCTATGAATCATCGCATCAGGCATGCCTAAAACCTCACCTAAAGCTCTAACTTCATCTTTAAACAGGTTATTTAAGGGTTCAATCAAATCAAGATGCATATGTTTGGGTAATCCTCCGACATTATGATGCGATTTGATGGTTTCAGCGGTTTTGGTACCACTTTCAATCAAATCGGTATATAAGGTGCCCTGGGCAAGATAAGCAACATCTTTCATATCTTTGGCTGCTTTTTCAAACACTTTGATAAAGGTATTGCCGATAATTTTTCGTTTTTCTTCAGGGTCTTTTACCCCTTTCAACGCCTCTAAAAAAGTCTTTTGAGCTTCGATTTTGACGATATCTAAAGAACCATAGCTTTTCATCATAGCCATGACCTCTTGGGCTTCGTTTTCCCGCAACAACCCATGATCGACGAATATGCATGTCAAACGGTCTTTGATCGCTTTATGCAGTAAAACAGCGGTTACCGATGAATCCACGCCACCGCTTAAGCCTAAGATAACGCGTTTGTCTTTGGTGTTGTTTTGAATGATCTTGATTTGAGCCTCGATATAGTTTTCCATCGTCCAATTGGCTTTGGCATCACAAATATCAAAGATGAAATTATCGAGAATCAAGGGCCCTTTTTCGGTGTGCACAACTTCTGGGTGGAATTGAACCGCGTAGTGTTTTTGCGTTTCATTTTCAAACGCCGCAATGTCGCATGAAGGACTTTTTGCGGTGATGTGATAGTCTTTAGGTAAAGCCGTCACATGATCGCCATGAGACATCCAAACCGATTCTTTGGCTTCAAGGCCTTTTAACAAACGGCTTTTTTGCATCAATTCAATCGACGCCTTACCATAAGCGCGCTTTTCTGTCTTGGTGATAGTGCCCCCGATATGATTGGTCAAAAGCTGCATGCCATAACAAATCCCGAGTATCGGGATATCCAACTTAAAGATATCAGGATCGATGTAAAGGGCGTCTTGATCATAGACGCTTCTGGGTCCACCGCTTAAGATAATCCCTTTAACGTGGCTTAATTCTTCAATCTCACGCGCTTTTGTGGTATGGGGATAAAGCGCACTATAAACGCCTTTTTCACGTATTCTTCGTGCGATTAGCTGATTGGTTTGACTGCCTAAGTCTAAGACGATGATCTTATCGTGCAACATGAAATTCCTCCAAAAAAAAGACATTCATGCGAACGTCCATCAATGACAAAAAAGTCATTCATAGTCCCAAAATTTACGGTCTTGGGGTAGAGACGTTCGACCCGTATTGTCAAATCTATATGAATTAAACTTATTGTACTTGAATGCATCATAAAAAACAACGGTTTTAAAGCCTTTTTTAAATAAGCGATAAGCATTCGCATTATTTTTATCTCCATGATAAAATAGTGGTATATAGTGAGGTCTTAAAAG